>JAJQBO010000266.1 GCA_021203245.1 Planctomycetaceae bacterium
CCGGCACAACTTCCCGTTCGTGATGCAGCGGACGTTTTTCCCGCCGGGGTGACGGCTGGGGGAGGTTGGGATGTATGGGTGAAAATGGCTGACACAAGCTGTGTAAAAACGGCCAACATGAGATCCGGGCACCCGTCAGGACACCCGGCTGTCGGATACCATCTCCTACCAGTCAAGGCGGATGCCGACTTGCCCGGCCAGCCGCCGATAATTGTTTTTGCCGAACTGGCCGGACACGCCTAAACCGACCCTCAGGTTTTTCAGAACTTCCGCTTCAATGCCCAGCTTGGCTTCGTAGAGATTTTGCGGGCTCCTCAGCGAGACCCGGTCCTGATCCATCGTTATGCCGTGGCGTTTGCCCTGATAGAGCCAGTTGAATTCGAAATACGGTTCCGAAGGCAACCGGCCTGGCGCGGCTATCCTGCCCTTTACCCGGAAGCCGGTGCGGGTGAGGAAGCGGTCGCGATCGGTGAAGCTGATTGCGGTGCCGGTGGCTTCGACAAAGTCTTTCGCCGTATATCCGTTATAGGTGACTTGGAACGTGGGCACGACGGACCAGGCGGCGGTGGCCGTCCTGTACAGGGGGAATGCGTAGCCGGCCTCAAGCGAACCCGACCACAGGCGTGAGTTGAAATGTTCGCCCGGCAGGCCCGCGCCGCTGGTGCGGTTTCTGAACCAGGCGTGCTGGACCCAGGCGTCGACATACAGTCCGTCGGCGCGCTGGCGGTCCATGAACCAGGTGGCGTAGCCGCCGGCCACATATCCGTTCAGGTTGGCCTTGGCCGGGAGCGGGGTGAAATCGGCGTGTATTTTGCCGCTGGCGGTGCCGAACCCGATCATCGCGCCGGCGCTGAACACGCCGAGGCCCGATTCCGCCCGCCACAGATCCAGGCCGGTTTGGGCGACAAAGGTCCTGGTGACGCCGTTCATGCCCGGCAGGACGCTGTTCTGGGTCGAGCGGGCATATTGCACATGCGCCCAGGCGCGGTCGAGGCGGCGCTCGCCGGTGGCCGGATCGGCGTATTCCTGGTAGCCCAGCATGCGGTCGTACATGGTGTGGAAAACCAGGCTTTCGGCCGCGTCGCGGTTGACCAGGTAGTTGCCCGCTTCCGGACGGGCGTTTTCCTCCGAGACCAGGTACCAACTGTTTTCAGCGCCGCCGTTGCCGCCGCGCAGGAGCGAGTAATCGTACGCGCCCGCTGCGATGGTGCCGGCGCCGATGCGGAAATTGCGGGCGCTCGACGACAGCGCGAACGAATCGTTCGTTGTGGTCGCATCGTTCCGCGCTTCCACAATCATGATGCCGACATCGGTCTGCGCGCCTGCGCCGCCCCGGTTGTGTACGACAACGCCGGTGGTACCGGTGGTGACGCCGCCGTCGAGAATAAGTTTGTCCGTCAGGGAGGAATCGTCGCCCAGGACGGTGTTGATTTCCAGAATCCCGTTCTGCGACTCCATGCCGCCAGACACCGTGAGGGTGTTGCCGACCGCGGTTCCGGCCAGTCTGATCCTGCCTTCGTTCACCAAGCGGCCGGTGTGCAGGTTTGACGGCGCAGCGGTTTCGTAGCCGGCGACGGAGTTGAGGCTGGCGATAACGCCACGGTTATGCACCTCGCCGACCGTGCCGGTTCCGGACAAACTGCCTCCGGCATCTACTTCAACCACCGGGCTGGCCAGCACCGCACCGGTGTCGGTGTCGTCACCCACCACCAGCGTGCCGGCTGCCACCCGGGTGGTGCCGTCGAATTGGTCCATGGACGAGCCGATATTGAGGACGCCGTCGCCGTCCTTGACAAAATCCCCTGTGCCGGTCACGGCATTGTCGAGCTGCCAATTGTCGCCGGCGGCGCTGGACAGGTGCAAGGTCCCGCCCACCTGAACACCGGCGGTACCGAGATTTTCCGCCGCCCCGGCCCGCATGGTTGCGCCGACGTCGACCGTGAAATTGCCGCTGTAATCGCTGTTGTCTCCGCTCAGTGTAATGTCGGTCCCGTCTTCCAGCGATACCGTGCCGTCGCCCTGTACCTGCTTGCTGAACGTGCCGGTCTGGGCGGCGCCCGCAAACACGAGGGAATCATCGCTTCTCCCGAAAGTTATGGTTCCTGAATCTCCCAGTCCGTGAACGTTTTCCAGGGTGATTGTCGAACCGGTAGCGGCAAGTGGAAGATACGATGCGTTGACATCCCCTTGATACCCTGCGTTGTCGCCGGTGACGGTCAGGTCGGCATCGAGCAAATTAATCACACCGCTACCTTGTACGGTGCCATCAATGGTATTGTCTCTGCGCCCGCCCGGTGCCTTGCTGCTGTCCACCACCAGCGCTCCCTGGCCAAGATCGAGTACCGAGCCGGTTTGTGCATTCAAAAAGCCTACAGCTTGAGATGTATCGGTCAGATCAAAGGTGGCCCCGTTCGCCACTGTCAATGAGTCGGTATTGCCCAGGGCGCTGTTTGCCGTCACCTGAAGCGTGCCGCCGTTGACCGTTGTCGCGCCGGAGTACGTATTTTGGGAGGAAAGGATCAGCGTGCCGTCGCCTTCCTTGGTCAAGTCCCTGCCGTTCCAGCCGGAGGCGAACGGCCCGTTATCGTCCTTGTCCTCAAGCACGACATCGACCTCGAAATCGTTCCCCACCGCAATGGTGAACGTGCCGGTGCCTTCGGCTGCTCCGGCGTTCCAGGCCAGGTCGAACCCGACCGTGTATTGGTCACGGGTGTTGTTAAGCGAGCCGTTCAACACCAGATATTCAGCATCCGCGAGTTGCCCGCCGAAATCGACCGAGGTGAAATTACCGGTAATTCCTCTGGGACCGGTGGTTTGCAGAACTACATGCCTGCTTGCCATAAGTTCGCTTGCCTTGGTCGCGCCGGTGGAGCCGCCAAACCCTCCGATGGACAGGTTGCCGCCAACTGTGGCGCTCTCCGCCTTGATGGTAGGTTCCGTTCCTATCGCCACCGTCAGCGAGGCGTCCGCGCCTTTGGTAAAATCGTCTTCAACCACGAGGTTGGCTCCGGAACCGATGGATGTGCCGGCTCCCGACTGAATTTCGTAGTTTTGGGCCGTAAACTCACCGTTTTGCGCCAGCGTGATCGATCCTTCCTGCACATTCACGTCGCCGACGTTGGAATCCTCGCCGGTCAGAATGGCGGTGCCGCCGCCGGTTTTTTCCACCCTGCCGGTACCGGTAAGGGTGTTGGCGAAGGCTTGGGTGGTATCCACGTCCAGTTGCAGGGAGGTGCCGGTAGCCGCACTAATATCACCGGTCCCGGCAGCCAATCCGTTTTGCAGGACAAGGGTGCCGTTCACGATTGTGGTGCCGCCCGAATAATCGCTTGCGCCGGACAGGGTCAGGGTATGATTCTCGTTGATTGTGAGCGAACCGCTGCCGCTTATTGTTCCGCCAAAAGTAGATGATGTCGCGCCGGATATCAGGCCCACTGACAAGGTGCGGTCGCCAAGGAGGATTGAGCCGTCGCCCGCAATCGATTTGATGCTTTGGTCAAACCCGTTCAAATCGAAGGACGCGCCGCCGGCCACATTGACGCCGCTGCTTTCCTGAATCGCGTTGGTTGTTCCCATCTTCAGGGTGCCGGCCTCAATATTGGTGTTTCCGGCATATCCGTTTTGGGCGGACAGGATAAGCGTGCCGTCGCCTTTTTTGGTCAGGGTTGTGCCGTCCCAACTGGGATCGATAATATTATCATTATTATTCAGCACCCGGTCGACATCGAAAACTTCGCCTTCGGCAAGGGTGAAATCGCCGATGGCGGTTCCGTCGGTGGCGTTCCACTTCAGATCAAACCCGACAATGTATTCATTATCAAGATCAGGGTTTATCTGCCCGGTTATGGTAAGGAAGTCCACCGTAACTCCCGCGCTTTCGATCGTCGTGCTCGTGAACCCGGTAGACAGAGGCGAGCCGCTTTTCACCACCACGAAGTTTCTGTTCAGAATACTGCTGGCGCTGCTGAAGGTGCTGGTGTCGAAGCCGGTAATAACCAGATTGCCCGCGAGAGTAGCGTCACCGGCCTTAATGGCCGGTTCGTTAACAGAACCGATGGCGACATGCAGGGTGGAGTTGTTTTCCTGGGTATACGTTCCGGAAACATTCAATTGGGACTGCGCGCCGATATCGGTGGTCGTGCCGGTTTGGGCTTCATACCCTGCGGCTTGCAGGACCCCGTCCTGGCGCAAAGCCAGCGTGCCGCCCTGTACATTGACATTGCCGATTATTCCGCCGCCGGTGAGTTCGGCCGTGCCGTCGCCGGTCTTGTTCAGTGAGCCGTCTCCGGACAAGGAATTATCGAACGTTTCGGTCTGGCTGGCGGCAATGTCGAGTTGCAGGGTGGAACCGCTGTTTGTGGATATAGAACCGGTTCCGGCGGAGTTACCGCGCTGCAAGATCAATGTGCCTCCGACTATCTCGGTCCCGCCGGTGTAGCTGTTTTCACCGGACAGGCGCAGGGTCGAGGTCGTTCCAACCTTACGCAGCATGCCGTCGCCGCTAATGGTACCGCTGAAGACTGAATCTGGAACCGGCGGATCGGTCGAGCCCACGGTCAAGGTGTTATTGCCGCCGAGGATAATGGAACCGTCGCCGGTAAGCTGTTTCGCGGTTTGGTCGTACCAGGATTGCCCGTCGGCTTTTCCGGTATTGAGCACAGCGCCTGCGGCGACTTTTACGCTCGAACTGTCATCAAAAACATTGTCCGCCCCCGTGCGCAAGGTACCGGCCTGGATATCGGTGCTGCCGGTAAAGGAATTGGCGCTGGAGGATAAAATAAGCGTTCCCGTCCCCTTCTTGGTCAAATCCTGACCATTCCATGGATTAGTGCCTGGAACGTTTGTTTGGTTAACAAGCGCTTCATCCACCTCGAACGTATCGGTGCCGGAAATGGTAAATGTCCCGGTGGCGTCATTATTGCCAGCATTCCAGGCAAGCTGCACGCCGACCTCGTAATTTTTACTATCGCTGCTGATTCCGCCTTTTACCGCCAGGTAATCAAGAGGATCGATGACATTGCCAATAACCACCCTGTCGAAATCCCCATTAATGCCGCCGGTTGTTTTAATAATGGTGAAAGCGGATTCCGGAAGCTCGCTGGCTTTTTCGTAGGTCTGGCTGCTGAATCCGCTGATGTTCAATATACCGTCGAGTTGGGCCGTGTCAGCCTGGATGACCGGATTGTTGTCCGTACCGGTGGTGACATTAAGAACCGAGTTAGCCCCCGACTGCCGTAGTTCGCCTGTGATGGTAAGCTGCGACTGCGGGCCGATACTGATGGTGGCGGAGTCGGCCGTGGTAATTTGTGCGGCCGTGAACTCGCCGTTTAGCTCGAACGACAACT
The DNA here is from genome assembly GCA_021203245.1 of Planctomycetaceae bacterium. Lineage (GTDB taxonomy): Bacteria > Planctomycetota > SZUA-567 > SZUA-567 > SZUA-567 > JAJBSZ01. Next base: position 5,346 of record JAJQBO010000266.1, read on the forward strand.
CGCCATTGGTCACCTCCACCACGCCGACCGAACTGCCTTCTCCGGTCAGGCGGGCGATACCTGAGCCGGACTTGGTTATTGTTCCGTTACTCGATGTAAGTTTGTTGGTGAATGTTTCATCGCCGGTAAAATTGAGCGTTAGCTTGGAACCATCGCTTACCTCGACGTTTCCGCGCGATAGCGCGCCGCCGTTGGTGAGTATCAACGTTCCAGCTTCGACAACTGTGCGGCCCGTATAGGTGTTTCGGCCGCTAAGAGTGAGTGCATCAGATCCAGTCTTAATCAATTTGCCATTACCTGAGATCACCCCGAAGTAGTCATTACCAGACTGTGAGGCTGCCAGCGTCAACGTGGCGTTCCCGTCGCCCAAACTGATATTTCCCTCGCCGCTCAGGTTTTGGACCGTCTGACTGTATCCGTTCATGTCGAGTGTCGCGCCGTTGTCAAGCGTTACCCTGGTACTGTCGGCGAACGCGTTTTCCACCCCAGTCTCAAGCGTGCCGCCCCGGATCAGGGTGGAACCTCCGTAGGTATTGCTTGCGGCCAAAACCAGAGTACCGTCGCCATTCTTGGTCAGAGTTTTTCCGTCCCAGCTGGAAGTAAAGCTGCCTGAACGGTTGGCCAGTACCGTGTCCACCACGAACCGCTCGTCTTCGTTGACAAGATTGAACTCGCCGTGGGCTCTGGCCTCACTGGCTTCCCAAGTCAGGCCGAAGGTAATAAAGTATGAATTATCGATCACCGTGCCTTCCAGCGTCAGGTAATCCGCCGGACTGGCGGCGGTGCCGATGTTGACCTGGGTGAAATTGCCGGTGATGGTGCTGTTTGAGCGCACCACCTCGTACCTGTTCTCGAAGCCGATAAGGGCGGACGCTCTGGCCAGGCCGTCCTCTGTGCGGAAACCGGTGACGTTCAACGTACCGTTCAGGGTGGCGGCGTTGGCGGTAATGGCTGGCTGGTTGTTTGGTCCCACCGTCACCGACAGGGCGGAGGTGGAATCACTCATGGTAAAAGAGCCGGTCGATACATCAAGCCGGGAATCGCCGCTAATACTGGTAGCCGCATTCGCGCCGATAGTGTATCCGGTGGCAAAAAAGGCGCCGGTCTGGGCCAGGGCGAGGGAGCCCGCCTGCACGTCCACCGCACCGACCGACGATCCGGCCGCCGTCAGAAAGGTCGTGCCTGTTCCTGTTTTCAACACCTGTCCGCCGCCGGATAAGGCGTTGTCCAGCGCATCGCTGGCGTCAAGCGCCAGTTCGAGTATTCCGGGGTTATCGATGGTGACCGCCCCGGTTCCCAGTGCATCGTAATGAATGGCGACGAGCCGGCCGTCCGAGACGGTGGTGCCGCCTGAGTAGGTATTACCGCCGGACAGGGTAAGCTGTCCCGTCCCGCTCTTGACAAACCGCCCGGTGCCGCTCATCTGCCCGGAGAATGTTTTGTCCGCGCCACTGTACGCCGAAGTCAGGTTTGTCCCGCCCAGCGCCACCGTCCCGCCGCCGGAGAGGTTGTTCGCAGTTTGGGCGGTTCCCTTGAGTCGGAGCGTCGCGCCGGTAACCACCGTGACCGCCGAACTGGTTTTAATCGTATTGTCCGTCGCCAGCACCAGGGTGCCGGCGTCTACCGTTGTCGATCCCTCGTAAGTGTTGACCGCCGCCAGGGTGAGGGTGCCGCTGCCGTTTTTGGTCAGGCTGTGACCGTCCCAGCTGGAATCGAACGTTTCGCCGGAACGATCCCGCAATACCGTATCCACCACGAACGCGTCGGCCACATCGAAGGTGCCGTTCGCCCGATCGGTGGACGCGTTCCAGGTCAGGTCGAGACCGACGTAGTATTGTTTTCTGTCCTCACTGAAAAAGCCGGCCAGGGTGAGATAGTCGACTGGCGCAGTTGAATCAATGGTCTCGCTGGTGAATAAGCCGGTAATCGCGGTATCGCTGGAAACCACCGTGTACAGGTCGGTCGGGATGGCGCTGGAGCGGGTGAAAGCCTCCGCGTCGAAGCCGGTCACATTCAGCGTGCCGCCCAGGCGCGCGCTTCCCGCCTGTATTGCCGGATTGTTCGCCATACCCACCGCCACCTCCAGAGTGGCGGCGCTTTCCTGGGTGAATTGGCCGTTTACTCTCAATTGCGAGCCGCTTTCCAGTGCGGTAGTGGCGTTGCTACGAGTGGTGTACTCGCCCGCCGTCATCACGCCGGTCTGGGCCAGGGTCAAATTGCCCCCGGATACATTGACTTCACCAATGGATGACCCTGTGCCGGTCAGGCGGACCGTAGCGGCGCCGGCTTTTTCCAGCCTGCCCGTACCGCTCAGGGTATTGGCGACAGTACCGCCGCCGGCGATGTCCAGCCGCAGCGACGCGTTGTCCGCCACCGTCGCCGTGCCGCTTCCGAGAGCGGTGGCGGACGCGGCGATAAGCCTGCCCTGAGTAACGGACGTGCCGTTTTCGTAGGTGTTGTCGCCGGACAGGGTAAAATCGGCGTTTCCGCTTTTGTCCACCGATCCGGCTCCGCTTATCACTCCCCCAAACTCGGTGGCGGAAGTGCTGAGCACGTTCAGCCTGCCGCCACCCAGTTGCACCGCGCCGTCCCCCTCCAGGTTCTGCGCCGTTTGCGTGGTATTTTGTAGCGCCAGCGTTCCGCCCGATTGGACATCCACCGACGTGCTGGCCGCGAATGCGTCATTGACGGCTGTGGCCAGGATGCCCGCCTCGACAGTGGTGCTGCCGGTGTAGGTTTTCGGAACAGAGGAAAGAATCAGGGTGCCGTTGCCGGCCTTGGTCAAATCCTTGCCGCTCCAGCCCGAATCGAAAGAACCGGTCTGATTTTCCAGTCGGATATCGCCGTCCACGTTGAACGTTTCGCCGTCGGCGATGGTGAAGGTACCGTGGGCATTGGTCGCGCCTGTATACCAGGTCAGTTTGAAACCGACCGAATACACGGTGTGGTTTGCATTGAAAAAACCGTCTACGGTCAAATAATCGACCGGGTTGATAATGGTGCCGATGTCCACCACATCGAACCCTGTCGTCATTTCCTGCGTGGTCTGCACCACATCATAAGAATTGTCGGCGAACCGGCTGGCGGCGCGGAACATGTCGGCGTTGAAACCGGTGATGGTCAGCGTTCCCGCCAGTTGGGCACTGTCGGCGGTGATGGCCGGTTCATTGTTCTGGCCGATGGCGACATTGAGGAAACTGCCGCCTTCCTGAACAAACGCGCCGCCGATGTCGAGCCGTGCCGTCTCGCCGATGCTGGTGGTTGCGCCGTTGACGGTGCGGTAGGAACCGGCCGTGAACAGGCCGTTCTGGCTGAACGCGAGTTCGCCCGAAGCGACGTTCACGGAGCCGACATTCGAGCCGGCTCCGGTCAGGGTGGCGGTGCCGAGCCCGAGGTTGCGCAGCGTTCCCGCCCCGGAAAACTGGTTGTCCACGGTGCCTGCGGAGGCGAGGGCAAGATCCACCCGCCCGTTCGTCTCCATGGCCACCGTTCCCTCGCCCAGCGCCGACGCGCTGGCGGCGACCAGGCCGCCCTGGCGGACAATGGTGGCGGTGTGGCTGTTCGTTCCCGACAGGGTGAGATCGCTTGCGCCATCCTTTATAAACGTGCCGCCGCCGGACAGGTTGCCGGTAAAGCTTTCGTTCTGGTTGTACACGGCGGTCAGCTCGGCCCCGTCCAGGATTACCGATCCGCCGCCGGACAGGTTGTTGACCAGCTGGTCGAATCCGTTGAGATCAAGCGTCGCGCCGGTCTGGACGGTGGTGTCGGAACTGTTGTCCAGCACGTTCGCCGCTCCTGCGGCCAGCGTGCCGTCCCGGATGTCTGTCGCGCCGGAGTAGGTGTTCTGGGCCGACAGGGTAAGGGTGCCGAGACCGGCTTTGGTTAGCGAGTTGCCGTTCCAGCCGTTGAGAAACGTTTGTCCCCGATCGGCGAGGACAACGTCCACGTCGAACGCATCGTCGGCGTCTGTCAGAGTGAACGTGCCAAGCGCGTCCGCAGTCGCGTTCCAGCGAAGATCCAGTCCGATCGTGTAATCGAGCCTGCTGTTGGTCACCTCGCCGCGGATGGTCAGGTAGTCGGCCGTGACGCCGGCGTTGTCCACCGCCGTGACGTCGAAATTGCCGGTAATCCCTTTCGAGGTGCGGATAATGGTGTATTCGACATCATCCACCTGGCTGGCCGAGGCCAGCGGACCGGAGGTGAATCCGGTGACGTTGAGGGTGCCGTCGATACTAGCGCTGATGGCGGTGATGGCCGGTTCGTTGTTGCCGATCTGCACATTGAGGGTGGAATTGGCTTTCTGGCTAAAGGATTCGGCCGCGTACAGCTTCGATCCGCTGGCGATGGAGGTGGTGGCGTTGGTGGTGGTGGTGTAGCGCTCGGCCCAGAACACGCCCTGTTGTTCGAGGGACAGTTCGCCCGCTTCCACCGTCATCTGGTCCACGTACGATCCGCTGCCGGTGACGCGAGCGGTCCCGTCCCCGGTTTTCAGCACTGTCGCGTTTCCGGCCAGGCGGTTGGCGAACACCTCTTCCGTATCGTAACGCAGTTCCAGGGTGGAGCCGACCAGGCCGAGGACCAGCCCGCTGCCTAGCGACGTGCCGCGGGTCGCCACGATGGTGGAGTCTTCGGTAATGGAGGTGGTGCCGGCGTAGGAATTGTCGCCGGATATGGTCAGCGTACTGCCGCCGCGTACGCCAAGGCCGCCGGTGCCGCTGATTACGCCCGAGAATTCCCGGTCGGAACTCATCACCGCCACCAGATCGGCATCGGTCAGCCGGAGAGCGCCGGAACCGCTCAGATTCATCGCTGTTTGAGAAAACCCGTTGGTGTCCAGCGTGCCGCCCGCGTTGACGGTCACGGACGAACTGGCGGCGAAGGCGTCTTCCGTGCCGCCGGCCAGGATGCCGGCATTGACCGTGGTCGCGCCGGCATAGGTGTTCGCCGCCGCCAGCGTCAATGTGCCGTCGCCGGTTTTGTCAAGGCCGCCCGATCCGACCAGCCGCGCGGTGACAGTGAGCGAGTCTCCGGCCGCTATGTCGGGATTAACCGTCCCGTTCATGGTAAGGTTGGTCGTCGAAGCCAGCGTGCCGAAGCCGATCAGCTTCGCGTCTTGCTGCAGGGTGGCGGTCCCCGCGTTGACGGTGAATACGCCGCCCGATGCTCCCAGCGCGCCGCCGGATTGGATGACAAGCGCGCCCGCATTGAGCGCGCCGCCGCCGCCGCCGCGCACTGTGGCGGTGTCATCAACGGTAAAGACGCCGTAATCGGCGCTGCCGTATTCCACCCCGTCCGCCAGGGTGAACAAACCGCCCTGCACGTTCGTGTTTGCCTGTATGGTTGAGTTGAACAGAGTGGTCAGGCCGTTGTCGCTGTAAAATACCACCTCGCCAGGGCCAGTCTTGTTTACCACCACCTGCGAGCCTGCTATCGAGGCTATGGGATCGTGGAAATGGATGGTCTGGCCATTCCCCGCCTGCAGGTTGAGGGTGCCGCCGCTCCCGAGGTAAATGGCGTTCGGGGTGCCGCTGCCGGTGATCGGCCGGTAATCCGGAGCAACCCCGAATTCGGCGCCGTGACGGTTGCCGGAAAAGGTGATGTCGGCGGTGTCTGCATTGAGGTTTATGGTACCGGCCTGAAGATAGATGGCGCCGCCGTAGGTTTTGGCGTAGTTGTCACTAAAACTCGATCCCGAGGAGATGGTGAGTTGTGCGGCCCGCGAATCGTAATAAATGGCGCCGCCGCTGGCTGTTCCCTGGGCATTGGTCGCATAGACGTAATTGCCCTGGAACGTGGCGGCTTTGTTGAAAACAAGACGATAATCCTGCGAAGAATTGTTGCCGTAGACGCTGACAGCGCCGCCAAGGGCGTTACGGTTATTGGCATTGGCGCCGGTGCTGACCACGTAGTTGTTGGAGAAGGTGACCGGTGCGTCGAAGGTGACGGACGCGCCGCTTCCGGTAGAGGCGATATAGCCTATATTGATGGCGCCGCCGCGGGCGTGCTGATCGGTGACGTGGCGCGGCTGTTCGAAGCTGTTCCCCTGGGTGAAGTACACGTAGTTGCCGTCGAAAGTGGACTCCCCTTCGAAGACGACTGTGGCTGCTCCGCCCCAGACATCGATGGCGCCGCCGAAAACCGAGGCATGGTTGCCGGTAAAGGTGGTGTTGCCGGCGAAGGTTAGCCTATTCTGATAATCGTAGACGACAACGGCGCCGCCGTAATTTCCGGTCCAGTTGGAATCGAACGTGACATTGCCGTTGAAGGTGAGATTGGCGTAGGAAACGGCAACAGCGCCGGCGGCGTCCCATTCGGCGCGGTTGCCGCGAAACACCAGGCCGTCGGTGCCGCCGTCGACAGTGACGGTGGCTCCCGGCGCATAGGCGTACAAGACGGTTGCGCCGCGGTTGGCCGTCCGGTTAAAGCCTTCAAAAACCGTGCCGCTGAGAGTGAGGTTGGTCGTTACATTGTTGGTGCCAATGCCGATGAGGTAATCGTTATTTGCGGTATTGGTATTTGACGGGCGGAAAAAAGTGTTGGTTATGGTGACGGTGTTATCGACGCTAAAATCGCGCAACAGGCTGATGCCGCCGGCGCGGAGCGCAACGCTGTTGAAATTGCCGTTGATGGTCAAGTTCGCTTTGGCCGCGTTGTTAATAAATACTTGCGAATTCCAGAGCGCGTTGCCGCCGAGCGAAAAGTCGTAATGACCGTTATTGATATAGGCCGAGATGTCCGTATCGGCGGGAGCAACATCTTCCGCCAGCGCCTGTCCAAAGCCAATCAGCAGGAGGAACAAGAGGGTAAGCCGTCCCCGCATTTCCGTGGATGCGGCCATTGTCTGCCTTTCACTATGGATCCCCTCGTAATCCGCCGTGCAGGTTATAATTCATGTATATTAACGTTAAAGAATGATGCAGTTTCAAATTATTTCTTTCATTTCTGGTTAACGTTGGATACTCGTCAATCAATTCCGAATGGATAAGCGTAATCCGCAAACGATGGTACGTGAAACGTATGTGGCCGGAAATTTTTACAGAGGCTACCCGCTTTGTCTCCTGAATCGTGGCCGTGGAGACGGTACCGCAGTCTTCTGCCGTCGCTGGCCGAAACGGCCGCACTTATATTGTAAATATGGTGCCATATGATGGCATTCCATACTTATTCGAGGATGAAAGCAAATGGAGCTCCGGTTGAAAACTGGACCCATCAAGAATGTATGATCTGGAACTTGAAAACATACCAGAATGGATACTATTTATCCTGAAAGGTCAATCATGACCTGCTTCCCCGTCAACCATGTACCGGAAGGAATCGCCATGCAGGAAAGAACAGAGATCAACAGGAATTTGGCCCAGATGCTTAAGGGTGGCGTTATTATGGATGTATCCAATCCTGAGCAGGCTCGCATCGCCGAAGCGGCTGGAGCGTGTGCGGTCATGGCTCTGGAACGAATACCGGCGGATATACGTGCTGCCGGCGGCGTATCCCGGATGAGCGACCCGAAGATGATTCGGGGCATTCAGGACTCTGTCAGTATCCCCGTCATGGCCAAGGTCCGCATCGGCCACATCGTCGAGGCGCAAATTCTCGAAGCCATCGGCATCGACTACATTGACGAAAGCGAAGTGCTGTCGCCCGCCGACGATGTTCACCATATCGACAAGACGCGCTTCTCGGTTCCCTTTGTGTGCGGCGCCAAGGATCTCGGCGAAGCGCTCCGCCGCATCCAGGAAGGCGCGACCATGATTCGCAGCAAAGGGGAACCCGGAACCGGCGACATCGTTCAGGCGGTGCGCCATATGCGGAAAATTGCCGGACAGATGCGCTCCCTTACCGCCATGGCCGAGGACGAGCTCTATGAAGCGGCAAAACAACTCGCCGCGCCTTTCGAACTGGTCCAATCCGTCGCCAAGGCGGGCAAGCTGTCGGTCGTGCTCTTCGCCGCCGGCGGGGTGGCGACCCCGGCTGACGCCGCCCTGATGATGCAGCTTGGCGCCGAAGGCGTTTTCGTCGGCTCGGGCATTTTCAAATCCGGCGACCCGGCCAGGCGCGCCGCAGCCATCGTCAAGGCGGTGACCAATTATACCGACGCGGCGATGCTGGCCGCCCTTTCGGAAGATTTGGGCGAGGCCATGGTCGGCATAAACGAACAGGAGATTCAGGCGCTGATGGCCGAGCGGGGCAAATGAAAGGGCTGAACATGGATATCGGGATTTTGGCGCTCCAGGGCGCATTCGCCGAGCATGCCGCCGTTCTCGCGCGCTTTCCCGGCGTGACGGCCAGGACCATCCGCCAGCGCGCGGATTTCAGCGACCGTCTGGCCGGATTGATCATCCCCGGCGGTGAAAGCACGGTTATGGCGAAGCTGCTGGTCGAATTGGAGCTGATGGACCCGATAACCTCCGCCGTGCGTGCGGGCCTGCCGGTCTTCGGTACCTGTGCAGGCCTGATTCTCCTCGCCCGGGAGGTACAGGGGCTGTCGGCGGCCCGTATCGGAGAACTCGAGGTACGGGTCAAACGCAACGCCTACGGCCGCCAGGTGGACAGCTTTACGACCAGCACCGACTTCGCCTCCATGGGGGCGGTTCCCATGGTCTTTATTCGCGCGCCCGCTATTCTCGACGCCACGGAACGGGTCGTGCCGCTCTCTGTCCTGAACGGCCAGCCGGTGGCGGTGCGCCAGGACAATATCCTCGCAACGGCATTCCATCCCGAACTGACCGACGATCTCCGCGTCCACAATTATTTTCTTCAGATGGCTGCTGGACGGCCGTTATCTGCGGAAATGGAATACCACCCATAAAAACGCCGCCCGGAAAATTCAACTTTACTGTAACCTTCACTGTCGTAAAGGTTAACGTAGCGTAATTAATCCGCAGGATGCTTTTTTATTAAAAAGCATTTGACCAAGCATTTTCGTATATTATACTGTCGACAGAGCAAATAAAAAGAACAATCATTCATCAAGTCGACCATATTGTCAGCAAAAAAACCTCGTTAGCGGCACAGCCATACTCTTGTAAAAGGAGCAGCAGGATGAACATTGCGGAAATGCAGGACAAGTTCTTTTCGAAGCGTGCGAAGACGTTGTTGCACCACCCCCAGGGTATGGGGAACTACTTCACTTTCAAGAGCGCCATCGACATTCTCGGTCTGAACTGGGACGACCTTCTCCCGAACGGTGTCTACAACGTCACCGGCGACGGCTACTATGACATGGGCTACATGGCCAACCACATCGGCCCGCCCGACTCCGCCATTAAGGCGTTCAAGGAACACGCCACCCGCGCGGAAATGGCTGTCTATCCCCCCGATTGCCTGCCCGAACTCAAGGCGCTCGTCGCCGAGCACAAGTTCGGCCGCAAGCTTGGTCCCGACTTTACCGTCATGGGCGTCGAAGGTGCGCAGGGCGGTATCGGCTATACCTACATGACTTATCTGGGCGAAGGCGACGAAGTCATCGTCACCGACCCCGCCTACTTCCACTTCGTCCCCGCCGCCGAAGCCTGTGGCGCGTCCGTGAAGGCGATCAAGCTCGGCAAACATAACGGCTACAAGCTTGACCCGAAGGAAGTTGAAGCGGCGATCACCCCGAAGACGAAGATGATCGTCGTCTGCGACCCGATTAACCCGTTCGGCGTTGTCGCGACGAAGGAAGAACTGCTGGCGATTGCCGATATTGCCCGCAAGAACAACATCGTCATCTTCAACAACGTGACCCATAACACGCACCAGACCGACCCGAGCGCGAAGCAGATTCCGATGGCGTCGTTGCACACGCCCGAGACGCCGATGGACCACGTTATTTCGGTGAGCGGCATCTCGAAGGGCTACGGCATGCCGGCCCTGCGCGTCGGATTCATGGCCGGCCACCCGGGGCTGCTGCGTGGCACGTTCCTCATCAAGATGGAAATCACCAAGATTCACATCAACTACGAAGGCCAGTACGCGGCCCTCGCCGCGATGCAGGACCACGACTATATCGAGAAGTCGACGGAGATCATCCGCCGCAACTACAAGCACATCGAAGAGACGGTGGCGAAGACGGACGGCGTGACGATTCCGGTGAAGCCGCAGTACGGTTTCTGCATGATTATTGACATTTCGGGTACCGGTGTGTCGGCGCAGGAGATCTCGACCGCGCTGTTGAAATACAAGATTGCCACCATCACCGGCGACGGCCTTGGGGACGTGGGCGCGACCGAGTATATCCGCCTGAACTACTCGCACCCGGACATCAAGTGCTTCGAACTGTTCCGCGAAGCGCTTCCGAAGGCGATCAAGGACGCGCAGACCGGCATGTACAAGGACGGCGTCATCAAGTTCTTTGAAGGCATCGGCAGCGACCGCGGCAACGAAATCGTCAAGCAGCTCAAGGCGAAGTAA
>JAJQBO010000235.1 GCA_021203245.1 Planctomycetaceae bacterium
GGGATGCGCCGTTCCCGGTCACGCCCTGCCCCGGGCTGGATCCGTTGCCGTCGAGTCCGGACGTTCCCGCCATGTCGTCGAAGCGGCCTTCGCCCAGGCCGGCGTCGCCGCGGCCGCGCCCGTTTTGCGCGCCGTTGCCGGTCCGGTCGCGGCCGTCCATGCCCGAACCGTCGCCGGTTCCGGCAAGGCTGCCGGGAATGCCGTCGCCGGGTTGTGGCCCGTCGTCGCCGGTGCCGTTGCGGTCGCTCCGGAGCGAGCCGTCCCGGTTCATGCCGTTGCCGCCGCCGCTGCCGTTTTTCGGCTGGAATTCCGCCCGGTCGCCCGAACCGCCGCCGAACGGGTTCGGAGACGCGCCGCCGCCGCGACCGGCATCGGCGAGGCGCGGACCGCCGAGCCCTTCGAGAAGATCGTTCCCGTCGCCGCCGCCGGCTTCATCGCCGCCGCCTTCGTCGAAACGGCGTTCGCCGACCCGACCGCCGCCATTTCTGCCTGCCGCTCCAGTGGCGGCAAGGCCGTCGCCGCCGCCCTCGCCGCCGCCGCCGGGCACGTCGCCCCGGGGCGCGGGCTGGCTCGCGCCAGACCGTTCCGAACCGCCGCGCTGGGTTCTGGGACCGCCTCGCGACGCAGCCTGCTCGGCCGTGTCCTGCCCCGATATGCCGCGCGGCATCGGGTCGGGATTGGAGTCCAGCAGCCGCGAGAGGCCTGGCGGCACGACTGCGCCGGGCTTTTCGCCAAAAATATCCACGCCGGCGGCCACGGCGCCGACGCGCACCTCTTCGACGCCCGGATCGCCTGTGGCGGCCTCGCCCGAGGCGGCCGTTTCCTGGAGTTCGTCGCGAACGGGATCGGCGATCTGCACCCGTGGTTCGGGGGTGGCATCGCTGGATTCGCGGGTGTTCCGCCGCCGGCCGCGCGGGTCGACCCGGCTTACCGTCGGGTCCATCGCCACCTTTTCCATGCCCGCCGTTTCGACCTGCAGGAGGCCGTGATCGCTCGCCAGCGGCTGGAGCGGCCGGACGCCGTCCGACCACACCGGCCGGTCCGATTCCTCGTTCGCCTGGAGCTGGAACTCGGCTTCGCCGACTTCGGGGGCCGCGCCGGGTGTGGCGCTCAGGTCCGGCGGCGGCTCTTCCATCTCCGGCATCTCGAGGGTCGGCTCTTCCTCGCGCGAGCGCTCCTGCCGCCGTTCGCGGCGCTGCAACGAGGATTCGGAGCGGTCGGTATCCAGCGGCACCGCCGACTGGCTGGCGCGCGCGTCGGCGAGGGCGAGGCCCTCCTCCATGCCGTCCGGCAAGGTTGATGCTTTTTCGCTCACCAGTTCGCCGCCCGACGACGCGGAGGAGGCGGCCGATTCGGCAAAGGTGATTTCTCCGAGGCCCGACCCGCTGCCGCCGCCCGCCGCCGCGCCGTCGGTGCCGGCGAAGGCGATCAGGTCTTTTTCGACGTCAGTGAGTTCGACCGTGCGCACCGGTTCGGAATTTTCGACAAGGTTGACCGCCACCGCCGGCACGGTGCGGGGCACGACGCTGTCGGCCGCGCTCAGGAGCAGCACGAAAATACCCAGCAGCAGCAGGTTCGCGAGGGCCGAGACGAGCAGGAACCGGGCTAGCGCGCTCTTACCCAGCCGGTAGAGGATGTACGCGAGCAGGAGGAGGAGCAGGAGAAGAAGCAGCAGGGCGGCGAGGATATACAGCCACCACGCGCTCCAGAAGCTGCCGCCGGCGGGCGCGCGTTCCGGCAGGGAGAAATCGAAGCTTGGCCGGGTGGCCGGCGTTTCGGGGATGCTGGGCGGGTCGCGGAGCGCCTGGCTGGTGCGTTCCCACGGCGAATCGACCGGCTCGGACGGCGCGCGTTCCGGCACGGCGATGTCGGGCATGAACGACGGCGTCTCGGGAAGCGGCCTGTCGTTGCCGGCCAGTTCCGGCGGGGGCGGCAGTCCGGGTATGGGCGCAAGTTCCTCCGCCCTGGCGCTATAGGGGACGACCCGCCACACCAGCGGGATTTCCACCCGGCCGGGTCCGGCTTCAAGGACGACGCCGCCCCGGTAGGTGCCTTCGGGCTGGCCCATCGGCGCGGAGACGATCACCTCGACGGTGATTTCGCTCCTGCCGGCGTCGACCCGGTCCGGCCTGTCGCCGAGGCGCACGTCGTCGCCGCCGAGCGTGGAGGCGCGCAGGGCCGCCGCCTTGTCGGCGTCGACAGGGATGCGCAGAACGGTACTGGTAAAGGTGCCGGGCGGGACCGTGCCCATGTCCATCTCGCCCGCCGTGCCGAAGCGTACGGTGCCGACCCGCACCCGCGCCTCGGCCGAATCGCCCAACTCGCCGCCGTCGGAGACGGAAAAGCCGCCCCGGTAGTCTCCCGGGGTGGCGGTCGCGGGCACGGTAATCTCCAGTTCGAAATCGCGCGTGCCCGGGTCCATCGAGACGGACGAGGAGAAGTCGGGCCAGTCGCTTCCGCCGTTCGACCAGGCGAGGTCGAGGAGAAGTTCGCGCGGCGACGGTGCGTCCAGGTCGATGTGGGCGACGGCGCTTCCCGTTTCGCCCGGGAAGAGCACGCCGAAGTCGATGTCGCCTCCGATGCCGGCGTGGCCGAGCGGCGCTTCGGTGGAGCGGATGACCATGCCGGCGGCCTGGCGGACAAAATCGCCCTTGTCCCAGGCGCGGCCGGCGGCGCGCAGGACCAGGTCGAATTGGTCGGGCGCGTTCGGCATGTCGACGACCGCGCCGTAGACGCCGTCGTTGGCCTCGCCGTCGTTGTGGCGGCCGTCGTCGAAGAGTTGCAGCCGCCGGGGCAGAACGCCGGGGAGCGGTTCGACCCACACCTGCCCGCCCGTCAGGGCGCGGGAACCGTGGGCGAGAGTCGCGCCGACCGAAAACTTGTCGCCCCGGAGTTGCGGCGGAAAGACGTCGAGGAAGAACGGCGTATCGCCGAACAGGGCGATGACGGAGACGCCCGGGGAAGCGTTCTCCCAGGTGAACTCCCATTCGCCCTGGGCGGGGCTGCCCATATAGACGCTCGACAGGGCGCGGTTGACCGGGCGTCCCGCTTCCGGGCCGGTCGCGCCGAGGCGCGCGCCGCCGTCGACCATGCCGACGAGGCGTTCGACCGTGGCGTCGATGGGATAGCTGACGCTGCCCGAGCGCGCGTCGAGGCGGCGCGCCTGGAGAAGTTGGCGCTTGCCGAGTTCGGCCGCGAGGCGGGCGTAAATTTCCGGCAGATCGTCGTCGGTGACGGCGCGGAAATAGATGCCGTCGGTGGCGTCGGCCATTTCGCGGAGCAGGTCGTGGTCGGCTTGCTCACTTAACCCGACCGAAAAGACGCGCACGTTTTCACGCGCCGCGTCGAGGTGCGAATCCTCGTATTTGTGGCCCTCGTTCTTGCCGTCGGAGAGGAGGATGACGACCGGGTTCCGCGAGCCGCGCAGTTCGTCCATCGCCATGTCGAGGGGGGCGTCGAGGTTGGTGGTGCCTTCGGCGCCGACCTTGTCGAGGATGGCGAGGAGCCGTTCCCCTTCGCCCAGGGGAATCAGGGGCGAGCCGAGAGTGGCGCTGCTGTTGAAGGTGACCAGCCCCACCCTGCCGATGCCGCCGCCCCGGCGCGCCATTTCGATAAAGGTGCGCGCGGCGGCGACGCGGCGCTTGTTCGGGTCGTTGTGCTTCATCGACAGGCTGACGTCAACCGCCAGCACCACGTCGACGAGATCGCTCGAGTACCGCGAACTCCCCTCAGCCTCGCCTTCGGCGACGACTTCGCCGTCGGGCGCGAATTCGACCCGCACCCGCGCCGGCCCTTCTTTTTCCTGCTCCGGCAGAACGCGCGCGTCCAGAAACACCTTGCCGCCCGAGCGCCACAGATAGATGCCGCCGGCCCGGTAGCGGTCGTCCCTACCCTGTTCGGGCGCGAGGTCGGCCGGATAGACATAGACGCGGAAGTCGCGGGCGCGGACGGGAATGTGCGGGGCGGAATAGGCGTCGGGCAGGCCGAGGACGAGTTTGGCGTTGCCGGGACTTCGCGGATCGCCCAGTTCCTTCGTCAGCAGGGCGGCCCGCAGCGGTTCGATTTCGCCCGCGCAGGCGGAAGCGGCGAAAAAGGCGGACAAGATCGGCAGGAGCAAAAACGCCGCTGCCGCGAACAGCGGTGCGGATGGAACGGCGCGGCGTTTGTCAGAATTGTTCGTCATTGCTCACCCGGCTCCAAAACCGGCAGGTCGACGTTCACCACCCCCGCGCCCCGGCAGATGCCGAAGACCTGCATGACGGCGCGGTACGGCACCTGGGCGTCGGCGCGGATAACGGCCGGGCGGCCGGGGTGGGCGGCGACGAATTCCCCCGCCAGCGCGCGCAGTTCGGCCTGGGACAGGACGCTGCCGTTGACGACGAGGGTGCCTTCGTGGCGGATGTTGATGACCAGGCGGCTCGGCACGTTTTCCGCCTTGACGCCCGACTCGCTCTGCGGCAGCACGACCGAGTGGTCGGTCTCCCGGCGGTTGAAGTTGGTCGCGACGAGAAAGAAGATCAACAGGAGAAACACGATGTCGATCAGGGACGTCATGGGGATGTCGAAATTGTCTTCTTCCTGCAGCGCTTTCATGCCTTCTCCGATCCGGTGACGCCTCGTCCTGCGGTAACAGTGTGGGTGCGGAAATCGCCTATTCGTCCACGCTCGTGTCTTCCGAGTCGGCCCGCGTCTCGTGCTGCGCCGGTTCGGCGTATCTGCCGCTGCCCGCCGTCGCCCTGTGCGAGGCGGTGGTCACGGCGGGGGACGAGCGGGTGGCGCGTTCGGCCCGGTTCGACGCGGCGGAGATGAACGCCAGGGCCCGTTCCTCGACTTCCCGCATGATGTTGTCGGCGCGGTTCCGGAGCATGTGGTAGATGATGACCATGGGAATCGCCACGACGAGGCCGAAGGCGGTGGTGTACAGCGCTTCGTAGATGCCGGCCGCGAAGTTCCGGGGATCGTCCATGCCGAGTTCAGCCGCCTGGCGGAAGGCGGCGATCAGCCCGAAGACGGTCCCGAGCAGCCCGAGGAGCGGCGCGATGGAGGCGATGATGCCGATGGGCCGCAGGTTTGCCCGCAGGTCGTAAAGGATGCGGCTGCCCTCGTCGTCGACGGTTGTCTCCAGTTCGCGCCGGGTCGCGCCGCTCCGGGACAGGAGCGAATACATCACCCTGCCCATGGCGCTGCGGTTCCCTTCCACCACTTCCAGGCCGGCGGAGACGCCGCCCGAGACCATGGCTTCGCGGAGATCCGCCATGAGGCGCTTGGGGATCTGCGCGCCCTTGCGGATGGTGAGGAATCGTTCTGCCGCGAAGGCGCAGCCGACCACCGAAGCCAGGAGGATGGCCCACATGATCTTGCCGCCGCGCTCGAACGAGGTAAGGACGGTCTCCGGGTCCAGCTCGTCGGCCAGGCCCAGGGAGGCGTAGGCGAGGAGGGCGAAGACGGTGAGGGCGGTACGGATCAACATGGGGTATCCTTTACGGCTGCACTTCGACATAAAAATTAAAAATTGAAAAATCAAAAATGAAAATCATCCTATAATCCGTCGAGCGCAGTGAATTCTTCGGGTTTGGATTTTTCATTTTACATTTTTAATTTTTAATTGGGTTTATTGCGCCGAACTGATCGCGCTCTGCATCTCCCGCGCCTCGTCCGCCGCCGGCGTTTCGGCGTAGCGGGCGAGCACGCGTTCGAGATCGCCGATGGCGCGGTCGCTCATGCCTTCCTCGAGGGCGATCCGCGCGGCCCTGACCAGGGCTGTCGCCGCCCATTCGGGATACTGCGGATACAGCGCGTCCACGGCGAGGAATTCGAGCCGCGCCTTGGCGTTGTCCCCAGCCATGGCGGCGGTCATGCCGAGACCGTAGCGCGCCTTCGCCGCCGTCTCCGTCGACTTGTCGACGGAAAGGGCCTGTTCGAACGATGCCGACGCGTCGTTGTACGCGCCAAGGTTCAGGTTCGCCTGGCCGAGTCCCCAGTACGATTCCTGCACATACGGCCCGTCCGGATTGAGGAGCAACCGGCGGAACACCTCCCGCGCCTCGGCCGACTTGTTGTCGAGGAGGAGGCACAGCCCGTCACCGTATTCGGCGGCCTGGCGGTACGGCGCATCCGGCCCGCCCTTTTCGAGCGACTGGCGGTAGCGCTGCACGGCGCTTTCGAACCAGGCGGTGCGCTTGGCCGGGTCGGTGTTGTCCTGACCGGAGCGGCGGCGCAGTTCGGCGGCGCGGAAACAGGCGTCGCCGACGAGATCGCTCTTCGGATACCGGCCGATTATCGTTTCAAACGCGTCGATTGCCGCGACCCGCCGATCCCACATGTCCTTGCGGGCGGTCTCGCGCCGTTTGGCGTCGGGGTCGTTCAGGCTGTCTGCCTCGGCCGCTTCGGCCAGGCGCTGGATGCTCCAGGCCATGCGGTATTGCGCCTTGTCGGCGAGGTCGCTCGACCGCGCCTCGGCGGCGGCGAGGGATTTCTGGTAGGCGGCAAGCGCGCCGGCGAAGTCGCCCCGGTCGTAGAGGATTTCCCCCACACGGAGCCAGGCCGCGTCCACGACGGGGTAATCGGGATAGCGCTCGGTCAGGCCGTGGAGCGCGGTGAGGATTTCGTCCTCCGACTTCTCCACCTCGGCCGCGAGGGTGCGGTAGTCTTCTTCGGCTTTCGCCGCTTCGGCCTGGTCGGCCGCGGCCAACTCCTCCACCGGCCTGCCGCCGGTGAGGTCGCGGACCCGCGCCTCGGCGTCGCGCATGGCCTGGGTCGACGGCTTGATCCGGTTCCACAGCGCCCAGGACCGCTGGTACAGGGCCTGCGGCACGTCGGGGTGATCGGGGTGATCGCGGAGGAAGGCCTGGAACGCCTCGGCCGCCTCGGAATGCTTGCCGGTTTCGTCCAGTGCCGACGCCCGTTCCAGTTCCGCCTTGGCGGCGAGGGGGTGATCGGCGTATTCGTCCAGGAACCGGTCGAGATCCGCGAGCGCGCCGGCCGCGTCTCCTTCGCTGCGGCGGATGGAAGCCTGGAGGGCGAAGGCGTCGGGGCGCATGGGGCTGGCCGGGTAGTCGGCGATGACTTTCGCCGTCGCCTCGAGCGCGCCGGCCGCGTCGCCGAGGTCTCGTTTGGCCCAGGCGACGCCGAACCACGACGCGTCGGCCAGTTCCCCCGTGACGTCGGCCTTGAGGGCGTTTTCGTAGTCGGCCAGGGCTTCCGGCTTTTGCCCGAGCGAGTATTTCGCCTCGGCCAGATAGTAGTAGGGCCGCGCCAGGTTGAGCCCGTCCGGCGGGTCGGAGAGAACGGCGGCGAGGTTGCGGCTCGCCTCCTGCAGGAGGCGGCGTTTTTCCGTTTCGCCCGATTCCTTCTGGCCCGCACGGAGGAGCAGGGTGCCAAGGCGAAGCTGGGCGTAGCCGATGGTGGTGCCGACCCGGTTCTTGCCGAACTGGAGGCCGAGTTTGAGCGATTCCTCGTAGCGGCTCCGCGCCGTGGCGAGGTCCTTGCCCGCTTCGGCGATTTCGCCCAGGCGCAGGTGGGCCATGGCGCTCTGGGGCGTGTTGCCGTGGCGGTTGTTGATCTCCTGGTAGAACCCGGCAGCGCGGGGATAGTCGTTGGCGAAATAGTACGACTCGCCCAGCCGGAACAGGCTGTCTGCCGCGTACTCGCGGGCGCGGTTCTCGAGGGTGGGGTCGCCCTGCCCCCGCGCGTCCCGCCAGGCGCGGGCCCATTCGATGCCGTCGGAGGCGAGCCAGCGGTAGTGTTCGCGCGCGCCGTCGCCGTCGCCGAGGATGGTCAGGTAGTCGCCGAGGGCCCAGGCCGCCTGGAGCCGCGTCTTGGCTTCCGGGTAGGTGATGGATTTCCGCAGTGCGTCCGCGGCCTTGGCGAGGCGATCCTTTTTCTCTGACTCGGACTCGGCCGCCTGCGACAGTTCGCGCTCGGCCAGCGCCTGGTGGTAGAGCGCCCACGGCGCGCGTTCGGAATCGGGCCAGCGGTAGGCGACCTCGTCGAAAGTCTCTGCCGCCTCGTCGAATCGGCCGGCGTCCAGCAGCACTTCGCCGAGGAGCGCCCGGGCTTCGATTTCCTCGTCCGCAAGCTTGCCGCCGGCGAGGGCGCGGCGGAAATACTGGGCCGCGTCCTCACCCAGCTTCTTTTGCAGTTCGCGGTACTTTTCCCGGTCGGGGGCGGTGACGGCGCGGTCGGCCCGTTCGCGCGCGGCGCGGGCCTGTTCCTGCCACAGGGTGCCGAGGCGGAACCAGGCGAGGCTGTTGAGGGCATGGTCGGTGGACTTCGCCACTTCGAGGAAGGGCTGAGCCGCTTTCTGCGCGTCGCCTGCCTCGCGCCAGGCGCAGCCGGCGTCATAGAGGTACGCGAGCGCCTGCTCCCGGTCGTTCCTGGCCAGGCGCGCCGCCTCCTCGAAGCCGGCGGCCGCTTCGGCGACGCGGCGCTGGTTGTAGTCGGTCCACGCTTCGCCGGCGCGGGCGTCGGCGGCGAAGGAGCCGGTCGGGTTGTCTGCCACGACCTCCTTGAACACCCGCCTCGCCTCGTCGTAGCGTTTCAGCCGGTAGAGGGATTCTGCGACATAGTAGCGGCTCTCCTCGGCCCGGCGGTCGCTCGGGAAATCGCGGACCGCGCGCTCGAAGTGGGCGAGCGCGGCTTCGTAGTTGCCCCCGTCGAACGTGGCGAAGGCCGCCCCGGAAAGGGCGGACGGGATCAGCTTGGAGTCGGGGAATCGGACGAGGAATTCCTCGAAATCGCGGGTGGCATCGGCCAGTAAGGCGGCCGGATCGCGCCCGGCGTCCGTTTCCTCCATGGAGAGGCGGTAGCTGGCTTCGCCCCGCCACAGCAGGGCGTTTTCGTGCTGATCCGTCTTGGCGTCGACGTCGAGGACGGTCGTATAGAAGCCGACCGCGTCGCGGTAGCGGCCAAGGCGGAAACAGGCGTCGGCGGCGCCGAGGGCGGCGTCGGCCTTCAGGGCCTGGGGGGCGTCGGGGTATTCGGAGAGGACGCGGGAATAGGAGGCGGCTGCCTCGGCGTTTTTGCGCTGCTTGTCCTGGCAGTAGCCCAGGAGGACCAGGGCTTCGGCGGCGGTGGGGCGGCCGCGGTATTCCTCGATAAAGGATTTTAACTGCCGCTCGGCCAAATCGTACTCGCCCCGCTCGCTGATGACCCTGCGGACGACGTCGAGTTTTTCCTCGGCCGTCTCTCCAGACAGTGCCGGCGGAATGGTCGACGCCATGAGAAGGAGCGACGTCAGGGCTGCCGCAATGTGGCTGCGAACGCGTTTATTTTCCAGCATCGTGTGTCCTTGCTATGCGCATCACGTGTATTGGCAAATAGTTATGGTGCCTGGTCAATGCCCTCCAGGGAGGGCGCCGCCCCTCCGGGACAGCCGACACCACCCCGCCGGGCCGGTCTTTGCGGTACGGCTCCATCTGTTATATCGGCCAAAACCGGCCCCCGCTTCAGTGGCGAATGGCCGATGCGCGGGTTTTATCGAGGTGGAGGCGGCGGCGGCCGACAATTTTCTTGTGGAAGAATTATCCACATCCGCCACCTCGTGCCGTCCTTTTTCAGCGGGGCGGCAAGGGAACGTCAATCTGGAGCGACGATCAGCCGATATACATACTATCGTAGTATGCGGGAGGCGCGGCCTGTTTTGTGACAGGAGCCGAAGCCTCCCACAAGGACCAGCAATGGATGAGCCGTCGATGAACCATGTCCTGGACGCATCGGAGCTTTCCGCGAGCGAGGTGCGGGAAGCGACCACGGCCGCGTCGGAAAAGATTCCGCTGCGCGACCGATTCAACTGGCAGACAATTATACGCTGTCTGTTTTTGGGCGCCATCCTGGCGGTTATCGTCGTCATGTCGTGGCGGCCGGGACTGCTCCGGTTCTCCCTGCTCCTCTCCATGGTATCCCCCTCCAAGGGGGAAAGCCTGGCCTGGCAGCCGGAAGAGACGGCCGCACCGCATCTGCCGCAGCGAAAATTCACCCCCGCCCCGGCGGAATGGCGTCTGACCGCCGGCCATGCCGGGTCGTGGCAGGCCGGGACGACCGGCGCGGAACTCGTTCCCCACTGGCAGGGCGGGCCGATGGCCGGGTCGCCGTGGCGGCGGGTGACCGTCAATCCGTGGAGCTGGCAGGACGACGTCGTCTCCAGTCGCCGCCGCGCGATTGACGCCGGATTCCAGCCGGCGCAAAAGCCCGCCACCGCCTTCCGCGCCGAAGACAGCGATTCCTGGGGCCTGGTCCCGCCGCAGCCGTCGCCCGGTTCGCCGGACGCGACGCCCCTGACCGTCCCCGATCTCGCCCCGTTGCCGTCTCTGTCCGTACCGGCCGCTCCGGTCTCGGGCGAGCGCACCGGTTTACAGCCGCTTTCGTCCATGCCTTCCCTGCCGGCGCTGCCGGCCATCGAGGCCCCGGCCGAGCGGCCGTCCCTGGCCCTGCCGCCCCTGACGATGGCCGAGCCGCCGGCGCGGGAAGTCACGCCGCCTCCGCCGGTACCGCCTTCGGTTCCAGCCTCGGCTCAGGTTCCGGCACCGGCCCCGACGCCCGCCGGGGTGATCAGCCTCGAACCGCTCGAGTTCGACGGACGGGACGGCGCGCCGTCGTTGCGGCCGCCGCCGTCGCAGCCCGAAGGGCCGCCGGAACGGTCGGCCGCGCCGGTCACCGCCACCGCCCCCGACGCGTCGGAGCCGGAAAACGTTGACTGGAAGAACCGGGAGATCACCGGCCGCATTCCGGGCGCGTACCTGACGATTTATCCCAAACTAAAGTTCGTCGGCTTGTGCGTTCCCGGCCAGGGATATATACGGAAATACAACCAGGTCGGGGTACCCCGGGATCTTACGACCCGGCCGAAGCTCGCCGCCGACGACGGCCGCACGCCCTACGGCAAGTATTACATCGCCGGCCGCGGCCGCGACATCAACGGCCCGAACCTCGTCCTCAGTTGGCCCTCCCCCGACGACGTGCGCCGGCTGGGCGCGGCGGAAGACATCGTCACGGCGGTCGAAATGGCCTGGCTCGATCGGATCCTGCCGCCGCAGACCACCATGGCCGGCGGCAACCTGACCCTCGCCGGCACGCGGGGGTGGGTCGAGGCGACGGACGGCGGATTCGCGCTCGAAGCGCCGCACCTTGAAGAGATTTACACCGCCCTGCCTGAGGGGGCCTGGGTGTTTATACAGGAATAACCGCCGATGACAGACAACCGTATCGTCGCCGAGGGCGCGCCCAACCTGCGCGATCTCGGCGGCTATCCCGCCGCCGACGGCAAGCGGGTCGTGTGCCGCCAGGTATACCGTTCCGACGATCTCTACGACCTCTCCGACGACGGCCTCGCCGGCGTGGACGAGCTGGGCATCTGCTGCGTCGTCGATTTCCGCACCCGGAACGAAGCCCTGCTCGCGCCCGACCGCGTGCCGTCCACCGTCAAACAGACGGTCACCATTCCGATCGACGCCGGCAGGCTGATGACCCATTACTACGACGAGACCCTCAACGCCCGGAAGACGCGCGGCATCATGGTGTCGGTCTACCGGGCGCTGGCGAGCGATTTCCAGCCCGCATACCGGCAGTTTTTCGCGCTGTTGGCCGATCCGGAAAACATCCCGCTGCTGTTCCACTGCACCGCCGGCAAGGACCGCACCGGTTTCGCCGCCGCGATGTTTCTTTCGGCGCTCGGGGTGGAACGGGATGTCGTCGTCGGCGATTACCTCCTCTCGGTCGAGCGGTTGCGGGAAAAATACGTCGAAGGTGTCGACTACGACGAGACGACCAAGCCGCTCTTCCAGGTTGAACCCGCCTTTATCGACGCCGCCTTCGACATCATCGACAGCCAGTACGGCGGGGTCGAGTCGTATCTGACGAACCAGCTCCACGTCGACATCCCCCTATTCCGGCAACGGTTTACGGAATAGGTACCGCCTCCCGCACTCCTCCAAACGTCACCCCGGCGTGCGGACAACCATCAGCGGGCTGAACGGGCGGTTCGGCCGGGGTCCACGGGGCAAGACAGCGAAATCACCGAACTCAGGCCGGTTTACACAATCCACCCGCCCGCCCCCATCCGATAAACGGATCCCGGCGGGCTTTTTTACGGCAAAGTGCAAATTTCACCAATAATTGTGAATTTGAATTGAGAAAGAGCTCGCGCAGAATAAGATAGAGGCACTTGTATGGAGGATTCATGAACGACAAACCCCTGCTCTCCCCCGACCTCGCGGAACTCCGCGACGGCGATCAATTCGAAGGCTTCTATGTGGTCAAGGAATCCAGCTTCCAGACGGCGGTGAACGGCAAAAACTACATCCGCATGGCCATCGCCGACGCCTCCGCCTCCCTGCAGGCCAACATCTGGGACGCCAACCGCGACCTCTACAACCTCTGCCCCACCGGCAGCGTGGTCAAAATTCTTGGCGTTGCCGAAAGCTATAAGGGAAAACCCCAGGTCCGCATCAACCGTTTCCGCCCCGCCCACGAGAGCGAGGTGGATTTCGACCAGTTCCTGCCGAAGAGCAAGGGAGACATCGACGCCATGCGCCGCGAAGTCCTCGAGCTCGCCGGCAGCATCGTCGACAACGACTACCGCGCCCTCGCCGACGCCTTCTTTACCGACAAAAAGCTGCTGGACAAATACTGCCGCGCTCCGGCGGCGCGCGATCTGCACCACGCCTTCCTGGGCGGCCTGCTGGAACACAGCCTCAATATCGCCCGCATGGCCGACGCCTTCGCGGCGAGCGGCCGGGTCGACCGCGACCTGTTGCTGTTGGGCGCACTCCTGCACGACGTCGGCAAGACGGAGGAATTGACGGCCAAGTTCGCCATCGACTACTCGGACCGGGGCAAGCTTCTCGGCCACCTCTATATCGGCGCGCAAATGGCGGCCGAGCGAGCCGCCGAAATCCCGAACTTTCCGGCCTATAAGCTGCAACTGGTCCAGCACCTCATCCTCTCGCACCACGGCAAATACGAGTACGGATCGCCGGTCCTGCCGAAAATTCCCGAAGCCTTCGCCCTGCACCATCTCGACAACCTGGACGCCAAGGTCGAGACGTCGAACAGGCTGCTGGATGCCATGGCCGATCCGGAGAAAATGTGGACCGACTTCTCCCGCGCCCTGGAGACGCAACTCTACAAGGTACCGGGGAGGAACCAGACCAATGGCTGACTCCCGGCCCGAAGCCCTCGTCGCTCCCGCCTCGCCGGCCAACCGCGTCCTGACGCGCTTTTTCCGCGCCCGCGGCGCGCGGTTGGGCTTGTACCTGGTCATCGCCTTCAGTCTGGTCGCCTTTTTTGCGCCGTTTCTCGCGCACCGGCTGCCCATGGTATGGCGCGACGGCGCGACCGGCGCGGTGACCTGGCCCCTGTTCCGCGAGTTTTTCGCCCCGTCCGACACCACGGAACCGATGCTCGAGCGCGGCATCAACTTCCTCCTCCTCTTTCTGCCCGTGGCCTATCTCGCCTGGCGGCTGATGGGGAGCTATTGGCCCGGCCTCGGCCGGGCGCGCTCGCGCCTTATCGCCCTCCTCTTCGGCGCGCTGGTCGCGGCTGCGCTGTGGCTGGCTATTGGCGGCATGGTGATGGACGGCGGCGGCCGCGACTGGCTGCACGAGGAAAGCCCGCCCGTCCCCGAAGTGGACGACATCGCCAGCCCGCTCGCCTTCGACCCGGAAGCGCCGCTGGCAGCGGATCTGCGCGCCCTCGGGCTCGAATGGAACCCGGCCGGCGACGACGATCTCCAGCGCCGGCTGCTGATCGCCCCGCTGCAATCGCTTATCGAAGGCCCGCGCCTCCAGCCGCCGTCCGGCTTCGATCCGCTCGACATCACCGAGGCGAACATCGACCTCGGCATCAACCTGCCGCGCTGGAACCGCATGGTGGTCGAACAGGCGTTTCCCGGCCTGCTCACGCCCATGCGTCGGGTGCGGACGACGTTCCTCCTCATGGCCGCCGTCTCGTTCCTGGTGCTGGTCGGGCTGACCTATATCTGCCTCGCGGGCGCGTGGCAGTTTTCGCTCAGCCCGCGCTGGCTGGTCCTGCTGGTCCTCGCCGTGCTGCTCGCCCAGGCGTTCCGGCTGCCGGTACGGCACGATCACACGCCCTACCGGGCCATGGCGGCGGCGGGGGAAGGCTGGGGCGTCTTCCCGCTCATCCCCTACGGCCCGAACGAACAGGGCTTCGGCCCGCGCCTGCCGCCGTCGTGGTATGCCGAGTCCCCGTCCATCACCGCCGCGACGATAGCGTCCTGGCCGGCCTTGCAGCGGCACCTGGCCGCACCCGAGACGCCCGGCCAGCAGGCGGTGTCGGAGTATGTCGTTCTCCGCGATCCGCAGTGGCAGGACGCGACAGGCACCGGCCTGCCCGGCCGCATCGCGGGCATATTGAATGAACTCGTCAACGGCGAAAGCCTCTACGGGCAGGAGGGCCTGTCTGTCCGGCCCGACATGAACACGAGCGCGTATATCGCGGCGCTCCAGGGCGGCAACGCGCTCGACCACGAAGACACGCGCCGCTTCAACCGCCTCATCCTCGAACGCACTCTGCCGGGCGCGCTCGTTCCGGCGGCGGCGGCGCGCTGGAAAAAGCCGAACCACGCCCCCGGCCTCCACCTCCTCGGCACGGACGAAAGCGGCCGCGACGTCCTCGTGCGGATGATTCACGGCGCGCGGGTGTCGTTGTCGGTCGGGTTTGTCTCGGTGTTCCTGGCGACGGTCATCGGGCTGGTGCTCGGGAGCCTTGCGGCGTACTACGGCGGCAGGGTGGACATGATAATCTCCCGTTTCCTGGAGATTATGATGTGTTTTCCGTCGTTTTTCCTCATCCTCGCCGTCATCGCCGTGTTGGACAGGCGATCCATCGTCAACATTATGCTGGTCATCGGCCTGACCAGTTGGACCGGCGTCGCGCGGCTGGTGCGGGGCGAGATGCTTCGCCAGAAAAAGATGGACTATGTCAGCGCCTCCATCGCCCTGGGCGCGTCCGACACCCGGACCATCTTCCGCCACATTCTCCCGAACGCGATGGCGCCGGTCCTGGTGTCGATTTCGTTCGGCATCACCGGCGCGATTCTGACCGAGGCCGGCCTGTCGTTTATCGGCTTCGGGGTGACGCCGCCGACGCCGACCTGGGGCCAGCTCCTCAGCGAAACGCGCGACTCGCCCCTCGCCAACTGGTGGCTGGCTGTTTTCCCGGGCGTGGTGCTGTTCATCAGCGTCCTCGCATACAACCTGGTCGGCGAAGCGCTCCGCGACGCCCTCGACCCGCGCACGACGGTGTAAACCGCGCGGTTGTGTTGTGCAAATATACCAGTGGAATCCACTCCACTCGCTCCAAAAAATATCGTCACCCCCGCGAACGCGGGGGCCCAGTGGACGGAGCAAGAAAGGAACGGTGGTACATACCCGTTTTGCTCAAGGGCAAATTGGTACATCGCATTCGTTCCTTTACTGGTTTGCCCACTGGATCCCCGCGTACGCGGGGATGACGGGTTTAATGAAACGAGCACAGAAGGCGCAACGCGCAAAATGCCAATCCCAGGCAAAGGATCGCCGCCCGGGTATCATAGATATGAATGTACCCCACCGGTGAGGAGAAGATAGATGCAGCCCCACGACAACAGCGAAGAAGAATGCGGCGAAGCCCTGCCCCCGGCCGTCGACGACGTCCAGCGGGTCGACGCCCAGCCCATCGACTGCGGACCCGCCGTCACGCCCC
>JAJQBO010000151.1 GCA_021203245.1 Planctomycetaceae bacterium
GCTTCGCTCCTCGCCACAATCATCTCGACGCCGCCGGCCTTCAGGGCAATCCAGAGCGGCTGATCGCCGCCGGTGAGCATAAAGAACTTGTCGATGCCGCTCTTTTTCAACACGTCGGCAATATCGTTTGCCACATTTCTTTTCATCGAAGCTTCCTTCATGAGTCAACGGAGATAGGGGACAAGCGCCTTGGCGAGCGGCACGCCCGGGGTAAAACCGGCGGCTGCGGCGACCGAATTCGCCCTGGAGACGACGCCCGATTCGTAGGTGGATGTGGCGTTGCCGATTTCGGCCGTCATATGGGACACGACCACCGCGGCGATGCCCCGTTCCGCCAGGGGTTCCAACCCCGCCGCCCCGGCGTCCTCCATGCCGAAGCCGGCGTCGTTATAGGCGAAAAACCGGGCCGGCACATAGACCGCGACCTTTCCGCCGATGGTGCCTCCGTGCGACCCGGTAACGATGACGCCGCCTGCGTCCGAGGGCGTGGCCAGCGCGGCCGAATCGATGCACACCACCGGCTCGGTTTTGCCCGGCACCCGTATCTCGTGCCTGAACGCCGCCGCCCCGGTCGGTTCGCCCGGAAGGGGCGAAGCCGCCAGCAGGAGCGGCGCAGCCTCGCGGCAGGTCATGCCGGCGGCGACGCCGACCGCGGCCGCTGCCCGGTTGGCCCGGCTGACGACGCCGCGTGCCATAGTGTCGTGTCCGTCGCCGATACGCGAACTGGTATGGGCGACGGTACAAACCGGCACCCGGTAGGCGTCGCAAAAGCCCAGGGCCGCGATGCCCGCCCCGTGCAAACCGACGCCCGCGTCATTGAACACCGCGCCCTGCAACCGCCCGCCGACAACGGCATGGGCGCAAAACATCCCGCCGTTGGAACCGGTGACGACAACCTTGCCGGCGTGGTCGGGCGTCACGTCGGTGATGGAATTCAGCACCACAACATCGGTCATACGCATCTCCTCGAACGCCTACTTCAGTATCAGCAATAATGACGGGAAAACGATGAACAGGATAAGCATCGCCGCATAGACGGCCACGTACGGAAGCGCCTGGTAGGAAATCGGTTCGATTTTCACCTTGGCGATATTGGCGGCGATGAACAGGTTCAGGCCCACCGGCGGCGTGAAGGTTCCCACGCCGAGGGCGATGACGGTAAAGACGCCGAAGTAGACCGGGTCGATGCCGAGCGAGGTCACGACATTCATGAACGGCGGAATGAGGAGAACCAGCGCCGCCGCGTTTTCCAGAAAGGTTCCGACGACAAGAAACACCGCCAGGAACAGCAGCATGACGACCTTGGGGTTGTCGGTGAAACCGAGGATAAAGCGCTCCACCGTTTGCGGCACCTGCTCGGCGGTGATGACGTAACTGAACAGGTTGGCCGTCCCCATAAGGAACATGATGAGGCCGGTGCTTTCCACCGTGTTTTTAAGAATGGCGTAGAGGGTGGCGAGGGTGAGGTTGCGGTAGATGACGAAGCCGACCGCCAAACCGTAGCCGCACGCGACCGCCGCCGACTCGGTGGGCGTGAACGCGCCGGAATAGATGCCGCCCATAATGAGAAGCGGCATCATGAGCGCCCACGCGCTCTGGCGCAGCGCGGGAAGAAAGCGTTGCCGTTCCCGAGGCCCGGATTCGACAAAGCTGTTTTTCCTGGCGATGTAATAATTCAACAGGATAAGGGCCAGGGCGATCAGCGCGCCCGGTATTATCCCGCACAGAAAGAGTGAACCGATGGACGCGCCCGAAAGCACGCCATAGATCACCATCGTCAAGCTGGGCGGAATGATCAGCCCGAGCGCCCCGGCCGACGCCACCACGGCGGCGGAATAGCTGGGCTTGTAGCCCCGCTCCACCATCGACGAGATCATCAGGCTGCCGATGGCGGCGGTCGTGGCCGGAGCCGAGCCGGAAATCGCCCCGAACATGGCGGAAGCGGCGGTGGCGACATGGGCGAGTCCGCCGGGAAGACGGCCGACGACGACCGAGGCGAGGTTGACCAGCTTGGCGGATATTTTCGTCTCCGACATGATATTGCCGGCAAAAAGAAACAGCGGGATAGCCATAAACGGAAAGCCGTTGATGCCGTTCAGGATCTTCTGCGGCAGGATCAGGAGGGAAACGTTGCTGGCCAGGATGATGGCCAGCAGGGACGACGCACCAAGAGCCGCCGCAATGGGAATACCCAGCAGCACCAGCACGGCAAACGAAGGGAACAGTATTTCAAGCATGGGGTGGTTCCTCGTTCGGCTCCGGCGCGACCGCACCGCCCCGGACGCAACGGAACAGCATCAGGTCGATGGGGTAGAGGATGCAGAGGACGCCGCAGACGGGAATCGCCAACGCCACATAGCCGTGGCGGATTCCGGTAACGGTCGAGGTCTGGCGCATGCCCCGCACCACCACCGTCCAGCCATAACTCACCATCAGATAAAAGAGGGCGAGCATGACCAGGTTGGACACGAGCCCCGCCACGCGCCGCCCCAGGGGAGGCAGCGCATTGACGAGAAAGGTAATCGAGACATGGGAGCGGCTCTTCACCGCCGTGGCCGTGCCCAGCATGGCAATCCATACCATGCACATGACGCTCAGCTCCTGCGTCGCCCCGAGCGGCCGGTTGAGGGCATAGCGGGACACTACCTCGAGCAGGACCAGCCCGGTCATGACCAGCATGAGGAGGGAGGCAACGCAGCGAACCGCCGAGTTGAGCCAATCGAAGATACGCATGGCCTATTCCCTGTTTTTCCGGTACTCGGCCAGGGTGGCGATGATGTCGTCGATGAGGGCGGCGTCCAGCTTTTTGCGATAGGTATCGATGACCGGGGCCACCTTTTCGCGGAAGGGCGCGGTATCCACTTCGTTAATTATCATGCCGTGCCCGGCCAGTTCCCGCCACTGATCCGCTTCCAGCGCCGCCAGCATGGTGTTGTGGAGCGGGCCTATCTCCCTGCCCACCTCCCGTATCGCGTCCTGATATTCCTGCGGCATGCTTTCCAAAAGCGCCTTGTTCATGATCAGGGGCGAACACGACTGCTGGTGGGCGGTGAGGGAGGCATACTTCTGCACTTCGTAGAAGCGCTGCGCCAGAATATGGGCGGGCGGATTCTCCTGGCCGTCGACAGTGCCAAGCTGCAGGGCGGAATACAATTCGCCAAAAGAGATGACGGTCGGCCCGGCGCCGAGAATCTTGAACGTTTCGATGCCGACCTCGCCCCCGTCCGGGACGCGCAGCTTCATGCCCTTGAGGTCGTCCGGGACGAGGATCGGTTTCTTGTTGTTGGTGATGTGGCGCAGGCCGTTCCCGAGATAGGCAATGACCACCGCGCCCTCGGGTTCAAGCTTTTCGGCGATACGGCGGCCCAGCGGCCCGTCCAACACCACCCGCGTCTCGTCCAAGTCCTGGAACAGGAACGGCAGGGTGAGGATGCCGAAGTCGGGCACCCAATTGGAAAGCGCCATGTCGGCCGACACCATCATGTCGATGGTTCCCAGCATGACCCCTTCGGCCGATTCCATCATGCGGCCGAGTTGATCAGACGGGAACACGGAAATGGTGACGCCGCCGTCGGTCCGCTCCCTGACCCTTTCGGCGAACTCGAGGCAGATGGTCTGGTAATGGTGGCTGGGCGCGCCGGTGTGGCCCAATTTGAGGGAATAGGTTTTTTGGGCGGCGTCGGCCCGGCCGGCGACTGAAAAAACGGCAAGCACGGTAAAAAGAAACAGCACGGACAGCAGACGTTTCATGGCGTTCCTCCTGGTTGGATGCCCTGGCAGAGATACCGACGTAAACAACGTTCCAGCTTTTCCCCCTCTCGAAAACCCTCATCCCCCGCCACATGGTTGGCGCGGGATATGATGCCGTCGTGAAGGGTTGATAACCCGTCGCCGATTCGGGCCGACGCGCAGTCCACCACCACGGCCGCGACACCCCGGTCGGCGAGCGGGACCAGCCGCCCCGCCCCGGCGTCGTCCATGCCGAAGCCGGCGTCATTGAAGGCGAGAAACCGGGCGGCGACATTGGCGGCCTTGGCCGGATTACCGCCGATCAACCCGCCGTGCGATCCGGTCACCACCACCCGCCCGGCATCGCCCGGCTGGATAAGAGACGCCGAGTCGAGGCATACGACCGCCTCTGTCAATTCGCCAAACGATACCTCGTGGCGGTGCTCATGCTGCGCCTGCACAGGCTGAAATCCGGGCGCGCCGCGCTCCAGCACGGCAGCCGCCTGCCGGCACGCCATCCCCAGCCTGACCCCCAGCGCATGCGCCGTCGCGTTGCAGGCGCTGATCAGGCCCCGCTCGACTATGTCGCGGCAATCGCCGATACGCGCGCTGCGGAAGTCCACCATTGCGGCCGGCAACCGGTGCGGTTCGCACGCCGCCAGTGAGGCGATGCCTGCCGCATCCCTGCCAACGCCGGCGTCGTTGAGAATCACGCCCCGGACCCGGCAGGAAAGGCACTTGAAGGCGCAATACAGGCCGCCGTGCGATCCGGCCACAACGACGCGCCCGGCGTGGTCGGGGATGAGGTAGTTGATGGAATCGAGCAATACCGGATCGGATTTGACGGTCATGGGAGCCTCGGTCCTACCGCATGGAATGTGGCAGCCACAGCGCGATGGCGGGGAAAAGATAGAGCAGGACAAGCCCGACAAACATCATGCACAGGAAGGGGAACGAGCCGCGTATGACGGTTTTCAAATCGACGTTTTCGGCGACCGAATGAATGGCGAACAGGTTCAACCCCATGGGCGGCGTCAGCGCGCCGATTTCGATGAAGATGACCAAGATGACGCCGAACCAGATGGGGTCGAAGCCCATGGCGACGATACTCGGAAACAGGACAGGGATGGTCACCAGCATCATGGAGACGCCCTCGATCAGCATCCCCAGCACCACATATACCAGCACCACGATCAAGAAGAATTCAAGGGGCGACAGGTGCGACTCCACCACCAGGGTGCTGACGCCCCGGGCGATGCCCGCATCGACGATACCGAACGACAGCAGCGCCCCGGCCACAATGATGTAATACACGACGCTGGTGGTGGTGACGGTGCGCATAAGGGCAGACCAGACGCGCCGCAGCGACAATTCCCGGTAGGCGAGACTGATGACCATGGCCGCGAGCGCGCCGAAGCCGCCCGCCTCGGTCGGGGTGACGACGCCGAGATAGAGGCTGCCGATGGTGAGGATAATGAGAATGGCGAACGAAAGGCAGTCGCGCAGGGCAAGAAGAAGGGTCCGGCCCGAGACATGTTCCCGCACCACGGGCGGGGCGAGATGCGGGTTCCGCCACAGGGAGAAGAGAACCCACAGCATGAACAGGATCGCGAGCAAGATGCCCGGCACCACGCCCGCCATGAACAGGTCGAGAATCGACACCTGCACCGTGACCGCGTAGATAATCATGGGAATGCTGGGCGGAATGAGAATGCCCAGCGTCCCCCCCGGCCGCCAGCGAGCCGACGCTCAGTTTGATGTCGTAGTTGCGGTTGCGCAGCTCCGGCAAGGCCACCTGCCCCATGGTGATGCCGGTCGCGACCGACGAGCCGGAAATGGCGGAAAACATGGCGCAGCCGATGATGTTGGCATGGGCCAGTCCGCCGGGAATGCGCCCGAGCAGCACCGCCAGGCCGCGGTAAAACCGCTGCGACAGCCCGGTTTGCAGGACTATTTCGCCCATAAGGATAAACATGGGAATCGCCACCAGGGTAAAGGAATTGCCCTGGTTCCAGAGGATGTCGCCGATGGTCGGCAGGAACATCCAGCCGCTGCGGAGCACGATTCCGGCGATAGCGACCAGCCCGAGGGCGATGGCGATGGGGCAGCCCAGTCCGATGAACAGCCCAAGCCCGAGCCCATAAAAACCGAGCATCCACACCCAGTTCATTCCGCCACCCCTTTCTCCCCGGCCGGGGACAGGCACCGCACCACGGAGCGGACGAACTGGCAGAGGGAGACCAGGAACAGCAAGGCGATTCCGCCAACCACCGCGCCCTGCGGATAGGCGAGCAGGGTGCGGGAAGGCTGAATCGACCGCGAGGTAAAGAGCAGGCTGGCGGAAAAGGTCTGCCATATCGCATAGAGGAGAATCGAGTTCAGGACCAGCGCCGCCAGATGCACGATCATCCGTACAAACGGCTGTTTGACGAACTCGGCCCACGCGCCGGGCAAATCGATCTTGATCAATTTGTCCTGGTACATGCCGGCGCTCAGGCCCGCATAGACGGCGATGGCGAACAGGTAGCCGCAATACTCGTCCGCAATAAGGGTGGAGGTGTTGAAGGCGTAGCGGCAGACGATTTCCACATTGATGATGATAAAGATGCAGGCGATCAGCACCGCCGCAATGCCGTTGGCGATTGTGACGGTGACGAAATCGAGAATCCTGTCGTATTTGCTCATGCGTCCACACCCTGTCGAGGAAGGTCCGTCCGGCTCCCGACAACATTCGCCGGGAACCGGGCGAGCGTTCGATTTACTGGAGAGCCGCCATGACGCGCTGGAGCAGGTCGGCCGCGACCGCGCCGTTTTCCTTGCCCCAGGCTTCCCACATGGGCCGCAACTGTTCGCGGACCGCCTTGACGTCCTCTTCCTCGGGAACGGTGAGGGTCACGCCGTTTTTCTGCATGTTTTCCATGGCGGCGGCGTCGGCTTCCTCGGCCGCGGCGTAGTACTTCGCGGTCCATTCCCGAATCTTTTCGTCGACGATGGCGCGGAGGTCGGCCGGCAGCGCGTCCAGGGCCTTGGCGTTGGCGAGGGTCAACTGGTGGGCCATGGTGAAATTGAGCATATACCCGTATTTGATGAGATCGTAGGCCTTCCAGTCGTTGGCGGACAGGCTGGAGGTGATGGCGCCGTCCACAACCTTGCGCTGGAGGGCGGTGACGACTTCGGCGGGATCGAGCGAGGTCGGGACCGCGCCCAACTGCTGGAGCATGACGACCTGCAGCGGATTCCAGGTGCGGATTTTCTTGCCCTTGAGATCGGCGATGCGGGCAATTTTCTCCGTGCTCCAGATGTTCTGCCCGGGGATGGGCCAGTTCATGACCACGCGGATGCCGTACTTCTCCGTCAGCGTCCTGTCCGGCACCTCCTCGATAGCCTGCATGGCGACGGCGAAATCCGCGAAGGTGGTGCACAAGAACGGCACGGAAAAGACGTCCAGCTCCGGCGCGTCGCCCGCCACCAGCCCCGCGCCCACCTGCCCCATCTGGATCTGGTTCGACGCCACCGCCTTGAGGACGTCGCCGGCGCGGTACGGCAGTTCTCCCGCGCCATAGTGCTCAATGGTGAGGCGCCCTCCGGTGGCTTTGGTAATGTCTTCCGCCATGGCCTTGTTCATGTGCGAATGGAAGTCGGACGGCGAGATATAGGAGAAAAAGCGCCAGGTAATTTCACCCGCCCGGACAGGCGAACCGCCCCCGACAGCGGCGGCCACCACCATTCCCAGTACCACAACCCACCGCATGGAGCGTGTTCCCGACATGGCCATCTCCTTTTCCGATTCCGGACGACATGCAACGCCACGGCCCAGTCAGCCCCGGCGTTGCAAGTCAAAAAAGTATTTCCGTCGTCACCGCCAGGTGACGGATGTCGCTGTTGTGCAGGGGCGGGAAGTTGTTGAAATCCCGCCGCGAATCCTGCCGCGCCTCCGAGGCGAGCGAGAAATTCAGGTCCTCCAGGGAATCGAACACCAGTTCCGCCAGGACGAAGATCCGGTCCTTCTTCACCGGCACCGGATCGTGCCACTCGGCGGGATGATGAAGTTTGCACTCGCGAATGCGGGGATAATGTCGCAATAGTTCGGCGTGTTGAGTTCGATAATGATTCAGAAACGCTGCGGCGTTTTCGGTTTCGCCCTCATAACGGACAAAATACGAGACAGACATGGGCAGGCCTTTCACTCAGCATGCAGGTACCCGCGGCTCCGGCGCGGGTGCGCCGGTCCAGGCGGAGCGTGAAAAAAGGAGTACACTGGATCACCTCCCTGTCAAACGGCAGGAGCATGGCGTGTGTCTGGGGTTATGTTTTGATAACGCTTTTTGAACCGCTTCCCGAGAGAAGAAAGAAACGAGCGGAGAAGTTGTGCCGCACCTTGACCAAAAGCTTGTCGGAATGTGTACTTTCATTTCGTATTGTACCCACCGAATTTACTTAGTCAAAGTTTTCCATACAATTTTTTTATGTTTTTATAATTTTCCCATCAGGGATATCGCACTCCCGCAGAGCGTCACGGCAACGCCATGCCCTATTTTCCGCGCATTTCTCGCCATTTCTTTTGATATGGATTCATTGTGGCGTGACGCACCCACGGAATCCGCTACTGGTGTTTTTTATAAAAGTTTCGTCTTTTTTATATTTTTAAGAATCGACTGGCAAATCCACCCCGATACGATAAGATACAATGAGCGTTGCGTCCGAAACTCCTCTATACTTAACCTAGAGAAGAACCGTTTTGCGGTAAGGGGTGGATCTATGCGTGGACAAACCCATGTCCTCAGCGCCAAGTCAAAACGCGTGGCCGAAAAAACCGCGCCCATCGTCAAGGCGAAGCCTGAAAGCAGGGACGATAAATACATCATCCGCGCCGCGCAAAAGGCGCTGGAGGCACTCGACCTGTTTACGGTCAAAAATTCCAGCATCTGCGTCACTGAACTGCAACAGGCCCTGGGCATCAATTCAAACATGGCCTTCCGCATCCTCTACACCCTCGAGAAGGCCCGGTACATCGTCCTCAACCCGGAGACGAACAAATACCACCTTTCGCTCAAGGTCTTCGCCATGGGGCGCGTCGCCGCCGCGTCCATCGCGATCACCAAAATCGCCCTGCCCTATATGAAGCTGCTCTCGGCCGAAAATCCGAAGCTCAATATTTCCATCCTCGTCTACGAGAACGGCGAGACCATCATCGCCGACCGCATCCCCAGCAGTTGGCTGCCCAAACTGCACACCCATCCCGGGCGAATCGTGCCCTTCCACGCCACCGCCGGCGGCAAGGTGCTGGCGAGCGAACTGCCCGCGGAGGAACTTGAACGCATGGTGGCGGAAAAAGGGCTGGAAAGCTTTACCGACCACACCATCACCGATTTCGAAACGCTGAAAAAGGAACTCGCGCGGGTCCGCGTGGACCATATCGCGCGCGAACACGAGGAACACGCCTCCAACCTGAACGCCATCGCCTCGCCCATTCGCGGCCGCAACGACAAGATAATCGCCGCCATCTGC
Source organism: Planctomycetaceae bacterium (assembly GCA_021203245.1). GTDB lineage: Bacteria > Planctomycetota > SZUA-567 > SZUA-567 > SZUA-567 > JAJBSZ01. The sequence continues at coordinate 9,238 of JAJQBO010000151.1, forward strand.
ATCAGTGGCTTCGACAACTACCTCTCGGTCGCCGATCTGGAACAGATGGTCGGCTCGCTCATGAACACGACCCACCAGATATCGGAAGCGGTCCGCTTCATGCGGTAGGGAGCGAAGCGCCGGCGCGGCGCGGAATGGATGCAATCCGGCGAGAGAAAACATTACGGCCCTTCCGGCACCATACCGGAAGGACCGTTTTTTACTGCATGCCTGGGCCGTTTTTAGATAAACTTCGGCAACCACTCCCCGTGGGCGTCGATCAGCTCGTCCACCATGGCGACGATTTCGTCCAGCGACAGTTCTGCCGCCGTGTGCGGGTCCAGCATGGCGGCATGATAGATGTGCTCGCGCTTATGCGTATACGCCGCCTCGATGGTGAGAAGCTGCGGGTTGATGCCGGTCATGTTCAGGGCCGCAAGCTGCGCCGGCAGCCTCCCGACCCGGCAGGGGAAGATGCCGGCATTGTCCACCAGGCACGGCACCTCGACGCAGGCTTCGCCGGGCAGGTTGGCGATCAGGCCGCCGGTATTGAGCACATTGCCGCCAATCTTGTACGGGTCGCCCGTCGTCATTGCCTCCATGATGTGCGACGCATATTCGTGCGACCGCTCGTGATCGAGCGTCCTGCCGGACAGCAGCGCCGCACTCTCCTTCTTCCAGTTGGCCAACTGCTCGACGCAGCGGCGCGGATATTCGTCCAGCGGAATATTGAACCGGTCGATAAGCTCCGGTTTCCGGGATTTGATATAGTACGGATTGCACTCGGCGTTGTGCTCGCTGGATTCGGTGCAATAATAGCCGAACTTGTCGATATAGTCGTAGCGCACCATATCCTTGTGCTGCCCGGCGCTGTTGCGCCGCCTGGCGCGGTCGCGGATTTCCGGATAGAGATCCCTCCCGGCTGCGTCCCGCACCTCGAGTAGCCAGGCCATATGGTTGATCCCGGCCACCACTTCGCGGTGGCCAGGCACGGACGCCTCCATACCGAGATCCGTGAGCAGATCCTTAACGCACACCTGGACGCTGTGGCACAGACCGATGGTCTTTATCCCGGAATAACGCTGCAGGTATCCGCTGAGGATAGCCATGAGATTGGTATAATTGAGGAACCAGGCATCGGGGCACACTTCGGCCATGTCGCGGGTGAAATCCTCCAGCACCGGAATAGTGCGAAGCGCCCGCATTATCCCGCCGATGCCCAAGGTATCGGCAATCGTTTGCCGCAGCCCGTATTTCTTCGGTATGTCGAAGTCGGTGACGGTGCAGGGTTCGTAGCCGCCGATCTGCACCGCGTTGACGACAAAGTTCGCGCCGCGCAAGGCGTTCTTCCGTTCGCCAATCCCGAGGTGGGCGGTGATTCTCGTCCTGCCGCCTCTGGCCCGGTTGATGGCGGCGAGGATTGTTTCGCTTTCTCCGAGCCGGGTGCCGTCCACGTCGTACAAGGCCATTTCGCAGTCGCGCAAAACATCCGAACACATGCAGTCGCCCAGGACGTTTCTGGCAAAAATGGTGCTGCCCGCGCCCATGAAGGTAATTTTCATCGTCGTTCCTTTGTCGGGGTACAGTGTCTCCATCCGGGCCCGGCCTATGGGCGGCTATCCGGCGGAGCGTAGGTAAAATGGGGTAAACGGTTTTTACTGCTGGTAGAGCTTTTCGAAATCTCCCCTGGTTTTTTCCGCCGCCTGCTCGGGAGTCATGCTGCCGGCAAGGACGGCCGCGCCGGTCGTGCACAACGTGTCCCACATCCCGCTGGGGAGATAGGCTCGGTCGAAAATGGGGTAGGTCCGCACCGACGCGTATTTCTCGTAAAACGGCTTCAGCATGCCGGTGTCGCTTGTCGAATTGGTCAGCCCGGTGGGATTGGAACCGGCGGTCGCCATCCTGGAGACGTTCTCCGGCTGTGCCATGAAGGCGATGAACTTGAGGGCTTCGGCCTTGCGGGGCGAATCTTTCCACACGCCGACCGCCGCCCTTTCACCGGTCATGAGGATGACTTCGCCATTTTCGTCTGCGGCCGGAATGGGAATGAACCCAAAGCTGCCGGCAGGATTGAAGGTCAGCGCTTCCCCGACCGCGTAGTTGGCGGTGACGATGAACGCGGCCTTGTCCTGGGCATAGGTCTGGACCGAATCGTTGTAGGAGGAAGTGACGACATCGACATTGAAGTAGCCCCGCTCCTTGGCGCGATTCATCCAGCCGACGACCTCCACCCACTTTTCCTCGGGAAAGCGCCCGGCGACCAGGTTCTCGGTTTCGCTGTCGCCGCTGTCAGCCACCAGTTCGGAAAACGCGGTCCAGAGCAGAAATTGCCCGACAGGCCAGATATCCTTGCCGCCCAGCACCATGGGAATGAACCCGGCCTCCTTTACCTTTTCGCAGGCAGCGAACAGGTCGTCCAGTGTCTTGATGGCGTCCGGGTCGACGCCCGACTTTTCCAGCACCGTCATATTACAGGGAATGCCGGTGACTTCCACATCCATGGGAAGGACGTAGAACTTTCCGTCCTTGCCGGTAATGGCGGGCCTGATCATGGAACCGACATCCTTCGCCCACGGCTGATCGGTCAGTGGCTCCAGGTATTCGCTGTAGCGCATGAGGGACCAGTCGTGCGTCGTCCACATGTCGGGCAGGTCGTTTGCCGCCATTTTGGTCTTGAGTATGGCTTCCGAGTCCCCGCCGCCGACGATAACCTCCACAGACACCTCCGGGTTGGCCTTCATGTATTCCTCCGCCAATGCCTCGAAGGCCAAGGTCGCCGGTTCCGTCGCCTGCATGGAAAGGAATAGGCTGAGTTCCGTCCTGTCGGACTTGCCTCCGGAAAAGGCGAAGTAGAAAACCGCCACCAAAGCCACCATCGCCGCCGCAATCAAAGCCTGTTTCATGGTAACACTCCCGTGAGTTCCGAATTCGCAGGCGGATTGCTTCGTGTAACCCGCCTCATTTTGTTGAAGATTCGCGCCGTTATTTGCCCGCGCTGTCAATCATGCCGCGCACAAAATACCGCTGCAGCGCGATGTAGACGACGATGACAGGCACGACGGCAATAAGGGCGCAGGCAGCCGCCGCCCCGAGATTGCTGGACGACTGGCCGAAGAAGGACGACACCGCCAGGGTCACCACCCGTAGACGCGGCGACTGGAGTATATAAAGGGAAAACTGGTAGTCGTTCCAGATAAACACGCCGGTCAGGATGACGACGGTCGCGGTGACCGGCTTCAGGAGCGGCAGGATTATCCGATAGAAAATCATGAATTTGCTGCACCCGTCTATCTCCGCCGCCTCGTCCAGTTCGCGCGGAATCGCCTCGATGAAATTGCTGTACATGAAAATGCTCAGCGGCAATTGGAAGGTGACGAGGACGCAAATGATGCCCCAGTAGGTGCTGATTCCGTTGATGTCGCTCATCAGCGTCACCAGGGGCACCAGCATGCTGAGCGGCGGAATCATCATGACGCCCAGGACGATTTTCAGAATCACGGCGTTGAAGCGGTTCTTCATGCGCGCCAGCGGATAGGCGGCCATGGCCCCCAGCAACGCCACCAGCAGAACCGAGGCGACCGTGATGATGGCGCTGTCGCGCATGGCGTCGAGAATTCTCGCCCGGTTGATCGCGTAGGCGAAGTTTTCCAGATTAATCTCGCTCGGGAGCGACCAGCGCGAGGAAAAGTCGGTCCTCGGCTTTAGCGCCACGGTGATGGCGATGTAGAAGGGGACGAAGTGCACGGCGGCGGCGGCGACCGCGACAATATTGCGTATAAGGTTGGATTTTTTCATCTTAGTATTCAAACCTCCGCTTGTCGAACATCCGCAGCATGACCAGGCTGACGACGAGAATGAAGAGGAACAGGACGATGCCCATGGCGGCTGAATAACCTGCCTGCTGCGAACGGAAATAGGTAGCGTCGATAAGGGTGGACATGGAGTGCGATTCGTAGCCGGGTCCGCCGTTCGTGAGCGCCTTGATCTGGTCGAAGAGCTTCAGCCCGCCGATGAGGTTTATCGTCACGCTGGTGATGATGGCCGGTTTGAGCAGGGGCAGGGTGATATGGAAGAACTGGTTAATCTTCCCCGCCCCGTCAATGTCGGACGCTTCGTAAAACGACTTGGGGATGTTCTGCAGCCCGGCGAGATAAATGACCATGGAGATGCCGACGAACTGCAGACTGTTGATGGCGATGATCAGGAGAACGGCGCGGTTGCCGGCGGCCAGCCAGTCCACCGGCGCCATGCCGAAAAGGCCGATGAGATCGTTGAGCGCGCCGTTGTTGTACTGGAGGAGGAAGTAGGTCATATAGCCCATGATGACGCCCGCGATCATGACCGGCATGTAGATAACGGTGCGGGCGAACTTGCGCATGGCGAAGCTCTGGTTCAGAAGCACCGCATAGGCGAGCCCGAAACACTGCTGCAATAGGGTGCTGCCGAACCCGTAGATAAGCGTATTCAAAAACGCCTTGCGGACGTTGACGTCCTGGAACAGTTCGGTGTAATTCCGCAGTCCCACATAATTGAAGCTTTGAGAAAAACCGTTCCAGTCGGTGAACGATATGCGGACGCCCTTGAGGAACGGATAGAGGACAAAAATGGCGAACATGACCAGCGCCGGCAGGTAGAGCAGATTCACCATGTGCCGGCGGATGAATTTTTCGAAGTTTTTCATAAGTGTTCCCGAATCAGATGCGAGAGGCGGCGGCTCGACTACAAGGCGATATTGACTTCGCTCCCGGTGTCGAAAAGGTGGCACCTGGACATGTCGAAGGTGAAATGCTCCGTGTCCTGCAGCCGGTGGCCTTCTTCCGATTCCAGCGACAGGCGCGCGGTCAGGCGGTTGCCGGCATTGTCGAAATAGACGATGACCTCGTTGCCCATCTCTTCCTTGACGAGTATCTCGCCCGGGAGGGCGTCTTCACCGATCCCGTCGGTCAGCTTGATGTGTTCGGGGCGGACGCCGAGAATCAGCGCCTGGCCGGCGTAAGCCTTGACATTTTCCTGCAACCGTTCGGGCACGGGGAGGACGCTGTTCCCCACCCGAAGAATGGCGGAGCCGCCGCGAAGATCCACCGTCACGTCGAGGAAGTTCATCATGGGTGAGCCGATAAAGCCGGCCACGAACTTGTTGGCGGGGCGGTTGTAGAGGTTGAGAGGGGTGTCCACCTGCATGATGGCCCCGTCCTTCAGGACGGTTATGCGGTCGCCCATGGTCATGGCTTCGGTCTGGTCGTGGGTGACGTAGATCATGGTCGAGCCCATCTGCTTGTGCAACTGGCTGATGCGCACCCGCATCGACACCCTGAGCTTGGCGTCGAGATTGGAGAGGGGCTTGTCGAAAAGAAACACCTCCGGCTGCCGCACCATGGCCCGCCCGAGCGCGACGCGCTGACGCTGCCCGCCCGACATTTCTTTGGGCTTGCGGTCGAGGAGTTCGGTGATCTCGAGTTTTTCGGCGGCGTCCCGAACCCGCGCGTCGACCACCTCCTTCGGGAACTTGCGCATCTTTAGGCCGAAGGCCATGTTTTCGTACACGGTCATATGGGGGTAGAGGGCGTAGTTCTGGAACACCATAGCGATGCCGCGGTCCTTGGCCGGGAGGTCGTTGACCACCTTGTCGCCAATTTCGATAGTGCCACCGGTAGCTTCCTCGAGGCCGGCGATCATCCGCAGGGTGGTGGATTTGGCACAGCCGGACGGACCGACGAGGACCATGAACTCGCCTTCCTTGATATCCAGGTCGATGCCGTGCACCGCTTTGAATCCGTTGGGGTACTTTTTTTCGACCGCCTTCAAGCGCACACTCGCCATGGCATCTCCTCGCATTGGCAGGCTACCACCCAGATCAAAAGGCTGCGCCAGACGCTGGCGTTTTTTAACCAAGGTTAATAACCAGATTCATCAGCTAGTTTATTTCGCAGCGGCCGTCAAATTATCGCGGTGTTTCGCATTGAGTGATGTATACTAGAGGAGTAAGCGGCGTTTCAGGTGTTAGAAAAGTTACGTTCTTTTGTGGAACATATGAGCGCAACGACCGTACAGTCACTTTACCCCGCGCTTTTTGTTTAGTCAAATTTTTATAATTAAATAATCATGATTAATTTTGGTTAATTTTTATCAACTTTAATCATTTT
>JAJQBO010000155.1 GCA_021203245.1 Planctomycetaceae bacterium
ATCACGAACGGGAAGTTGTGCCGGAGCAAGGCGGGCCGGACGTGGACGGCAGGGAATCCTAAATCGCCTTGCAGCACAGGATCATTCGCACCTTGCCCCGGCACGCGAGGAAGCGGAGGAACCGCGTGGTTCCTCCGCTTTCGTATTCCGCGTTCATGTCATCACGTGTTACGACGAGGCTTCGTCCTGTTTCGCACCTTCCGCGGGGGCGCTGCCCTCTGCCGGTTTTTCGTTCATGACAGTCACATATTCCATGCGCAGATCGCGCAGCAGATTGGACAGGTATTCCTCCTCCTCGGAGGTGAGGTTGCCCTTGGTCTTTTCCTGCAAAATACCCAGGATGTCGATGGAATACTTGGCATTTGCGAGATCGACGCCGGCCTTGCCGGTCATGGGATTCGACATCTTGCCGAGATGCACCAGGGTCTGGACCGCGAATCCGTTGATGAACTGGGTGAAATTGGCCTTTACCGGCATACTGTCCGCCATAATTCCTCCGTTATAGTCCGTACCTACCGTGTCCGCACGCGCGCCAGAACGAGGCGCACGCCTCACCGCCCGCGAAAACGCAGGTGCTCGAGATGCTCCTGCACATTCGATTGGGCGGAACGCGCCACCTGGCTGCCGACATACAACAACACCGACAATCCCCACACCTGCTCCGGCGCTTCGATGACGCCGGCGCGGACGTCATTGTCGTTTTCCAACCGGTTCATCACCCGCTGCACCGCCTCCTCGACAGAGCCGGGCTGACGCAATTGGCTCCCGGCCGTGTTGACATACTTGGACGGCGGCATGGAAATGCGGCGGGCGAGCGCCACCACCGGGTCCTCGGGACTCACGTTTTCCCAAAAATCTTCAAAACCTTCGAAAGAAAAAACCTCGCCAGGCAGGGCGATCTGCGGTTTGTCGGCAAGGACCTTCCCCGACCTGACCATGACGAAACCGTCTCCGTCATCCGCCTTGGAGATACATATATAGGGCAAACGCGTCGCCCCGAAGGTGTAGAGGAGATTCTTCCTCACCTTGACGAATTTGGTGTCTTCCTGCGCCAGCCGGAAGGCCTCATCCAATTCCATGGAAAAACTCCATTTTTTTAAGTTGACGGTCAACCAGAATCGTATATATAATGCACGTGCTTTGCAAAAGGAAAAAGATCGGGCAAAGAGAAAAGCTGTCTTGACAAAAACTCCCCCTCCGGTCTAATTGACGCCGGAGGCCGATAATAGCGGTAATGTCAGGTTTCGGATTTGATCCTTTGCAGCCGATTTACGAAACGGTCCACGAGAATTTATCGCTCGATTTACGTTTACTTTATATGCTCAATATGAAATTTTGTAGCTTTTGGTCCCGAGAGAAAGGAATTACCATGCGCAGACTCCTGTTGGCCCTGCCCCTGGCTTCGCTGATTTTTGCCGCCGGCTGCAGCACCTGCAACACCTGCACCACGTACGCAGATGCCACCGGTTCAACCGAAATCGTTACCGCCGGCGTGAAATCCGGTGATGTTCTCACCATGGAAGAGTACCAGGCGCTGCTCGCCAAAGGCAAGGTAACCGCCCTGCCTGCGCGCGAAACTGCCGCCGCCGCTCCCGCCAAAACCGCTCCGGTCGTTGCCGAGAAAACGGTGGAAACGGCCGCCGCCCCGGTGGTAAAGGAAGAAAAAGCCGCCGCCCCGAAGGTTGTGGCGCAAAAGCCGGTGGAACGGCAGGCCGCTCCCGAACGGCGCAGCGTCCCGACTGTCCGCACCATTCCCGCCATGCCGCTGCCCGAAGGCTGGTCCTATATCAACGAAGAAGACCTGACCGGCGGCAGGCTCCACCCCGAAGCGGCGCAGATGTTCTACACGCAGGCTTCGGCGAAGGCGCAGGCCGAAGGGTAAAATCCTCGAGCAATCAGAGGGTTTACACCAAAATACGACATTGCTATAATACTATCGACGGGACGAGTCGTCTCCCGTCGATATTTTTTCGTCTGACAGCGACTTTATGAGAAAAAGGGAAGGGACGCACCGGCCCGCGTCCCGCCCCCGCGTCCGTCCCTGTCCGTACCGGAGGGTTCAACCATGCCCCGTTGTGGCTCCTGCGGGAAGAACTACGACGATTCCCGGGTCATGGAACTGGTCCGCAACCAGGACAACCGGTGGATATCCATCTGCCGCAACTGCCTGGATATCGGCGTGGACGTCAACCTGGTCGAACAGGCCAATATCGCGGTCGAGGAGCAGGCCCTTGCCACCGCCGACAAGCCGGCCGTCGACGTCACCCTTTCGACCGACCCCATCGCCAATGCCCGGAAACTCCTGGAGTCGCTGCGCAACCTGCGCCAGAGCAAGGAACGGGTCGGCCGCGCCCGCAGCCACGAGCGCAAGCAGGTCGAGATGCGCGTCCACTTCACCCTCGCGCGGGACGACACCCGCCATGAGGGCACGGTCAAGGATTTCTCCCAGGGCGGCCTGCGGGTGGTGACGGCCTATCCCCTGGTGCGGGGGCAGACCGTCCAGTTCGACTGGAACATCCCGCTGCCGCCTGCCATGCTGCGGATGCTGCAGAGTTCGGCCGAGGTGCGCCGGGTCATCCGCAACGACGACGGCCTCTACGATGTTGGCTTCAAGTTCGTGTCGCGCCAATCGGACAAGGGAGCCAATCGCCGCCGCTACCGCCGCTACAAATGCGACATGGTGGTGTACTATCAGCGCAACGGCAGCGAACTGCAATCATGGGGCAAGGTCATCGACATCAGCCAGGGCGGCTGCCAGATGCAGCTTGACGAAAAGCTGGAAAAGGGCGAAGTCTTCACCGTCCGCCTTATCGGCGGCGGCACCCGGGGCGACCTTGTCGGCAGCATGCGGGTGTGCCGGGTCATCCAGCGCGAAGTTACGTACGAGACAGGCTGCGCGTTCGAGAAGATGCGGATGGAACAGCAGGGGCATCCGCATCCGGCTGTGTAGAACTTTTTGCACCGGGCAGTGTTTCGCAGAGGTTTTCACCTACCGCCCCCCTCACCCCGGCCCTCTCTTCCAGGGGAGAGGGAGACATTGTGAATGATCGATTGCAACCAGGAGTGTTATGGAACCTGTAGCGGATTTGGATGTACTCGAAAATTCCGAAAATGACGCCCCGGCCGGAGACTGGCGCGGCGGCGGTCCCACCCCCCACAACCTCCAGGCCGAACAGGCCCTGCTGGGCGGCCTGTTGCTCCAGCCGAACCAGTTCGATTTTATCGAAGGCAAGGTCAACCCGGAGGACTTCTTCGCCCCGACCCACGGTATGGTCTTCGCGGCCATGCAGGCGCTGCGGGCGCGTCAGCAGCCGATCGACCCGATTCTTCTCCAGACAGAACTCATGGCCCGAGGCCACCTCGACACCGTCGGCGGCGTTGTCGGCCTGGCGGCCCTGACCGACGCCGCCACCACCGGCGCAAATGTCGAATACTACGCAGACATCATCCAGGACCTGTCGGCCCGCCGCCGGCTGATCCAGACCTGCACCGACACCATCATCGCCGCCTCGCAACCAGACGCCACCTCCACCGACCTGCTGGGCGAGGCCGAAACATCCATCCGCAATATCGTCACCAGGAACTTCGGCAGCAAGGTCTTTACCATGCGCGAAGTGATGCAGACCACCTGGGACAATATCGACGCCTTTATGGCGAATTCGGAACTGGTCAACGGCGTGACGACCAGCTATACCGAACTCGACCAGATGCTGACCGGCCTGCATGACGACGAACTCATCATCATCGCCGGCCGCCCCGCCATGGGCAAATCCACCTTCGCCCTCAATATCGCCCGAAACGTGGGCGTCAAGTCGCGCCAGGCGGTGGTGGTGTTTACCCTGGAAATGAGCGCGACCAACATCGTCAGCAACATGCTGGCGGCGCAGGCCCACGTCGACGGCATCAAGATGCGCAACCACAACTTCAGCCGCGAGGATATGGACAGGCTCAACACCGCCACCGAGCAGTTGAACGACGCGCCCATCTTTATCGACGAGACGCCGGCCATCTCCCTCGCCGAACTGCGGGGCAAAGCCAGGCACCTGAAGCTCCGCAACGACATCCGCCTTGTCGTCATCGACTACCTGCAGCTTATGACCGCCTCCGCCGTCGCCCGCAACCGCAGCCGCGAACAGGAAGTCTCCGAAGTCTCGCGCGGCCTCAAGGCGCTGGCGAAGGAACTGCACATCCCGATCATCGCCCTGTCGCAGCTGTCCCGTAAGCCGGAGAACCGCACCGACCCGCGCCCCATGCTGTCCGACCTGCGCGAATCAGGCGCTATCGAACAGGACGCCGACGTCGTGCTGATGCTGCACCGCCCGGATTATTACAACAAGGAAGGGGACGTCCCCACGGGCGAGGCCGAAGTCATCATCGCCAAACAGCGTAACGGCCCCACCGGCGCGGTAAAGCTCGCCTTCATCAACCACCAGCTTCGATTCGAAAACCTGGCCCTCAGGGCCGATTACAATCCCTCCGAGCACATGTAGGATTTTCACATGCCCAAACGTTGTATCGTGCTGTTTTCCGGCGGCCTCGACTCCATGCTGGCCCTGCGGCTGATGACGGTCCAGGGAATCGGCGTGACCGCCCTGAACAGCGTCAATTGCTTCCACGGCACCCAGCGCATCGAGAAAAAGAAGGCGCACCTCCGCGCCGCCGCCCTCGCCCTCGGGGCCGACGACATCATTTTCCCCAACACCACCGACGACGTGGTCGCCTTGACGAAAAATCCGCGCCACGGCTATGGCAAGCACCTGAACGCCTGCATCGACTGCCGCCTGCGCACCATGAAGGCGGGCTTCGAGGCGATGGTCGAGCGCGGCGCAGACTTTGTCGTCACCGGCGAAGTGACGGGCCAGCGGCCCATGAGCCAACGCAAGGACGCCATCACCCTGGCGAACCGCGAAGTGGCGGCATGGGGCCACGCCGGGCTGCTGCTCCGTCCCCTGTGCGCCAGGCTGCTGGAAGAGACCGTCCCGGAAAAGGAAGGCTGGGTCGACTCCCGTTACCTCTACGACATTTCCGGACGCGGGCGCGACCGGCAGATGGCCTTGGCGCAGGAACTGGGCATTGGCGACTATCCGTGTCCGGCCGGGGGCTGTCTTCTGACCGACCCCGGGTTTTCGCAGCGGCTGGCGGTGTTGTTCGAGTGCAATCCCGGCTTCACCGGCGGCGACGCGGAACTCTTGAAGGTGGGCCGGCACTTCCAGATCAGCCGGGGGACAAAAATCGTCGTCAGCCGGAACGAAGCGGAGAACTACCGCCTCCGCGATCTGAGCCGCCCGGACGACCGCTTCTACATAACGGCCAACCGGCCCGGCGCTATCGCCATGGCCCGGGGCGAGGATTCGCCCGAGGTCGAAGCCCTGGCGGCTGGGATGGCGGTGTATTATTCCAAGCATCGGAATGAAGGCGCGGCCCGGGTGGAGCGGTGGCGCATCGTCGATGGCGTGGATAGCGACAAGGCGTTTTTGGACGGGTGTGGTTGCGTCGACCCGGAGGTCTTGCGCGCGGCCGAGGCGGCGCATATTCCGGTTGATTGTTTGAAGCGGTTGCGGATGCGGAAGCGGGAGAAGTCGGGCCGAGCCCGGCGGCGCAGGGATAGACGCCTCATTTCCCCTCGACGTCACCCCGGCGTCTAAACCTTGAACCGGGTAAAAAGCGGGCGGAGGTCCGCACGCCGGGGTGACGAATGGGGGGGATAACACGCCAGCCCCCTACTCAGGCTTCCAGTCGGCGTCCCAGAAGCGGTAGAACACGCCCCATTGTTCGGGGTGGACGCGGATGGTGTTGGCGATGACGTCCGCAAACATCTGCGTCATCACCTGTACCTTTTTGTCGCGCTCGCCCGAGGCGGGAATGGGAATCGGCGGCAGGAAGATCATGGAGAAACTGTCGTTGGTCCGGCGCAGGCAGAAGGCGGGAATCAGCGGCGCGCCGGTGGCGATGGACAGCCGGGCCGGCCCCTGCGGAAACCGGCACGGACGGCCGAAAAAGTTCACCATCACCCCCTGCTCGGTCGGATCGCGGTCGCCCATCACGCCGACGACCTCGTTGCGCCTGAGCGCGCGCAGCATCTGCTTGGCCGCGTCCTTCTCCATATCCACCACCTTCAGTCCCATCGCCTGGCGCTCGCGCATGAACAGATCGTTGATCTTCCCGTACCGGTGCATGGCCACGGAGACGGTGAGTTTTTTGCCGCCCATGATGGACAGGCCGGCCGCGCCCAATTCCCAATTGGCGAGGTGGGCGGACGAGGTGATGCAGCCCTTGCCGGCCGCCATGGCGTCTTCGATATATTTCATGCCGAAGATGGCCATATTGACGCGGAACCACTCAAGGGTGAAGTGGCGGAAGCGGAAGAACTCGGTCAGGTATTTGGCGAAATTGCGGAAGACCCAGCGCGTCTCCTTGTCGATGCGCGCCTGCGGCGCGCCGGGCAGGACGCGGCGCAGGTTGTCCTCCACGGCGGCGCGACCCTTTTTGTCGAAAAAGCGGTAATTGAGATCGGCGACGCGGATGGCAATAAAGTACAGGAACCGTTGCGGCAACAGATTGCACAATCCGAGAATCAGGCGGAACATGAGGTAGCGGATATAGATTTTCATGCGTCATATGTCCAAGTCGGGGATACCCAGCGCATCCTTCAATGTTTTTGCGTCGTATTCCTCGGCCATGTCGATAAACACCAGGTTTGCCCCGGCAGCGTGGCAAATCGCCTTGAGTTCGTCGACAGGCCCGGCAGGACGCCCCTCCCCGGGTTATAGGCTATACCGGTCAAAACCTGGCCGGTTTTTGCGTCGCATATCAGGTAGTCGAAAAGAAGGCCGCGCAAACGGTTCGCATAGCCTATCGCCTTTTCGGTCGGCTCCACCACCTCCCAGACCGCAACCTTGGGAAAAACGTCGACGTCCGGACCAAACGCCTCCCTGAGGGCCGCAAGGCAGGCCTTGTCGGCGGGTGAAAGGAAGGTGCGGCTGGCATAGGGATAGGTGTTGTCCGGCGGCGGTTCGTCCTCGGGCAGGACGGGCTGCGGCTCCTCCTGCACCGCGGGCTCCTCGGCCTTTTTTTTCCTCTTTTTCCTGCCTTCCTCCTTGAGGACGCCGTAGAGCATCTCATACCGCCGCAAGCGCCTGACCAGGAGGGCCAGCATCGGCAGCACGAACAGCAGCAGGAACAGCAAGACGACTCCCGAGATGGTGGTTTTCGCGAGTGCGTCAAGCATGGCTACTCCGCCGTCTCCCCGCCGGCATCGGGAAGGATGACGGTGTCCTCGTGTTCATAGGCCGGGGCGCATTGACAGAGGAACACGAGCGGCGCGTCGCCGGTGTTCCAGGTCTGGTGCCGCACGCCGGGACGATGCAGGACAGACACCCCGGCTCGACGTCGATATAGTCGTCGCCCGCCAGGATGCGCCCCTTCCCTTCGAGAAAATAGTAGATTTCCTCCACCGTGGGGTGGAGGTGACATTCGGTCTTGCAGCCGGGCAGCAGGGACGCCTCGGCCAGGCTCATGCTCTCGCAGGCGCTGTTGCGGTAGGCCATCAGCTCGCGGATGGTGGAACCGTCCTTGGTGGTAAAGGGGGCGCACTCGTCGCGCCGCGTGACAATGGTCATAGACCGCTTCTCCTGCCGTTGAAAACTTACGCTTCGACCCGCTCCTGCATCTGCAGGCGGACGCGCCTGACGCGGCGCTCGTCGGCCTGGAGGACGCGGACAGACAGCTTGTCCTCGAAGACAAAACTTTCGCCGATTTTTGGGATATGGCCGAGATTGTCCAACACAAACCCGGCGGCGGTTTCGTAGTCGTCGTCCTCGGGGATGATGTCGTCGCCGAGCATCTTGTTGATCTCGCCCACGTGGGCGTTGCCGTCGGCGACGAGGGTGTAGTCGTCCACCTTCTTGACCCTGCCGTCCGAGTCGACCGACTTGGCGTCGAACTCGTCCTGGATATCGCCGACAATCTCCTCCAGCACATCCTCAATCGTCACCAGGCCGGCGGTGCCGCCGTATTCGTCCAGCACCACCGCCATGTGCGACTGGCCGCGGCGCATCTCGGCGAGGAGTTCGGGGATGAGCTTTGTTTCGGGCACGAACAGCGGCGGACGGAGCATGTCGGCGAGGGCGGGCCGCTCGGCCTCCGGCTTGTCCCAATGGCGGAGGGCGTCGCGGACATAGAAAATGCCGACGATGTTGTCGCGGTTCCCTTTGAAGGCGGGCATGCGCGAATAGCCCTTTTCCATCGCGAGGGCGATGGCGTCGGACAGGCCCGCTTCGGCGTCGACGGTGGTCATCTCGGTCCGGGGGACGATGATGTCGGCGACGTCCGAATCCTTGAATTCGAAAATGCCCTCGATTATCTCCTTCTGTCCGTCCTCGACCACGCCGTCCAACTGGCCGTCGGACACGGCGTCGATGACCTCTGCCTCGCGTTCGTCCTCCTCGTCCTCCTCCTCCACGCCGACGGCGCGGGTAAAGACCCGCTCCGCCGCCAGGGCCAGCCAGGCGAGCGGGTAAAAGGGCGCGGTCATGAACGACATGGGGAGGGCGACATTGATGACCATCCGCTCGGCGAAGTAGTCCCCCAGCGGATTCGCCGCCATCCGCACCAGAAACAGGGCGGCCAGGCACGTCACCGTGCCCCAGATGTAGTCGTCGACAAACATCGCGCCGTCGGCGCGGATGAGGGTCCAGATGCCGTAGCTGACGAACAGGGCAGTCGAAAAGACATACAGGAGATCCACCCGCATGAGGATGGACGGGTCGTCCGAAGCCGCCCGGGCGAGGAACGACGACGCGGGCAAGCGCCGCGTCTCCAGGGCGCGGCTGATGCGCGAACGGCTTGCGCCCAGCAGGGCGGATTCGTAGGAGCCGCTCAGGAAATTGATGACGGCGAGAGCGGTGAGCGCGAGCGCGTCAAACCATAATGGAACGTCATCCGGCATGGGGCCTGGGTCCCTCCCTTGTCGCTGGCGGCGTACGGTAGACCGTCATTGTGCCCCCATTCGCCGGAGGCCGGCCTGGTCGAGGCGGTACAGCGATGCGTCAGGCACAACAGACGCACCCTGCGCCCGATAAAACGCGATAGCCTTGTGGTTCCAGTCGCGGCAGTGCCATTCGAGCCGGTCGCAGTCGCGCTCCAGCGCGATGGACGCCAGCCGCGCCATAAACGCCTGGCCGATGCCGCCCCGGCGGCACCGCCCGCTCACAAACAGGTCTTCCATAAACATCGCCGGCCTGCCCGAAAAAGTGGAATAGGTCTGGTAGAAAAACGCGTACCCCGCCAAACCGCCGTCCGCCTCGGCGACCAGCGCCTCGCCCTACCCCTTTTCGAAAAGGGCGGCCTTCAAGGCCGGTGCGGCGACGGTGAGCGGCTCGTCCAGCTGCATATAGTCGGCGAATTCGTGAATCAGCCCGACCAGTGCCGGGAGATCGTCTTCACGGACGAAACGGATGGTCACGCCGTTTTCAGTCATTCCGCCCCTCCTCCGGCCGGGTGACCAGTCCCACAGCCGGCTCGATGCCGAAATCGCGCATCGCCTTGGCCTGGAGCGCGTGCATTTTGGCGCGATCGGCAGGCAGGTCGTCCCGCATGCCGAGGAGGTGGAGGAGGCCGTGCAGGGCGTAGAACAGCAGTTCCTGCTCGAACGGCACGCCGCGCCCGCCGGCCTCGCGCCGCGCGGTGTCGGCGGAGACGGCGACGTCGCCCAGCCTGAGGCGGTCGTCCTTCATTTCGCCGTCGTCGAAGGCGAGGACGTCGGTGGCTTCGTCCTTGCCGAGGTGGCGGCGGTTCAGTTTGGCGATCTCCGGGTCGCCGGTGACGAGGATATCCATGACGGCGGGCTTTTTCCGCTTGCCCGCGTAGGCGCTGGCCAGGCAGTCCCGCAACAGATCCGCCGGGACGGCCGATTCGTTGACCATGGGGGAGATGAGCAGATTGACGAGGAGGAGCGGTCCAGGCATCAGCGCTTCCTCCCCCCGGCGTTCTTCTCCTGGCCGGGATATTTGACCCGGGTATGGTACATGCTGACGAGCATCCGGAACAGCACCTCTTCGACCTGCGCCAATTGCCGCATCGACAGGCCCGACTCCTCGAATTGCCCCTCTATCAGCCTGGCCCTGATGATGCGGGCCAACAGGTCGCGCAGGTGCGACGGCGACGGATCGTCCAGGCTGCGGACAGCCGCTTCGACCGAGTCGGCGATCATCAGGACGCCGGCCTCGGGCGTTTGCGGACGCGGTCCCGGATACATGAACGGCTCGCGCGCCACCACCGCGCCCTGGGGCGCCTGCTGGGTCGCCTTGTGGTAGAAGTACTGCATGGTGCCGTTGCCGTGGTGCTGGAGAATCATGTCCACCACCGCGTTCGGCAGGCCGAAGGTGCGGGCCATCTCGGCCCCGTCGCGGACGTGGTTGATGATAAGGAGCGCCGACATGTTGGGGTTCATGCTTTCGTGGCGGCTGACGCCGAATTCGTTTTCGGTAAAGTATTCCGGCTTCAGCAGCTTGCCGACATCGTGGAACAGGCCGCCGATGCGCGCCCGCAGCCCGTCCGCGCCGATGGCGGTGGCGGCCGCCTCGGCCAGGGTGCTGACCAGGGAACTGTGGTGGTAGGTTCCCGGCGCTTCGATGATGAGCCGCCGCAGGAGCGGATGCTCCTGTGCGGTGAGGTCCTGCAGGTGGATGCGGGTGGTGACGTTGAAATACCGTTCCACCAGCGGCATGATAAACAGCATGATGATGCCGCAGGGGAGCCAGTTCGCCAGCAGGCCGCCGGCCGCGACCAGAGAACTGCGGCTGTCGACAAGAGCCTGAGACCACCCGGACATCGACAGCAAACTCTGGAGATCGCCCCGCGCAAAGTTCCAGGCGATATAGCCGAGCGCGCCCAGGAGACCGCTCAGGAACGACATGATCGCCAGGGTGATGCGCCAGCGGCAGCGGACCGCCGACTGAATGAAGAACAACGCCGCCGCGAGGTGGGCGATCATCAAGTCGGCCCTGCCCTCGAACAGGATGAGGCCGCAGAGCGAGGTGATGCCGGCCAGGAACATCGCGGTCCACGCATTGGTGCCGAACGCGGCGATGCCGACCGCAAGCCCCACCGGGAGCATGGTGCCGGGAATCCCCATCCAGATCAGCCAGTAGCCGATAAAGACGATGAGGAGGCACAGGACCGCTGTCGCGAAAAAGCGCCGGAGCGTCCCCAGCCCGTGGCGGTCCGTCGTCTTGAAGAAGACGATGAACGAGATGGCGACCGCGCCGAAAAGGAGGAAGTTGCCGGTAAAGCGGGTCGCGGGCAAGCGCCAGCCCTGGGATTCGCGGAAGACCCGCTCCTCCTCGCGGAGTATGGCCAGCTTGTCCAGGGTGACGGTCGAGCCGCGCGCCACCAGGGTGTCGTTCAGCTTGACCGTCTGGACGCGGGAGAGGAGCTCCTCTCGCCGCTCCTCCAGGCCGGCACGCGATCCGGCTTCGTCGTAGATAAGGTTGGGTCGGAGCCGTTTCTGGATGATTTCCCGCAGCGCGTCCTTGAAGTCGCGGGGAATCCACGACGACAGCGCCACCCGGAAGCGCCGCTCGAGGATGGGTCCGGCCTGCTCGGCGGTGACGGGACCGCGTTCGCCGCCGACCATGGCGGTGTGGGACGCGTCGCCCCGGACGATCGTGATGGTGCGGCCGCGTTCGATTTCAAAACGGTCGTTGGTGAGAATGCCCTGGGGGAAAATCTCGTTGTCGAGGATTTCCTTCACCGGCGAGACGAGATAGTGGTAGGGATCGTTTTTGGCCACGCTCGCACCGCGCCAGATGGCCTCCAACTGTTCGGGCGTGGCGGAAATGCCCAGTTCGGCCGCAGATTCCATCACCTCGGACAGGCTGTCGGCGACGGCGGCGCGGGCCAGAAATTGATCGATAGCGCCGTGGGTGTCGGCGGCCCAGACGGAAAGCGGCTCTTCGCGGTAGCGTCTGGCATAGGCGGACTCGAGGTTGCGAAGGGCCTGGGCCTCGGCTATGGAATCATGCCAGGTGAACTCGACCCGGCTGAGGATGTCGTGGTTGGAGGCCGCGCCGACGGTATAGGGAATCGGCCGACCCACGTACAGGGACGGCAGGGCGGCCAGGAGCGCCCAGATAAGGGCGGACAAATAATACACGCGATCGTGGCGGCGGCGGTCCCGCTTCCGGGCCAACTCTTCCCGGAAGGCCAGGGTCTTGAGCCGTTCCTGATCCACCATCGCCTTGCGGATTTTCTGTGTCATTCGCTTCCATTGTTTGCTGAATCGTCGCGATCGTAGGCGGCGACGATTTCGCGGACCAACCGGTGGCGGACGATATCGTCCCCGGTCAGGTGCATCATACCGATCCCTTTAATGCCTTTCAGGATGCGCGTCGCATGAACCAACCCGGAATCCAGCCGGTTGCCGGTGAGGTCGACCTGGGTCAAGTCGCCTGTCACCACACAGCGCGACTGTTCCCCCAGACGGGTAAGGAGCATCTTCATCTGTCCCGGCGTGGTGTTCTGGGCCTCGTCCAGGATGACAAAAGATCGCGCCAGCGTGCGGCCGCGCATATACGCGAGAGGCGCGACCTCGAGGACGCCTGTCTCGGTATAATTCAGGAGCTGCCACCGGGAAATCATGTCGTCCAGGGCGTCGTAGATGGGCTTCAGATACGGATCGACCTTTTCCCGCATGTCGCCCGGCAAAAAACCGAGGTGCTCGCCCGCCTCCACGGCCGGACGGGTCAGGACGATGCGCTTGACCTCGCCGTAGCGAAGCGCCTCGACGGCGCAGGCAACCGCCAGGTAGGTCTTGCCCGAACCGGCTGGTCCCATGCCGAAAACCAGGCTGTTGTCCCGCATCATATTGATATAGGTCGCCTGGTTGGGGGTGCGGGCGGTGATGCGGAGCCGGTCCGTGAATATCACGCCCGAGGCGCGGTTCCGTTCCGCCTCTTCGCCGTGGCGCTCCATCAGGGTGGACAATTCCTCGGCGACAAACGCCTGGCCCTTGTCGATAGCCTCCAGCATCCGTTCGACCACGTTCAAGGCCCGGGCGACGTTGGCTTCGTCGCCGTCGATAATCAGCCGTCCCTTGCGGGCGACCAGATTGACGCCAAGTTCTGCCTTGAGAAGACGAAAGTGCGAGTCGTTCGGCCCGAACAGCAACCGCTGCCGTTCGACGTCGGGAGGAAGGTGTATTTCGGTGCGCATGGATTTTTTCAGCCTTTTTTTACGAGCGGCAGCGCCCCCGTTGTCCGGCGATGTACGGCCGGGCCGGGACGCCTCCCCTCGGCGTTGCAATTATAGCGTTTACGTCGAGAAGGCCAAGCAAATATTACCGCTACCGGTGTCAGGCGGGTCCAACCGGGCCCTACCCCCTTTCTCCCCGTCCCGTTTCCCGGTACAATACCGTGCTGTCAACCGCACCCGGAGATCACTATGCCCAAAGGCTACCTCGCCATCGTCCTCCACGCGCACCTGCCGTTCGTGCGCCATCCCGAGCACGACAATTTCCTGGAGGAACTCTGGTTTTACGAGGCCATGGCCGAGACCTATATCCCGCTTATCAAGATGCTGAGCCGGCTCGAGGACGACGGCGTCGGCTACAAGCTGCTCCTCAGCCTTTCCCCCACCCTCACCTCGATGATGGAGGACGATCTGCTGCAGCAGCGTTTTTCGCGCCATCTCGGCCGGGTCATCCGCCTGGCGGACCAGGAGGCGGCACGGGCGGAGACGACGCCCGAGCGCCGCCGCCTCGCGGTCTTTTACAGCGATTACTACCGTGACGTCCTCTTCTGGTTCGAGGACAAATGCCGCCGCCGTCCCACCGCCGTCCTGGCCGACCTGGCCGGCCTGGGCAACCTGGACCTGATGACCTGCGGCGCCACCCACGGATTCCTGCCCATCCTCCAGCAAAACCCCGGGGCGGTGCGGGCACAGGTGGTCACCGCCCGCGACCACCACAAGCGCGTTTTCGGCCGCCGGCCCGACGGCATCTGGCTGCCCGAATGCGCCTACTACCCGGGAGTCGAGGACTTTCTGGCAGAAGCCGGGTTCTCCTATACCTTTGTCGACACCCACGGCATCGAAAACGCTTCATCGTCGCCGCTTCGCGGCGTCTATGCCCCCATAGTGGACGGGCGCGGCATCGCCTATTTCGGCCGCGACCGGGAGACCAGCTACCAGGTCTGGTCGGCGGAACAGGGCTATCCCGGCCACCAGAACTACCGCGAATTCTACCGCGACCTCGGCTTCGAACTGCCTGAGGCGGAACTGGAGGAATTCGTCATCGACGGCCATATCCGGGTCAATACAGGGCTGAAGTATAACCGCATAACCTCCCGCCACGGCGGCGAAAAAGCCCTCTACGACCCCGACGCCGCCCGGGAACAGGCGGCCCGCCATGCCGAGCATTTTCTGGAAAACCGCGTCCGTCAGGTCGAGCGCCTCGCGCACGGCCCCGACGACCGTCCTCCCCTCATCGTCGCCCCCTACGACGCGGAATTGTACGGCCACTGGTGGTTCGAAGGGCCGCAATTCCTCGATTATGTCCTGCGGAAAATCCATTACGACCAGGAGACGGTCAAATGCATGACGCCGGCGGAATATCTCCACGCCTGGCCGGAAAACCAGCTTGCCTCGCCCGCCGGGTCGAGTTGGGGCGGGGACGGCACCTATGAATTCTGGATTAACGACGCCAACCAGGACATTATACCCGGCCTGCACAAGGCGGCCGACCACATGACCCACCTGGCCGCGACGCTTCGGCCAGGCGGTGATTTCGGCGAGTCCCGCCACGAAGCCGTGCTGAAGCAGATGATGCGGGAATTGATGCTGGCGCAGTCGTCGGACTGGCCGTTTATCATGCGGACCGGCACCTCGCCCGACTATGCGCGAAAACGCATCCGCGATCACCTGCAGCGCTTCTGGACGCTGGACGCCATGTGTGCGGACGGCGGGTGGGACGAGAAGACGTTTGAGGCGATTCGCCAGGCTGATACCCTCTTTCCGGAGTGCGATCCGAGGTTGTATGCGCCGGGGGTGGGAGGGTAAGGTGATACGTACTGCCTCTCCCTTTGAGGGAGAAGGGTGGGATGAGGGTGATGCCCCATGCCCATGGTTTTGCTGTGGCATAGGCGGTACCTGACCGACAGACCCCTCACCCCACCCC
>JAJQBO010000189.1 GCA_021203245.1 Planctomycetaceae bacterium
GAGGGGGAGAGGGCTGGGGTGAGGGGTCTTACAATGTTGTTTTTCGCTGTGCCGCAATAAAAACCGGAAGGTGGGGCATCAGTCCGTTCGCGCCTACCGCAACCCATGCCGTTCAATCCATACCACGATTTCCCGCTGCAACGACTCGTCCTTCGGCCACATCAGTTCCAGCCGGCCATCGGGATGGCGTTTCATCAGCGACGCCCGCTCAAAGGTCTTGACCGGATCTTCCGCCATTTTGGCGCCTACACCCAATGAGCTCGCGATCTTTGGCAAGGTCATGAACTGGCCGGCGTTGGCATAGACCAGCCTGAGAAGCCGCTGGTGGATGGGCGTCGCCGTCAGGGCGTTGATGGCCATGGGGCCGGACAGCCGCACGTCCGCGCCGCCCGACTTCGGTATCGGCTGGACCTTGATGAACGTGACGCCCATCCGCGTCGCTTCGGACCAGCGCACCAGGCCAAGGCCGGACAGTTCTTCGTCTTTGGCCGGGTCGCGGAAACGGACCTCGACGACGGTGTTGAGAGGGAAGGGATTTTCCGATTCGATAGCCACGCCGCTGTCGTCCTGGATGGAGGTTATCATGCGGGTGAGGACGTCGCCGCTCGCTTCGACGCGGATGATGCGGGTGATGCGGTTGGCGGGAAGGAGGCGGAACGCGCCGCGCTGGTCTTCGGGTATTTCGGAAATCTCGGCCAGGGACGGCGGCGGCGCGGCCGGCTTGAGTATTTCGTGGACGGTTTTCAGTTCTTCCAGCAGTTCGGCCGGGCCGGCGGGCCTGTTCTCGGGATCCTTGTCCATCATCCGCATAATAAGGGAACCAAGGACCGACGGCAGTTCCGGTTTAATGGCGCACGG
Organism: Planctomycetaceae bacterium; assembly: GCA_021203245.1. Taxonomy (GTDB): domain Bacteria; phylum Planctomycetota; class SZUA-567; order SZUA-567; family SZUA-567; genus JAJBSZ01. Next base: position 859 of record JAJQBO010000189.1, read on the forward strand.
GTCGGGCCGCTCGGCCGATATCTGCTTCAACAGCACTCCGACCACGCTGTCGGCGTCGAACGGGACGTCGCCAATCACCATGCAGTACATCGAAACGCCGAGGCTGTAGATGTCGGACCGCGAATCCATGTGCAAACCCTTGGCCTGTTCCGGGCTCATATAGAAGGGGGTGCCCATGATAAGCCCCGAATCGGTTGAGACGGTGTCGGGGGTCATGCTTTTGGCAAGGCCGAAGTCGGCGATTTTGAGCGTGCCTTCCCTGGTGAGCATGAGGTTGTCGGGCTTGATGTCGCGGTGGATGATGTTGGCGTCGCACGCGGCCCGCAGGCCTTCCGCCACCTGCATGGCGTACTCAACCGCCTCCTCCGGATTGAGGCTGTTTTTTTCCTCGATCAGGTTTTGCACGGTGCCGCCGTTGATGTATTCATTGACGATGTAAAACAGGCCGTTTTCAGAGCCGAAATCGAACACCTTGACGATATTCGGGTGGTTGAGCTGCGCAGCGGCGCGGGCTTCCATTTCGAAGCGCTCGATATACGATTTGTCTGCCGAAAACTTCGGATCGAGGATTTTAAACGCCACTTCCCGGCCGAGATCGATCTGGTTGGCAAGATACACCACGCCCATCGCACCCTTGCCGATGCGCCTGATCAACTTGCACCCGCCCATGGTTCTGTTGGCGAGTTCGTCCAGGGAAGAGGTGGTACCCATCGCGGTTCCTGTTTTGGCGCTCCACTGAAGCCCGCGAGCCTGGAGCAAGGCGCGCAGCAGACAATCTGCATGAAGAGAACACGAGTATATACGACACAACCGCCAACGCAATAGACTACGCCCCCGCGCTCGGCAATCGCGCGGGGGCGTGGGAGGCGTCAGGCGATGTGCGGACCGGAGCCGTCTTCGGCCGGCGGCATCGGCACCAGGCGTTCGGCGCGGATGGAATCGGTGAAGCGCTTGGGCCGGACGACGGTGGGGTCGGCCTGGATGACCGCCGGGTCGGGCCTGGCGATGAGCCGGCCGGACTTCGACCGTTCCGACTGCCTGTTGGCGCCGCGTTTGTCCATGGGCAGGTAGGTCCGCATGGGCGGGCCGACGTAGATCTGCCTGGGGCGGGCGATGCGGGCATCGGGCGAATGGCGCATTTCCCGCCAGTGGGCCAGCCAGCCCGGCGTGCGGCCGATGGCGAACAGCACCGTGAACATGTTGAAGGGGATGTTCGCCGCTTTGAGAATAAGCCCAGAGTAGAAGTCGACGTTGGGGTAGAGGTTCCTGGACAGGAAGTATTCGTCCGACAGGGCCGCTTCCTCCAGGCGCATGGCGATATCGAACATCGGGTCGTGCATGCCCGGCTTGGCCAGGAGCTTGTGGCAGAGTTCCTTCATGATCTTGGCGCGCGGGTCGAACGTCTTGTAGACGCGGTGGCCAAAGCCCATAAGCCGCGCCTTCTTGTTCTTGGTGTTTTCGATAAACACCCGGCCGTCGTCGCCGGAGGACTGGATTTCATCCAGCATGGAGATGGCGCCCTGGTTGGCGCCGCCGTGCAGACGGCCCCACAAGGCGGAGATGCCGGCCGAGATGACGGCGTAGACGTTGGCCTGGCTCGACCCGGTGATGCGCACGGCCGAGGTGGAGCAGTTCTGCTCGTGGTCGGCGTGCAGGATAAGGAAGGTGTCAATCGCCTTGACGATGTCGGGATCCTGCTGGTAGTCCTGCACCGGCGACGAGAACATCATGTTGAGGAAGTTCTCGACAAAGCGCAGCCGGTAGGACGGATAGATCATCGGCTCGCCAATGGACATCTTGTAGGAAAAGGCGGCAATGGTGCGCACCTGCGAGACCAGGTTCGCGATGATCTGGCTTTCCTCCTCGTCCTTCAACTCGTCCGGCACCGGGTAGAATGCCGACAGGGAGGCGACCATGGTCGTGAGAATGGCCATGGGGTGGGTGTGGTTCGGGAAGCCGCCGAAGAACTGTTTCATATCCTCGTGAATAAGGGACGAGTTGTTCAGGAGGCCCGAGAAGGCGTTCAACTGTTTCGGCGTCGGCAGTTCCCCGTACATCAGGAGATACGCCACCTCGACGAACCGGCTTTTCGCCGCCAGTTCCTCGATGGGGTAGCCGCGGTAGCGAAGAATGCCTTTTTCACCGTCAAGATAGGTGATGGCGCTCTTGCAGGAACCGGTGTTGACGTAGCCCTCGTCTATGGTGACGTACCCTGTGTCGCGGCGCAGGGTGGCGATGTCGACGGCCCGTTCTCCCTCGCTGCCGACCAGTATGGGGAGCTTGGCTTCCTTGCCGTCCCCGTAGTGGAGGGTTGCCATTTCGCTCTGGACGCTCATGATTGGTGTGCTCCTCTCTCGTGTGTTTCACGTACCGCGTCGTTATAGATTTTTCTGGTAGATGATCTTGTCGTCGCCGAGGTCGTAAAAATCGGGCAATCGCGCCGCGACGCTATAGCCGGCCTTTTCGTAAAACCGCTGCGTCGGCCTATAGAGTTCCTTTCCCGACGTTTCGACATACATCCGCCTTCCCCCCATGGTGCGAGCCGACTGCTCGGCCTGGTGCATCAGTTGCAGGCCAAGACCGTTCCCTTGGCTGGCCTTGTCCACGACTATCCAATACAGGTCAAACGAGCCGATTGTGCAGGGTGTGGGACCGAAGCAGACGTATCCGAGCGGCGGGTCGTAGACCGGTTCGTGCGTTTCGGGCCGTTCGGGATCGACGGCGAAGTGAAAATAATAGCCGGAATCCGTCCCTTTGGCAAGATGTTCCTCTACCAATTCGACGGCGACGTCAACCTCGTCCGGGCGAAAGAAACCGGTCTCCGTCGCCATGCGGCGGACGGCCTGGACGTCCTCGGGCAATGGGGTCGAACGGAGGTGCATGGGGATTCCTTTGTAGTCCAAAACATCTCGTAGCGAAGATCAACCAGATTGCCCCGGCACAACTTCCCGTTTTTCGCCCGGTTCTACGTTTCCCCGCCGGGGTGACGTTTAGGAGGGAGTGTATCGTTTTTTGGTGAGAAGGCGTCTATTTTCCTCTAAACGAGTCACTCCCCCCTAACGTCACCCCGGCGTCTGAACGCCTGAACCGGGGGCGGACGTGAGGTTGTGCCGGGGCAATCGCCTATAAAGGCTATGGGCATTACGTCAAGCGTCCCTGATGCTTTTCGTTATAATTCCCCCACCGACGACGACCTCGCCATCATACATGACCAGGCTCTGGCCAGGCGCGACGCCGTGGATGGGATCGGCAAAGCGGACCTCCACCTCCCCGTTCCGTGCCGAGACAACCGTCATGGGCCGAATCGCCTGGGCCGACCGCACCCGGCCCATGACCTCCCGGCCGGCTTCGGGCGGGGAACCGGACCAGACCGTATCCCGGACGATACAGCCCTGCGCCAACGATTCGCGCCACGTGCCGACGACGACCCGGTTGGCAGCCGGCTCGAGCCGCACCACATACAGGGGTTCCGTATATGCGACGCCGAGCCCCTTGCGCTGGCCGGGGGTGAAGCGCCAGAAACCGCGGTGTTTGCCGAGAACCCGGCCATCGGTCATGACAATGTCGCCCTCGGCTTCGCTCTGGCACAACAGGTCGGCGTAGTCGCCGCCCGAGAAATCCTGGCTGTCCGGCTTGTCGGAGTTCGCAAGGCCGCGCTCGCGGGCGATTTCCCGCACCGCCTTCTTCTCCATCCCGCCGAGCGGGAATTCCACCCTCGCCAGCACTTCGGGAGGGATGCGGTAGAGGAAATAGGACTGGTCCTTGGTCCTGTCGACGCCCCGCATCAGGACCGGCCTGTCGCCGTCCCGGCCGATACGGGCATAATGGCCGGTGGCAATCCCGTCGAAATCCCATCCCGCCGCGCGGGCAAGGGCGGGAAGGGCGGTGAATTTGACCCTCGGGTTGCACTGGACGCAGGGATTGGGCGTGCGGCCGGCGAGGTATTCGTCGCGGAAATTATCCAGCACCGCCTCCCGGTATGCGGCCGAACAATCAAACACCCGAAAGGGCAACTCCAGGGAGGCGGCGAGTCGGGCCGCCGCCTCGACGTCTCCGGCTGCGCCGCAGCCGTGGCCGGACTCGTCCTTGACCGACATCATGGCGCATTGCACGACAGAGCCCCGCTCCCGGAGGAGCAGGGCTGTTACGGCGGAGTCGACGCCGCCGGAAAAACCCACTAAAACGCGTTTTTTCGTCACATGCTATCCTAATAATAAAAACCGCTCGAAAACAAATCCTTCGGGCGTGACCTTGTTCCGGAACTCCCCGGCATCGAGGCTGTACAGGGGAGAAATCTCGATCGCTTCGGGCGATGCCGCCGTGATGCCCGCCTCGGTCAGCCATTCGGCGAAATACCGCGTCAGCAGTTGCCGGCTGGTGGCGACGGAATCCACGCCTTCGGCGTTCTTGACCGGAGCGAATTCGTGCTCCCGCGCGACCTCCATATTGAGCGTCTTTCCGGCGAAGGGCAGGGCGTCGAAGACGAACGTCTCGAACTTGAGGGCGTTTTCGCGCTTCGGCTTGACGATCGTTTCCCCGTCGAAGTAGGCCACTTTTTTGCGGCTCTGGTGCCAGGGGAGGCCGACGCCGCCGGCGACCTGTTCCACGAACTTCGTATTGATGATGTGGATGGCGATGGAACCGGCCCAGAATTTCAGCCTGCCGTCCGCGCCCAGGGCCTTCTGGGTCGCCTCATCCAGGTCTATGTACTCGACAACCGCCGGCCGGCCGTTCTGACTGCAGACGACGCCGATGCGTTCGTCCGGGGCATTCTTTTCCAGCACCTTCGACGACATGTCGGAACCGGCCAGGACATGCAGGCCGATAAAGACCGGGTCGCAGATGGTGACGAGCGGGTTGTCGACCTGGAAGTAGCTGATGTATTCGATGCCCCGCCGGCGCATGTCGTCGAGTGCGCCCGAGCGAAGCAAACCCGACAGCGCCCCGCCATGGCCGTTCGGGTTCATGGCCAGGGTGGACGGCGTCGCCAGCATCAGCTTGCCATGGAGGTCGAGGCAGGGAACCATCTCCTGCTGGAAAAAGATCACGTCCCCTTCGGGCAGGCCGAAAAACCCGTTGTCGGCAAAAAACCGCCTGGTGTCATCGTCGTTGTCGCGGCTGGTCATGATGTAAAACGGGATCGGCGCGCCGTACCGCCGGGACCGGGCAAGGATCTGCTCGGCGTGCCACTGAAACAAGGTCCGGCCGCTCAACGGCCCGACCGGGAAACACCCTTTGGGGCCGGAGAAGCCAAGCCGGGTGCCTTGTCCACCCGCCACGAGGAAGGCTGCCACCGTGCCGGCACGAAGCTGTTCCTCGCCAATGGCGCGCGCTTCGGCGTAGCGGGCCTGGTCGGCGTCGTTGCGCGGCAGTTCGACCACCGGAACGACCTCGATTTCCCCGGAAGCGGCGCTGCCGCCGGCAGCCTGCGCTTCGGCCCACCGGGCCTCGAGCCAGTCGAAGTCGATGTTCTCGCAGGCCGTCAGCAACTGATCCCGTTCGTCGGCCGAGAGGTTGTCGTACCCGGCCAGGATATGTTCCTGCCCGTGTTTTTTCAACAAACCCGCCACCGCATCGTAATCAGGCATCATTTCCTCCTTCCGGCATGAGTCCCCACCTAGTTATATAGGGGCGCGGGCGGCGGGGCAACTGCTTTTCCCGGCAGGGCGGGTGAGGATTTTTCCATTTTTTCCTATAAGTGCGCACGGCGGGTGGTATACTGCCCAACAGTGAATTTTGAAAAGGATAAAGGAATGCCCTGGTTCAGTCGTTCAGGCCCCCGCAAACCGGTTAACTGGAAATCGAATCTTGTCGCGGTATGGCTTTCGCAATTTATCTCCCTGTCGGCCTTTTACTTCTGCCTCCCGTTTCTGCCGCTCTACCTCAAGGAAAAGCAGATCGTGCCACTGGAGGAGGTCTCGTACTGGTCGGGCGTGTTCATTGCCGCCGCTCCTATCAGCATGATGATCATGTCCCCTATTTGGGGCGCTTTGGGCGACCGGTACGGCCGTAAAATGATGCTGGTCCGGTCGACGCTGGCCGGCGCGTTCGTCCTCTACCTAATGTCGGTGGTGGACAATATCGAGGCGCTGGTCGTCCTGCGCCTGCTTCAGGGCGCGTTTACCGGCACCATCCCTTCGGCGCAGAGCCTGGTGTCTGCATCGACGCCGGAAAAGAACCAGTCCTTCGCCCTCGGGCTGATGATGGCTGCCATCAACGCCGCCTATACGGCGGGCGCCTACTTCGGCGGCATCTATGCCCAGCACTTCGGGGCCGAGGCCACCTTCAAGATGGCCGGATATCTGCTCCTCGTCTCCACCATCATGGTGCTGGCGCTGGTGTGGGAAAACTTCACCCCGCCGGCGCGGTTGTCGGCGAATACCCGAAGCGCCCGCCTGCGGCAGCGGCGCGCCTCCATCACCCAATTCCGGACCGGCATTCCGGCACTCCTTATCATCGCCTTTATCGCCCTGCTGCAGACATACGACGGTCCCTACCTCCCGCTGTATGTCGAATCCATCGTGATCGGCGGCTCCGCCACGGTCGCGTCGATATCGGGCGAGGTCTACCGCATGACCGGCAATATCAACGCCCTCGCCAGCATTATCGCCGTCGGCGGTTCCATTTCCATCAGTTACATCATGGACAAGAAAACGCCCCGCATCGCCTGGGCGCTGCTGGCTGTGGGGTGTTCTTTGGGCGTGTGGGTGATCGGCTGGGTGGAGACTATCGCCGGACTGACCCTCGGGCGGACCATGTTCCTGTTCTTCGTCAGCGGCCTGGCTTCCGTGCTGGTGGTGCTGTTGAGCCGGCTGACCCCCAGCCACAAGCGGGGCGCTGCCATGGGCTGGACCGTTACCGCCCGGTGCATCGGCTGGGCGGTTGCGCCCATGCTCGGTTCGCTGGTCGAGCAGCGTTACGGGTACCACGCGGCCTACTGGTGGCTGGGCATCCTGAGCCTGATGCTGATACCGGCTTTTCTGTGGTTGACGGGGCGCTACCCCGAAGCGTTCCGCCCGCCGGCGGAAGACGAAGCGGACGAGCCGCTGGAAGGGGATGTCATCCTGCCGCCCCAATCCCTGCCCATCACCCCGCAACAGACGAGCGCGTCGGTGCGGGGGAGGGCGGAGAAGCGGGGATGACGGCGCAGGGTATTTACTGGTGATGTTGGTGTTCTTCCGGGGTGCGGTGCGGTGGAAGCGGATGTTCGGGTAGCCAAGCAGCATGGCGACCAGGAAGTTTTCACCATGGGTGCCGAGGAACTGCAAGGCTTCGCGGTTGATCTTGGTGACATAAGAAAGGTATTGGTCGTACATCACCCCGAGACCGTGGGCGACGGCGGTCAGTTCCATGTTCTGGGCGGCGATGCCGGCGTCGAGCTCGGTGTTGCATTCGAGAAAAATCACCACCGGGGCGTTCCGGAACAGGTAGTCGTGATTCGGGTCCTTGCGGCGCATGTCGCAGAAACGGCTGATGGGGCGGAGCATGTCGCGCGGCATGTTAACCTTGCTCTCGAGCTGGCGCTCCAGCATGTCCCAGATGATTTTCTTGAAATCCAGCAGCCGTTCCTGAATGACGTAGAAATGGTAATCCTGGCGGTTCGAGGCGCTGGGCGAACAACGGCCGGCATTGATGACGTCCTTGATTTTCGACGCCTCGACCGAACGCGGCTGGAAATCGCGGATGCTGCGGCGGAACTTGATGGTCCGGAGCAGTTTTTCCGGATCGAGGTCGAACCGTTCCGGGCTGTACTCTTCCACGTCCGACATGTCGTAGGTGGGAATGGAAACAGCCCCCACCGGGCAGATGGCGACGCAGTGGCCGCATTTGATGCACCGCTTGCGGTAAACCGCCTTGCCGTCCTGAAGCACCAGGCATGCCGAGACGCAGTCGGCGACGCATTTGCCGCAGCCGACGCAGCGCGCCGTATCGATATTGATCATCGCTCTTTCTCCAAAATAAAACGGCCCCGCGTAAAAAGCGGGGCATGCTGTTATTGTACCCTCCCGTGGGGAGAGCGCAACCCCCAATGAAAATTCCCTTCCATCACACGGAGACGGAAGGGAACCAGAGGAGGAGAATAACGCTTGTGCCGCATACCCTCTGCCCGGTGTTACCCGGGTGCCACGGAGAGGAGACTCGTAAGGGCGTCCACTGCACGCGCTTTTGGATGCCCGCTTATTCCTCCTGGGGTGCGACGCGAAGGACTGCTTCGCTTGTCGCGAGATCGTAGAGATCGTTCACCATGTCGAGAAGCTGCCGGTCGGAGGCGCCGCTTGCGACCATTTTCATGGGCAGGCTTTCCTGACCGTAGGTGACGCCAGCCAGGGCGGCGAGGAAGGCGAGGCTTTCGTGGGAGCGGAGCATCTCGCGTCCCCGCGCCAAAGTCGCCTCGTAGCCGTCGCCCTTGTACCACAGATAAATGGCCCGCTCCAGCCTGCCCATGGCGCATTCCTCGCCACGCAGGTATTTCCAGTCCTTGACCCTGACGGCACGGAGATCCTGCTCCGTATCGGTATCGCCGCTGTCGGCGGCGGCCTGCCGCAACCAGGCGTCCTTGTCGTGCTTGCGGGAGATGAGCACGCGCCGGAGCAGCGAGAAGGCGGCCCGCGCCACCGGCCCGCAGCGGAGATCGTCATCCTTGAGAACCGCAAGCTGGGTCGCCGCCTCCAACCCGTCTTCGGGATAGGCGGCATAGATGACGGCGAGGGTCGGCAAATAGGCCAGCGTTCCGGGAGTCGAAATGCCTTCTCCAGCCTCGCCGGGAGCCATCGCCCAATTGTCGGAACTGCCGCGCATGCCGGAACGGCCGACCCGCCCGGCAACTTCCCACGGCTGCGGCCGCGATCCGGTGGCGTTGTCCAGTTGCCTGACCCTGCGGGCGACACGGGCGGTGGTGACGTTTTCGTAGCCGAGCAAGGTATAAATTTCCTTGGGGTAATAGCCGCCTTCATAGACAAGCGATCCGGCGAATTCGACCACCTTGGCGCGTTCACGCAAGCCAAGCGCCCGCGCTGGCGATACCGAGCCGAATTGGGCGCCGTCCATGTTCGCGACTGAACCGCTGGCCATCTTCGCCGGCGGCTCGTGATAGAACAGGGCTGTCAACAAGGCCGCAACCCGGCCGCGCGCCGGCAGTTCATCGGCCGGATCGCCAGGATGCGCTTCCGCCGCGTAAACCAGGACCAGCGCCGCCAGAACGAGCAGGCGCGAGCCGCGCAGAGTGTGAGATTTCATGTGTAAAATTGCCCCCGGAGACAGGTATGGTGCGGCAGCGAAGCCGATCCCTGCGGGTCACCGCCCGTTGGAATCGACCCCGGCCGCGTCACAGGCAGGCGCGTTCCCCCGCGACCTGCCCAAAGTCCCGTGCCCCTTCTCCCTTTTTCCACAGTGTGACGCTGTTTTGGGACGTCCGTCGCAAGACACGGCATCGTCCGGCCGCCCCGTGCCGTCATGAGGCCGCACGGCGGCCCTAGAGCGAGTGTTGTGGTAAAAAAGTAGAACTGGCGTTACAATTTCCGAACAAAGTTGAAAAATTTTGCGTTCCAGTCCGCCCCCGCGGTTGGCAACGCGTCATCTTGCTCGGCAGTCTTTATATTATTCCGATTAAAGTTGAAAATCAAGCTTTCTCTTAAATTTTTTTCTCCGCGGGTTTCTCTTTCAAACCATACATTGATTTTATTGGACCCACCGCGTACTGTAGAAAAGATCAGCGGACGAGCGTGCGTCCGTTCCGCCCGGTTTTTGGATGGAGAAATGCATCATGTCGCGATTACGTCCCGGAATTTTTCGCTTCGCCCTTCCCGCCCTGTTGTTCGCGGCCTTCATCTGCGGCAGGCAGTTCGCCAGCGCCGGAGCCGTTACCCTCACTCCCGAAGAGCAGGCGGCCATTGCCACCGCCAGCACCATTTCCCGCGCCTTCACCGGCGCGGCCAAGCTCATCCGTCCCGCCGTCGTCAATATCAAGGTTGAACGGCGCGTCGCGGTGCGGGGCTTCAATGACCCGCTGGAATTCTTTTCCGAAATGTTCGGGCCGGGATTTCCCGCATTTCCGCGGTCGCAGCGGCTGCCCAGCCACCAGACGCAGATCGGGCAGGGGTCCGGCGTCATTGTCGACCCAAGCGGCTATATCCTGACCAACAACCACGTCGTCGGCGATGCCGACGCCATCCGCGTCTATCTCCTCGACGGGCGCGAACTGCCGGCGGAACTGATCGGGGCCGACCCGGCTTCCGACGTCGCCGTCATCAAGGTGAACGCCGACAACCTCACAACCGCCACCATAGGGGACTCCGACGCCATCGAAGTCGGGGAATGGGTGCTGGCGGTGGGTAATCCTTTCGGGCTTGATTTCACCGTCACCTCCGGCATCATTTCCGCGCGGGGCCGGACCGGCATGAACGTCCTCGAAATGGAGGACTTTATCCAGACCGACGCCTCGATCAACCCCGGCAACTCGGGCGGCCCGCTCGTCAACCTGCGCGGCGAAGTCATCGGCATCAATACCTTTATCTTCTCCGGCGGCAGCCAGGCCGGCAATGTCGGCGTCGGCTTTGCCATCTCGTCCAATATGGCGCGAAGCATTATGCAGAGCCTTATCTCCCACAAGCAGATCACCAGTTCCTATCTCGGCCTGGAAACGCAGCCGCTGACGCAGGACCTGGCCGAGGCGTTTGGCCTGCAGTCTCCCCGCGGCGCGCTGGTCCAGGCGGTGAACAAGGAAAGCCCGGCGGAAAAGGCCGGCATCCGCCGTGGCGACGTGGTGGTGCGCTGGGGCAGGCGGGACATCGCCGACGACCGGCAGTTCCGCAACCTAGTGACCATCACCACCCCGGGCGAACCTGTCGACATCGAGGTCGTCCGCAACGGCAGCCCGCTGCAACTGCAGGTGGTGCTGGACGCCAGCCCGCCGGAAATAATCATCGAAGGCCGCAGCGACCGTTTCCTCCAGAACCTGGGCATCCAGGTCACCGACCTCACCCCCGAACTTGCGGCTGAGATCGGCTACGAGCCGTCCGCTTTTGGCGTTTTGGTCACCGTCGTCGACAGGAACAGCCCGGCCAGGCGGATGGGCTTCCAGCCCGGGACCCTTATCATGACCGTCAACGGCACCGAGGTTCATAGCCAGAGTGAACTGAAAAACATTTTGGGCGCGTCGGAATGTGTCAAGACCTTTACGCTGGTGTTCCGTAACGGCGATTTCCTCCGTCGCGTCACCCTGAGCGTGAATTAAAGCATTTTAAAAAAACGTGAACGCAGCCGATGGCTTCGTGAGTTCGGTGCATTACCCGTCTATTCCCGTGGACCCCGGCCTCGGCTCCGGAATTCACCAGGGCGGTTCAGTACCGTCTACCCGTTTCATTTGTTCACGGAGTTTCTTAAAATGCTTTAGCGCTGTATAAAGAATGACTGGTGCCTGACTGCGTTTTACGGTGTTGCTGGAATACGCCGAAAAGCGCGGAGGAAGGTTTACATTCACCATAAAACGCTAGAGCGTCGGGCCGCCGCCGGGTCCACAACTGTCGGAAAATTCGCCGTTTTTCCGGCATTTCTCTCTTGCCAGACGATTTAGGTCGCGGTTATAATCGGGTTGTTTTTATTCTTCCCACACTCGCAGGAGAGACCATGAGGCTTATCCTTCTGGGACCGCCCGGCGCCGGAAAAGGCACGCAGGCGAAGTATATTTGTGAGCGGTTCAGCATTCCGCAGATTTCCACCGGCGACATGCTCCGGAGCGCGGTGCGGGCCGGCACCGATCTGGGCAAAAAGGCGCGCGCGGTGATGGATGCGGGTCAACTGGTTTCGGACGACCTTATCATCAACCTGGTCAATGAACGCATCGCCCAGCCCGATTGCGCCAGCGGCTTCCTCTTCGACGGATTTCCGCGCACCATACCGCAGGCCGAGGCGATCAAGGACAGCGGGATAAAATTGGACGCGGTCCTGGAAATTCTCGTCCCGGACGAGCATATTGTCGAACGGATGTCTGGCCGGCGTATCCACCTGGCCTCGGGCCGCACCTATCACATCGCCCATAATCCGCCGAAAATCGACGGCAAGGACGACGTGACGGGCGAACCGCTGATTCAGCGCGAGGACGACCGCGAAGACACGGTGCGGCGGCGTCTGGAGGAGTACCACAGGCAGACGTCCATTCTTTCGCAGTATTATCAGGAGCTTGCCAAGTTTGAACCAGACGCGCCGAAATACATCGCCATCGACGGCTGCCGGGCCATCGAGGAGGTGACGGCCGAAATGATTGCGGTCCTCTCCTCACTGTAGGGACCCGAGTGTTAACCCTGCCGTGCGGCCCATAATTCCTGCAAACGGACGCCGGGATTGCCGACAATACTGGTAGGAGCCGGTTCCGGCAGGTCACGTGGGTTGACAGGTATTTCCCCGTTCCATTGGAGGGTGCGATGCGTCACGCGTTCGTTGTTGTTCTGTCACTGGTTCTGATGGCTGCCATGGCCGGCTGCGGCAATCCTATCAAGCGGCCGCCCCGGCATGTCTTCCCCGGCAGCGAGGACTATGACAAACGGGTCAAGGAATTTAAAATCAGCCCGTCTCAGGCGTATGATATCGCGCACGAGGAGGCGTCCACCGACCGCAAGCTGCAATTCCTCTCCGCCCGTCCGACCTGCATCACGGGCCGCTGGTATGTGTTCAGCCTGCCGCAGGCCCAGGGCGCGTCCCTGCACGGCTACCACGTCAACGGCGATAACGGTCAGGTCAAGTTTGTCACCGACAAGACAATCGTCTTTAATAAACGGTGACCTCAACCACGCTTAAGTTCCTGCTACTGTTCGATTTATGGGACGACGTGCAGTCGTCCCGTTTTTTTATGCCCGCACTTTCACGCCAGGCCTTGACGTGGCATAAAATAAAGATAAATTTACTTATATTTAATTCACCCAGGCTTCTGTGCCTGGACAACCATGACTCGAAAAAAGGAAGCTACCATGTGGGAAGACACCATCGACGTCAATGCGGTATCGGAGATCCGCGCCCGCTCCATATGCTATCTCGGCGTCGGCGCCATCGACAAAATCCAGTCAATTGTGCAAAAACTGAAAGCGCAGGGCGTCACCAGCGTCCTGGTCGTCACCGGTAAAGGCTCCCACATCAAAACCGGCGCATGGGACAAGGCCAAAGCCGCTCTTGACGAAGCAGGGCTCGGGTATTTCCTCTATGACAAGGTCACGCCCAACCCCACCGCCGACCAGGTCGACGAAGCGGTTGCGGGCGGCAAAACCAAGGGCGCGAACGCGGTCATCGCCATCGGCGGCGGCTCGCCCATCGATGCGGGCAAGGTGGCTGCCATCCTCCTGTCCAACCCGGACAAAAACGCCCGCGACCTCTGCAACCTTACCTTTACCCCCGACTGCGCCGCGCCCATCGTCGCCATCAACCTGACCCACGGCACCGGCACCGAAGTCAACCGCTTTGCCGTCGTCACCATTCCCGAAACAGAATACAAGCCGGCCCTGGCCTTTGAATGCCTGTACCCGGCCTTTTCCATCGACGATCCTGCGCTGATGACCGGCCTGCCGGAGCATCAGACCGTCTATGTCTCGGTGGATGCGGTCAATCACGTGCTTGAAGCCTGCACCACCAAGGTCGCCAACCCCTATACCATCTCCATCGCCAAGGAGGTCGTGGCGCTGGTGGCCAAATACCTCCCGCGCGCCAAAAAGGACCCCAAGGACCTGCGGGCGCGCTATTTCCTCCTCTATGCGTCCATGCTTGCCGGGATTTGCTTCGACAACGGCCTCCTGCACATGACCCACGCCCTCGAGCACCCGCTGTCCGGCATGCGGCCCGAACTGTCGCACGGCTCGGGATTGGGCATTATCCTCCCCGGCATCATCGAGGCGATTTACCCCGCCTCCGGTCCGGTTCTGGCCGACGTGCTCGCTCCCATCGTCCCCGGCCTGAAAGGGGACGCGTCCGAGGCCGGCAAGGCCCGCGAAGGCGTCCGCTCCTGGCTGACCGAAATGGGCATCCCCGCCAACCTCCAGGCCGAAGGGTTTTCCGCCGGCGACATCGACAAGCTGGTTGAGCTGACCTACACGACCCCCGGCCTGGCCGGTCTCCTCTCCATCGCGCCCATCGAAGTCGATCGCGCCGTGGTCCGCCGCATTTACGAACTCGCCATGTAATTGCGTCGCGAAAAACGCTCGGAACGCTCTCCCGCACGGGAGAGCGTTTTTTTATGTGGTTACGCCGTCCGCTTCACCCTTTACGTCATCTCCCTCTCCCTCGAGGGAGAGGGCCGGGGTGAGGGTGTAGCCCCCAC
>JAJQBO010000113.1 GCA_021203245.1 Planctomycetaceae bacterium
AGGCGTGAACCCGAGACCGTGGCCGTCTTGCCTCTGGCGGGTTGACCCGGTACGTATTCCGGCTCAACCCGCCCCCAAGATCTTTGACAACCGAATTAGGTACCCAAACAGGGAATCTCCTCAAAGAGTCCATATCGGCCCACCACACGTCACCCCGGCGGTGCAGCGATGACCAGCGCGCCCGCGTGTCGTTGTGCCGGGGCAAGGGAGAATGCCCCGCTGCTCCACAGCGCCTGGCGAAGCCCTGCCGTCCGGGTCAGGCGCTGTACAGACACGCTGTCGCGGGATGGATACATTCCATCCCGCGACAGGCGAGGGCCGGTGGAGCGTGTTACGGTAGTCTTCAGATAGTCATGATCGCGGTGATGGCGAAATAGGCCAGCGCCGGGAAAGCGATGTATTTATAGAGGAAGTCGATGGCTGCGGGCCACTGGATGACCGACGTCGGGTTGTACCACTGTTCCCGGATCGTCTTCGCCCCGACCTTCCACGCGAGGATAAACGCGACGACCGCGGCGCAGACGCAGTAGAACACATCGCCGATCAGCTTGTCGAACCAGGCGAAGAACGGGTCGCTCCACACGCACGGTATCGCCAGGATCAGCGCGACCGCCGCGCACATGCCCACCGCCTTACGCCGGCTCACGTTGAACCCCTCCATGACGCACGAGACCGGGATTTCAAGCTGGTTGATGGTGGAGGACAGCCCGGCGAAGAACAGGCAGATAAAGAAGAGAATCAGGAAAAAGCTGCCAAACGCCATGGACGAAAACACCGTCGGCAGCGACATGAAGATCAGGCCCTTGCCGGCGAGCGGGTCCAGCCCGAAAGCCACGGTGGCCGGAATCGAGACAAAGCCCGCCAGCAGGCAGATCGTCACCTGGACCACGTTGACGGTGATGAAATCGGTCGCCAGGTCGGCCTTTTTTCCCAGGTACATGCCATAGGTCAGCAGGCAGCCGGGCCCGAGGCCGACCGCGAACAGCGCCATCCCGGCCGCCGTTGCCCACATCTCCGGGTTCCACAACTGGCTCCATTCGGGCTTGACGTAGAATTCGATGCCTGCCGCGATGCCGGGGATGGTGCAGACCCGAATCACCAGGATGACCAGAAAGATGAACATGAGCGGCAGGAGAATTTTACACACCCGCTCGATGCCCTTTTGCACGCCGAAGAGGTTGACGAATGCCGTCAGGGCGATGACCGCCACGACGCCCAGGTAGATGACGGGCCGGTTGTCGTTGACGGCGGTGTAGAACCCCGACACGTCGGAGACGTAATCCGCGCCCGACGCCGTCTTGAAGATATACACCAGGATGATCGCCATGATGGCAGGATAATAGCTGAACAATCCGAGCGAGGTGGAGCCCATGACATAGCCCCAGGCCCGGCCGGGTTTGCCCGCGACTTCGCCGAGCGCGCCCACGGCGCTCATCTTGTATTTTCTCCCGAGCGCGCTTTCCGCCCATCCGGCCGGGATGACGACCACGACGCAGATAAGGACAAAGGCGAAGACGAACGCGCCGCCGCCGTACTTGGCGCAGAGCATGGGGAAGCGCCACATCGCGCCGACGCCCACGGCCATCCCGATGGTGGAGAGAATGTATCCAAGCCGGGACGCGAATCCGTCCTGACTGCCAATGGTGCCGCTTGGTTGACTGCTCATCGTTTACCCCTTCCCAAAGGATTAGCGTTTTTTACCGAATGGCTGGTTCATGCCTGCGTTTTTCGGTTTATTGAAAATGCCGAAAAGCGCAGGGGAATGTTCACATTCAAGGTGAAACGCTCTAGTCCTGGTCCATTGTTTCGTCGTTTCTTCTCTTGAGTGAATAGGACACGAGATAGAAACTCCCCCCGCCGAACACGACGGCGTAGATAATCAGCATGATGATCGTGGTTGTTGACATGACCTTCTCCCTTGGCAGGCGAATCCCTGCGACGCACGCGACGCAAAGCGAAAAAAGACGGACCGCCGGGGCGCGCACGTGCGCCCTGACGTGCACCTGAACCGAATGGCAGGCACGGCTGTACGGTGCTGGGAAAATTGTCATATGCGATGCTGTTCGCCCGCATCGGCGCTGGCTGGCGCAGCCGGGACCGTGGTGCGCCGTAGGATGCGGGACTGGAAGCCGCCAGGCTCAGGATGCGGCGATGGCCTCGATCAGGTACCCCACCATCTTGCTGATATCGTTGTCCACGTTGATGCCCATGTCGCGCAGTTTGTCGGTGACATCGACCGGCAGATCGCTTCCTTCCAACGGTTCGTTCAGGACGCCGCCCATGATCATCGGCACGCTGATGCCGAGTTCGGCGTATTTTTCCAGCATTCTCCTGGCGAAGCTGTAGGCGATGCCGTTGTAGGTGCTGACGACGACGGCCTTGCTTTCCGTCTCGATGACGGTGTCGCCCAATTCCTCCACCGCCACGTTGGTGCCGAGATCGAATACCTTCGCCCCGGCTTCCAGAAGAATATTCTTGCAAATTTCTTTCCCGAATTCATGCACGTCGGTGGAAGCGACGACGATATTGATATTCTTGAGCGGCAGATCGGCCAGGCCGGCCATGCCGTCGATGATTTTCTGTTTCTTGCGATCGATTTCCTTGACGATGGACGTGGGCCGGACCGGGATTCTTCCCCGCATGGCGCCGTGTTCCTTCGTGCCCACACCGAAGCACGTCTCCAATTGCGCCGCGCCGATCGCCTTCAGGGCGGCCAGCACTTCGCCGGCATGGGTGATGTCGATGTTCTGATCGTCGAGGCCGTTGAGGACCCGCTCGAAAAACACGTTGCCGCAGGCGACGAGGAGATCCGCTTCCGCCTCGATCTGCGCGACGTTCAGGGAGTCCTTGTAGAAGGCTGCGGCTTCGACAGCCATATCGACCGCGTGGTGGGCGTCGATGATTTCGTCGATGGCGGGCACGCGGATCGCCTCGGTAATGGGAATCGGGGTGATGGCGTGCCCGCTGGGGCAGAGCATCTGCCCGGCCGCATCGGCGATGGAGTAGGCGGTCAGCGCGGCGTAGTTCTTCGGCATGTTGTGGCCGTAGTCGATGGTGTTGCCATAGATCATCGAGCCGGGGGTGTGGTGGGTGTTGATTTTTCCCATGGTGACGTTGAAGACGATGCGGACGATGGGGTCGTTGAAAAGGTTGCCGAAACAGTGGCCCATGCGGGCGTCCAGCAGGTCCTCGCAGATATAGCGTTCCAGCCGCGCATAGCCGACCAGGTTGGCGAGATCGTGGAATTGCGCGCCAAAGCCGTCGTCAAGGTTGGAGGGGATGACCGCGCCCTTGTCGTGGAGTTTTCCCATCGGGCCGATTGCCTTCACCATGTCGGTGGTGCGGTAGTCCTCCAGGTCCAGACCCGGGTATTCGTAGGTAAAGCAATGGGAAATATTGCCGATGGTGGTGACGCCGGCCTTGAGGCCGAGCATGGTGTTGTTGAGGGAATTGAGGGAGCCGATCATATGGTCGCCCGTGTGCGGTTGCACCGGCGCCACCTGGCCGAGGCGCGCCCATTCCTCCTCGCTTTTGAGGATCAGGCCCGAGCCGGGCTGAATCGTGCTCCGGTGTTCTTCCGGTACGCCCATGACCCAGTCGAGGCACGCGCCGTAGCGGTCGATATAGGAACCGGAATTGGTGAGATCGGTATAGATTTTACGGACGCCCTCCTCGGTGGCCTGCCAGGTGTTCAGGCCGACGGCGGAGTGCTTCATCACCGTGTTTGCCTGCATCATGCGCTCTTTGTATTCGCGTTCGGAAGAAACGCCGTATTTCTCCATAAACAAGGTCTTGCCAATGCTGACGTTCCTGGCGATAGCCTCTACTTTATGGCCGAGCGTCGTCATGTCGGGCAGGTTCTTGATGTCGAATCTCCACTTGAACGTCAAATTCATTGTGTTCTCCAGGTTATCGTTCACACCGAGTCAGGCTGTGCTTCATGATGTCGAGCGCGACGTCCTCGTCCATTTGCCGCAACAAACCCGCCGAGAACAGCACGTATTCCGCGTCGAGATACGCTTCAACCCTGCATGGCAGCAGCAGGCCGTTGTCCCGGCCGTTTTTTTCGGCCGCGCGCAGGATCTTCGCGGGACTACGGGTATGAACGAGGATGCCGCCTGTTCCGATTATCGTGGTGATGTCGCAGCAGTTCTTGCCGATCTGGATGTTCTGGCATTTCTTGCTGTAGGAGGGTATGACCCTGCCGGCATGCCGCCGGGTCGCGGCCGAGACGGTGAGGGAGGCGATGGTGTCGTCTATTTTCGTTTCTGTTTCCGAGTCGGGAAGATAGTTGACGGCGGTCATTCTGGTACGGATGGACTGTCTCAAGCGATCCTCGTGGATGGACAATTCGCCGGCTATCCGGCCGACGTCATATTCAGGAATAACGCCGCCGGACGACTCCCGCATGCCGAGATCGCCTTCGACCGTGCGTTTGCCAAACGGCTCTTCCAGGCCGACTGGCCTGGCGCCCTCGAAGCAGGTGTTTTCATTGAAGGAATAGACGTCTGTCGTGGCGCCGCCCACGTCCACCAGCAGCAATGGGCCGAAGCCGGGGGTTGTACTCGTCCCCCTGTTCAGCAGGTCGCCGGCGGCCAGCACCGCCACGGGGGTCGGCACCAGCGGGTTGTCGAACGCCTTCTTGACCGCCTGAAAGCCTTTCATGTCGGTGATGGTATCGAGGAATAGATTGCGGATGACTTCCTGCGTCGGCGCGATGTTTTGCACCCCCGGCTCGGGGATGATGTTCTCCATGACAAAGCACTGTTTTCTGTGGATGCGCATCATCGCCCTGACTTCTTTGCACAGGCTCGAATTCCCGGCATAGATAACCGGGACGCGGATGGCCGAGCGAGCCAGCATGTCGGCGTTCGCCAGCACCATCGAGGTGTTTCCCCGCTCGTATCCGCCGCACAGGAGGATGATTTCCGCCGAACTTTCCTCCAGTTCGCGGACCATGTCTTCGCTCAGCGCGCCGGAGTAATTGGCGATGATTTTCGCGCCCGCGCCAAGCGCCGCCGATCGGCTTGCCGGGGTGCTGAGGGACCCAGTCAACCCGCTGACCGCCATGCGTAAGCCGCCGGCGGCGCTCGAAGAGGCCAGCTTCCGCGCCTTCGCGAACTCGGCCGGGCCGATGGCCTCTTTCGCCAGGTCGAAGCATTGCCGCATGCCGATGGTGGCGTCGGTGCCGACGCTGGACGGCACCGTGTCACTGAGAACGATTCTTCTCTCCGCGAGATCGACCACGACGATTTTGGCAAAGGTGCTGCCAAAATCTACGGTAAGAGCATACTTCATTCCGGATCCCTGTCGTGATCAAGACGAAAACTTCTTCAGGTAAAGGCGCGCACGAGCGACCGTCTGGGTGGAAGAAAGTATGCAATTCGCTTTCCATCTTTTCGACTCTTTTTCCGATTCTATCGAATGCTGCGGCGATCGGCGCGATTCGCCGGCCGGCTTGTCAGAGCATTTTTGCAGCCCACACGCCGAGAATCGGGAACAGCACCATCAGGATAAGGCCGATGACCTGAAGGGCCAGAAAGGGCAGGCCCGATCTGTAGATTTTCAGTAACGAGATATCTTCCGGCGTGATACCCTTGAGATAGAACAGCGAGAGGCCGAAAGGCGGAGAAATATAGGCGCATTGCAGCAGGGTCATGAAAATAATGCCCCACCAGAGCGGGTCGAAGCCCAGGCGGACGATAATCGGCGTGACTATCGGGGCTGCCAGCATGATCAGGCCGGCGGTTTCCAGGAACATGCCAAGGAAGAAGATAAAGGCCATCGAGGCGAAAAGTGCGCCCCACTTCCCGCCAGGCATTTGCAGGGCCAGGTCCATGATCATCCGGTTGCCGCCGATGCCGGCGAAGATGGAACCGAACGAATTGGCGCACGCAACCATCCAGGCGACCATGGCGGACAGTTTGATCGTGGCGATGGAACAATCCTTGAAAATCTGCCACGAGAAGCGCCGGCAGACGATATTGAAGATCACCGCGCCCAGCGCGCCGACGGCCGCGCCTTCGGTGGGGGTGGTGATGCCGGTGAGAATCGCGCCAAGGCAGGTGAAAATCAGCGCAGCCGGCAGGATGAGGGCCTTCAGGAACAGGAATTTTTCTCTCAGGGTGGCGCGTTCGGAGGGCGGCAGGGAGGGACAGAGGTTCTTGTTCAGAGGCAGCGCACAACGATGTAGAGGCAATAGAGCACGACCAGCAGCAGGCCGGAGGAAATGCCGGAAGCGAACAACCCGCCCACGGAGACGGAACACACCGCGCCGTAAATGATCATGTTCAGGCTGGGAGGGATCAACTGGCCCAGCGTTCCGCCCGCCAAAATCGACCCAAGGCTGATGCTGCGGTCGTATTTGTACCGATCCATCTGCGGCAGGGCGATGAGACCCATGCCGATAATGCCGGCCGCCACCACTCCGGACACCGCGCTGATGATCGCGCCCACGACAATCGAGGCCATGGCCAGGCCGCCGCGAACCGGGCCGGACCATTTATAAAACGCCGAATACAGGTCTTCGACCAGGGTCGATTTTTCCAGCATCATGGCCATGAACACGAACAGGGGGACGGCCATGAGGGTGAAATTGTTCATCGTGCCCCAGGTCGACTGGATCAGGGACATCATCCCGTTGGTGCCCCAGAGAAAATACGCAAAGCTGGCGGCGACGGAAGCCAGGGCGAACGAGATGGGGACGCCGCAGACGAACAGGCCGAACAGGAGCACGAACATCAGCATTGGCAGGATCATGTTATCCCTTTCTCTTCTGCCACAGGACAACGACCTGCTTCAACAGTTCGGCCAGACACTGCAGGGCGAACAACACGGAAGAAAACGGAACAAACCATTTGAACCACCAGATCTGCGGATTCCACTCGGTGCCGTGGATGGACCGTTCCATAATCACCGTCGATTTGTAGGCCCACACGCTGCCGAGATAGATGGTGATGGCCAGGACGGCCAGGATGACCACCTGGCCGAAAATCTCCAGTATCGCCTTGCCGGTGGGCGAAAGCCGGGTCGTCAAGACATCCACGTTGACGTGACTTTTATGCAGGTGGGCGAATGCGCCCCCGCCGATGCAGTAGATTCCGAAGATGAACAGGGCTATTTCAAAGCCCCACGGCACGGATGTCTTGAACCAGTAGCGCATGACGGCCGTGTAGAGAACGACGCCGATCATCGGGACGATGAGGATCGACAGGAATTTCCCTATGGCGTCTGTAAAGGAATCGATCGCCTTGATGAATCTCTCCATGCAGACCTCCAGAAACGTGGTGATGGGGGTATGGCTCCCGCGAGGGTTGTTCCCCCGGCACGCCGCGAAGGGTACCGGGGGAACGGGGGAGTGTCCGATCAGGGGGCGACGCCGAGCATTTCGGCTTCTTTCGTATAGCCGAGTTCCGCCAGGACCTGCGCATAGGAGTCGACATATTCCTTGACGAGCGGATCGTTGGCGGCCATTTCCAGCATCAGGTCGGTGCCGTCCTGGCGGATGCGTTCGACATCCTCGGGCGGCAGGTAGATGATTTCAATGCCCTTGTCGATCCAGCTTTGCTTGGCGATTTCGTTGCCTGCGCCATAGGCGACAGCGCTTTTGTAGCGGGCCATGTCGCGGCAGGCGATGACGATGGCTTTCAGATCGTCGGGCAGTTCGTTCCAGGCGTCGGGGTTGACGATAAGGTCCTTGTCGTCGGTGGCGTCTGTATGCAGGGCGGGCTCGATGACGTATTTGGTGACTTCGTCGAAGGCCATTTCCTTGTTGACCAGCCAGTCGTTATACTCGGCCGCGTCCACCGTGCCCAACTGGAGCGCCTGGTAGACTTCGGGCGCGCTCAGGTTGACGACAGACGCGCCGAGCTTGCTGTAGAAGAGTCCCCCAAGCCCGCCGGTGCGGATGTTCTTGCCCTTGAAATCGTCGTAGCTGCGGATCGGCGCGGTGCTGACGAGAATTTCCGGCGGCGCGTAGTCGAAGACGCCCAGGAACGTCACCCCGAAGCGCGCGTACAATTTTTCCATCAGGGGCGCGACCTTCTCGGTGCGGTAGAAGTTTTCTTCGAAGGTTTTCAGCGGGCCGCCGGGGCGGTTGGCGTGCAGGGTGAACAACTGGTGCTTGCTGCCCCAGAATCCGGAATAGAGCATCCCCATCTGCACCATGCCGTCGCGGACGGCATCGAAGGCTTCGCTGTTGGGGAAGAGAACGCCGGCGCCGTACGGCTCGATGACGAGCCGGCCGTTGGACGCTTTTTCCACCATATCGCAGAAGGCCACCACGGTCTCGGTATAGCGAGAGGTGCCGACCAATTGGTGGGTGACCGCTCTCCACCGATAGACCTTTTCCCCGGACTTGGCATCAGGGGCGAGGGTAGCGACAACAACCAGCGCGGCGACAAGGAGTACAAGAAGTTTTCTGGGCATCATGGGTTCGTCCTCTTCTGTCTGGAATGTCCATGCTATACATCCGATTCACGAAACAGGCGCACGTGACCACACAACCACAACCGTAGTTCTCCTCCTCTCTGCCAATCTGACGGAAGTCAGCCGGGACCTCACACGATCCGCGGCCGGATCAAAAGACAGTGTATGGATCAGCGGGACTACTTCACCGAGAGTTAACTATAGAGGTATACGGAATAGTGGTAAATGCATTCTGAACCAGCGATAGGGCGAATGCACGGGCGAGGGCGTAGGCAAAGCAATAGGTAGTGCTCTCTAAGGTGTCCCATATATTATAAGCTCCTCTGAACCCCGTTGTCAAGTTCTATTTGTTGTAAGACAACGAGTACATTCAATTCTTTCTCGCCCTCCCCGTTTGACAAAGGAGTTAGGGTAATATATAATGACGGAAGTATCTGATGACAGACAACGAATACAATAATCAGGACAAGGAGCCTAGCCATTTCACATTGTGAAGGCATTTGTGACTATCGTGGATTTGGGACGCGAGAGGAAGGGATTGTATGAACAAGAAACTCGTCTTTTGCGGTGGCGGTAACATGGCGGAAGGGATTATTCGGGTCCTTATCAGCCGCGGCGTCTCGACGCCAGAAAACATAACGGTGAACGAACTTGTCCCAGAGCGCCGCACCTACCTCTCCAGCACCTACGGCATCGCGGCCGTCGCCGAGGCAACCGACGCGATTCGGGCGGCCGACATGGTGGTGATCGCCGTCAACCCCTACCAGGTGCCGAGCGTCACCCAGGCAGTGAAGCCGTTGTTGGCGGACAAGACGATTGTCCTCTCCATTGCCGCAGCCATCCCGCTGGGGAGCCTGGCCGACCAGCTCGGGGAGAAAAGGAAAATCGCCCGCGTCGTCCCGAATACGCTGGGCCAGTCCGGCAACGGCTACAGCGCCGTGTGCGCCAATAGTCAGTGCGACGATCAGGACACGGCGTTTATCGACGAGGTTCTCGGCGCGCTGGGCCAGGTCATGCACCTGCCCGAGTCGCTGTTCAATGCGTTTTCGAGTTTTTCAAACGTCGGACCCCTATGGTTTTACAAGGTGATCGAAGCCCTGGTGGATGCGGGCGTCTATGTCGGGTTCAGCCGCGAGGCGGCCCGCTCCATTATGATCAAGAACATGCTGGGGGTTGCGCAGGTTCTGGAGGAGAGCGGCGATCACCCGGTCTTGCGGGTGGATAAAATGACCTCGCCAGCCGGGGTGACGATCGAATCGCTCCGGGTATTGCAGCAGGAGGGATTCGCCACAGCGCTGATGGATTCCGTCATCGCCGGGTTCAGGAAGATGAATGAATTAGAGTAGGGGATGGAGTTGTGGTGGGGACGCTCCTGGCGGCCGGTCAGCCGCCAGGAGCGATTTGTTTTACTCAGGAGTTCACCGACTTGACCTGGAGTTCGTTCGTTTCGACGTCGACCCGCAAGTGGTGGTAGGCGATGTCCCTGGCCCGCTCCGCGTCGTGACGGCTTATTGCGTCAAACAGTTCCCGGTGCTGCTCGAGCGAATTGGCGATAAACTCGTCGAGGTGGCTGTAGGAGGAATAGATATTCTCGATGATCTGATGGTTGAAGATGTCGTAATATGCCGCCAACGCACTGGTTATCAGGGTGTTGTCGGCATAGTCGCGGATGCAGGCGTGAAAAAGATAGTTCTTTTTCAACAGTTCCTTGGGATTCTCGGCAACCGCTTCACACGCCAGGAGAAGGCTTTCAAGCTTCCGCAACCCCGCCGCGTCGATTCTTTTTGCCGCCAGGAAGACGGCCGCCGGTTCGAGCGCACAGACAAATTCCTGCATTTCGGCCGTGTCGGCCAGTTCCAGGCTGGCGGCGAAGTCGCCCTTTCTGGCAATGTCGTCCCGGCATTTGACATAGGTGCCGTGTTTGGCGATTCGGATAAATCCTTGGGTCGAAAGTATTTTATATGCCTCGCGTAGGGTCGCGCGGCTGACGTTCAAGGTCTTGCAGAACTCCACCTCGTTCGGGAACTTGAACCCGTCGCTCAATTCCCGCGACACTACCATATTGCGGATCTTGTCTGCGAGATAGTCTGACTGGGTCTTGATCTCTTTCACCACCAGTTTACCCAGCAGTGATTGTGTATCCTCTTTTTCCATGACCATCCTCTCTTTTTCTCCAATTATATCATATAGTACAGAATAATCAATATCGCCACACCCGCGTCCGTGGCGGCGATTGGGGAAGGAGTCTCGTGTGGGTGGCGGAGTGGCTGGAGCCCTTTGGCCGTCCTTTTTTTAACTCTACCCGAAAAAGAATCTCGGCAAATTTTTTTTACTTTTTTCGCAGCGTTCGGTCGGAAAGCGGCGGCAGAGGCCGCTCACTTATCAAAATTGAGACGGCGAGAACCCTGAGAAAATAAAGGCCGGATTTATATGCGGTTTACAGTACTTATCATTTTTGATAGGCTTTCCTCAAGAATGATAAGTTGAGGAGAGCATCGTGCTCCGAAACGCCCACGTCGAAAAAACCATATCCTATGTAGCCCATTCTTTGGCGACCGTCATGGAAGCCGAAGTCATGATTTTGGACAATAAAAACAACGTCATCAGCGGGACCGCCTCGTCTGAAAAAGGCTACCGCCTGAGCGGCGTCTACAACCATGTCATCACCCACAAGGAATTTGTGGTGGTCGAGGACCCCGGCTTCAACCGCCTGTGCCGGGACTGCGTCGCCTACGGCAAGTGCAACGAACTGATCGAACTCGCCGCGCCGGTTCTGGCCGGAGACGAATGCATCGGCATCATCAGCGTGACCTGCTACGAGGAGAAGCAGCACCAGCGCATCGTGGAAAGACTGGACGCCTACAAGGACTTTTTGCTGCAGATGAGTTCCCTCCTCTCGAGCCGGGCGCAGGAGGTGGAGACAAAAGAAGCCTTGCGGCTCAAAAACGCCGAACTGAAAGCCATTATCGATACGGTCGACGAAGGCATCGTCTCGCTGGATCTGCGCGGCCGTATCGCATTCTGCAATCAACTGGCCGAACAAATGCTCGCCCCGCAAAAAAAAGAAATTGTCGATGAGCCGATAACCCGGTTTTGCCCGCGCTACCGGGAGGAGGAGGCGAATCTTCTCCTCGGCAAACACGAGGTCGAGGTCGTCAGCCAAACCGGCGAGCGGCAGATGGTCTATATGAGCGCCCACCGGATCCTGGCCGACGGCCAGGTCACCGGAACCATCCTCGCCATGGAAGGGAGCGGAAAGATCAACCGCTTTGTCGGCGGCTTTATCGGCAACCACCAGTCGCTGTCCAGCACCGATATCGTCTCGGTCAGCGACGCGATTGAAAAAGTAAAGCGCCGCGCGGCCAAGGTCAGCGCCACCGATTCGACCGTCCTGATCCGCGGCGAAAGCGGCACCGGCAAGGAGATGTTCGCGCGCGCCATCCACGAAATGAGCCCCCGGGCGAGCGGCCCGTTCATCGCCCTGAACTGTGCCGCAATCCCCGATACGCTGCTGGAAAGCGAACTGTTCGGCTACGAATCAGGCGCCTTCACCGGGGCGCAGAAGGGAGGCAAGCCGGGCTATTTCGAATTGGCCGACACCGGCACCATCTTTCTCGACGAGATCGGCGACATGGCCATCTATCTTCAGGGCAAGCTGCTCCGGGTCTTGCAGGAAAAGGTGGTCCAGCGCGTCGGGAGCGCCAGGGAAAAGAAGATAGACATCCGCATTATCGCCGCCACCAACAAGGAACTTGAGACGATGGTGGAGGATAACCGTTTCCGCGGCGATCTTTTCTATCGGCTGAACGTCATCCCGCTGGTGATCCCCCCGCTGCGGGAGCGGGGCGACGGCGACATCCTCGGCCTGGTGGCGTATTTTATGAAGAAATACGGCCAATTGTACCAAAAGACCTTCAAGGCGCTCTCCCGCGACGTGGAGCAGGCGCTCCTGGCCTACAGATGGCCGGGCAATGTGCGGGAACTGGAAAACGCGGTGGAATATATGCTGAACATGGAATCCTCCCCCCCTCGTCACCTTCGAAAGCCTGCCGGAATACATCAGGGCAAGCTGCCGCAAGGGCGCGACCAGCACGCAGGATTCCCTCCGCATCCGCATGGCGGAAGAGGAGCGGAAGATCATCGTCGAGGCACTGCATCGTCATGGCAAATCCCAGAAAGGCAAGGAAGCGGCCGCGCATGCGCTCGGCATCGGCATTGCGTCCTTGTACCGCAAAATTCGCGCCTATGGGATAGAGTAGGCCGTCATGAAAAAGGCGGTCCCGTCGCACCGGGAACGCTTTTCTCAAGTTTGTCCTTTTTCACAGAGCTTGCTTCAGCCATTTTCACCAGTACATCCCAACCTCCCCCAACCGTCACCCCGGCGTGAAAACCGTCCGCTGCATCACGAACGGGAAGTTATGCCGGGTCAAGGCGGGCTAGACGTGGACGACAGGGAATCCTGAATCGCCTTGCAGCACAGGGTCGTTTGCACCGTGCCCCGGCACAACCACACGCGTGTCCGCTGGTCGGCGATTCACCGCCGGGGTGACGCGTGGGGGTGCCGATATGGCCAAACTTGAGGAAGCGCTCCCGTTTTACCGGGAACGCTTCTGGCTCGGTTATTTCTTCTCGGAATCGGGGCTGCCGATCTTCAGCGCGATAGACACATAATAGACAAACGGACCGAAGATTATTGCAAAGCAGGCCAGCATACTAATTACCCACATACGACTTCTCCTCTCTGGTCAGACTTCCTTCATCAACGCGTCGGGCACCTCGGGGAACCCTTCCGCATTCGGGTCGAAATACACGCCCTTGGTTTTCTCGTTGATGGTCTTGTTATAGTAGAGCACCAGGGCAAAGCCGATGGCCCACTGCATCAGCATGGTGCCGAGGCTGCTGATGGCAAACGGATTCCACCAGTGTTCGTCCCAGCCGATGGCCTGGATAATCCACAGGACCAGCACGATGGCTGTCGCGACAGGCGCAATTGAGCCGGCGCAGATATCGAAGGTCCAACTCAGCTTCCGGTTGCTGACCGGGTTGATGTACTTGGTCCGCATCCTGTTTGCGCCGAATTTGAACGCCAGGATGCCGCTGAACATGCCGCCGATAAAGATGCCGAATCCTCACACCGTGTCCTGGTTGGTCAGGATGTCCTGGCTCAGGAAGGAGGGGAGGCCGAGGGCGACCTGTCCGAACACCGCCAGTGCGGCGGCTTTTTTGCGGCTCATGCCCATGTCGGTGAAGACGCCGCTGAAGCAGGTTGTCGCGGCGATGATGGACGAAAAGGCGGCAAAGGACAATGCCAGGAAGAACAGGGTGCCAAGCACCCGGCCCGCGCCGGCGAGCGACTCGAACATGTTCGTCAGGCCGACAAAGGTCAGGCCGTTGTTGCCGGAGCGGGCGAGGGTGACCGCTTCCTCAGTCGAACCGGTAAAGGCGAAGATGCACGGCAACACGATAAGCGTACCCAGGAGCGCGAACGTCATGTCGCCGAAGGCCTGGACCTTGCCGTTCACCACGATGTCCTCTTTCTTGGACGCGTATTTCGAAATCGAGAGGACAAGCATGGTGCCGGAGCCGAGGGACCAGAAGTCCTGGGTGATGGCTTCGAGCCAAATGTTCGGATCCCACAGATCGCTCAATTGGAAAGCGAAGGAGTATTTCAACCCTTCGACCGAGCCGGTTCGGGTCACCGCATAGGCGACGAGAATGAGGACGACGGCCAGCAGGGCGGGCATGATCAGTTTGGCCGATTTTTCCAGGATGGATTGGGAGCGCAGGCAGTAGTACGCCAGCACCATCATGACGATCCAGCAGACGCCGGTGCCCAGGTCGTTGGCGGCGACGCTGTTGAACAGCGCCATTTTATCCGAGACGCCATAATAGGTGCCGGTCATAGACATGAACATATAGCGGATGCACCAGGCAAGGATGACCGTGTAATTCGCATGCATCATGAAATAGCAAAAGGTGGCGAAGGTGCCCATCCACGTCCACTTCGGGCCGAGCAAATCGCGGAACGCGCCGGGCGCGGAATGGCGGCTGGCGCGGCCGGCAAACGACTCCGACATGACCAGCGGAATGGCGATAACCACCAGCGCGATCACTGTCGCAACGACGAAGGCCCCGCCGTACTGACAGGTCAGGCGCGGGTAGCGCCACAAGTTGCCCGTGCCCACGCTGCCTCCGACCATGAGGCAGAGCAGGCCGAATCGCGATCCGTATCCGCTCCGTACTTTGTCTAGCGTCTCCAAACCTTCTCCCTCCCTTGACTGAGTTGACGGATCAATCAATCGCGCGCTCCTGCCCCACACCGGGCAGGCTCGCGTGACACACCAACGGTTGGCAGGAACACCAACGCATCAGCAAGAAGCGTGCCAGGGATTCGGGCGTGGTTTTTTTTGACCACCTGGACGTGCCAGGGGTTAATACCGGGCGGCGCGCGGCAGTCCGGGCAAAAGATGTTACAGGTATTTTTCAAGCATCCGGTAGAGGGTCTTCCGGGACACATCCAGCA
>JAJQBO010000261.1 GCA_021203245.1 Planctomycetaceae bacterium
GCTTCAAGCACCGCCCCCCCCCCGCGCGCCCCCGCCTTTTCGGCCACGGTAAAACATTACCCCTTTTCGCCCCGTGGATCAATGTCGCCTATCTTCGTCCCGGTCCGCACCAGGATGCCGGGCCGGATCATGCCGCGCACCACGCCGGCGATTGCCGCCCGCACCGCTTCGCCGTTGACGGTGCAGACGACGTCGCCGGCGGCAACCATTTCGCCGATGGCGCGGGCGTCTTCCACCATGCCGCCGGTGGGCGCGCGGAGCACGCGCTCGCGGGTGTAACCGCCGATATTGCCCGGAATGCCGGTGTTGGGTTCGGCTTCGCCGCTGGCGAGGAGGCGGCCAAGGTTGTGGCCGCGCTGGGTCTCGACGACGAAATGCGCATCCTGCCCGGCGGTGAAACCGGGGCCGAGGGCGACGACGAGCGGCGCTTCCTCCTTGCGCGTTCCCAGGTTGCGCTTGGCGATGACCGCGTCTATACTGACGGCGGGTTGGAGTCGGTCGAGCCAGGTCCAGTCCGGGTCGACGGCGACGGCGATGCGGCCGCGCTCCCAGGCGTGGACCGATTCCTCGTCGGCCACGAGCAGGGTGGCGGCAACGCCTTCGACCACCTGTTCGCCGTCATAGACGGCTTCGCAGAACGACACCGCCCGCCGCACCGCCATGGGCTGCGCGACCTCGAGCATGAGCAGATGGCGGAACCCGGCCCGATACAGCCGCACCGCCACGCCGGTCGCCATTTCGCCCGCTCCCTTGATGATGATCGGGCGGTGGAACGGTGAGTCGCTTTTCATAAGGATTCCCCCCTGTGCTGAATGTGGAAACGGTCAATCTCGCCAGCGCGTTGCGACGCTATCCCCGCAGTCCGGTGTGCCTGGTCGGGGGCGGCGGCAAAACGACCCTGCTGCACGCGCTCGGGAAGGCCCTGGCTGCGGGCGGCGAGCGCGTCCTCTGCACCACCTCCACCCGCATGGCCGAGCCGGGGCCGGAGACGGGCATGCCGGTTCACCTTGCCGACGATCCGCTCCAGCTCCGCCTGCCGCCCGAAGGCCTGCTCCTGGCGGCGCGGCCGGGGGAGGGGGGCAAGGTGTTTGGCTACACGCCCGAAGAACTCGACGACCTCGACCGGCGGGGCGTCGCCGACTGGATACTTGTCGAAGCCGACGGCGCGGCCCGGCGTCCCCTCAAGGCCCCGGCCGGACACGAACCGGTGATACCGTCCCGGACCGTGGCGTCCATAGCGGTGGTGGGGCTGTCGGGAGTGGTGCAGCCGTTCTCGCCCGAACGGGTGTTCCGGTTCGACCGGGCGTCCGCCATCACCGGCTTGCGGGACGGCGACGCTTTCACGCCCGAAACGGTCGCGGCGCTCGTCACCCACCCGAACGGCCTGTTTCAGTATACCCCGCCCGACGCGGCGCGGCTCGTTTTCCTGAACCAGGCCGACACGCCGGAACTGGTCGACGTCGGGCTTGCGATTGCCGACGCGTGCCAGGCAGGCGTGGACGGCGCGTATGTCGGATCGCTGCACGCCACAGAACTCGACTGCCGTGCCGCCGGTCCCGCTCCGGTGCGCATCCATGGGCTGGTGCTGGCGGCCGGCGGCGACACCCGCTTGGGCGGCGGCAAGCTGCTCCTGCCCTGGCGCGGACGGCCCGTCCTTGCCCATACCCTTGCGGCTGTCCTGGCGTCGGGAGTGATAGACGGGCCGACGCTGGTGCTTGGCCACGGCGCTGCGGCGGTCGAGGAGGCGGTGACGCGCGAGTTCCCGAATAATACCGCAATCTCCCTCCTGGTCAATAGCGACTGGTCCGAAGGCCAGAGCACGTCCTTGCGGGCCGGTGTGCGCCATATCCGGGAATGCCGCCCGGAGGCGGCCGCCGTCATGGTCGTGCTGGGCGATCAGCCGTTGATCACCCCCGCCACGCTGCGGCGGCTGGCAATGGCTCACCGCCGAGCCGTCGGTGCCGACCCCTCGCATCCCGTGACCGCGCCCCGCTACCGGGGCAGGCGCGGCAACCCGGTTATCCTGTCGTCCAAGCTTTTCGACGCGGTGGAATCGATTCAGGGCGACAGGGGCGCTCGCGGCATACTCGCCGAACTGGGCGACCGGGTGCTGCTGGTGGATGTGGACGATCCCGGCGTCGTCGGCGACATCGATACACCGGAAGCCTACCAGGCGCTTCGTCACTCATAATCCCACAACACTGCTGTTCAAAACAATTCCGGAGCCACGATCAGCCCACCTGCCCCGGCACAACTTCCCGTTTCTCGTCCGGTTCACTGTTCTCCCGCCGGGGTGACGTTTGGGGGGAAGCGTGTCGTTTTATTGGCAAAAATGCGTCTTCGCGCCATTATCGCCGCACTCTTCCCCAAACGTCACCCCGGCGTCTTGCACGCTGAACCGGGAATTGAACGGGAGGTTGTGCCGGGGCAAGGCGCCCCTATGGTGGCTAAGGGCTTACCCGTATATACACTCGGCGATCTTGTTTTGGACAAGAGTGGTCCCACAATTATAGAGAATAGCGCGTAATCCTCCCCATCCGTCACCCCCGAAGTCCGCTGATGCACTCCTGACGCCGGGGCGACATACAGTGAAGCACCCCGCGCGATTGGTCCAACCTCCATTACCCCCGCCCTGGTGCCTGTGCCACAGAGGGGTCCACATTTCCGGAGTGAATTGGAATGGGCCACAAAAGCGCGTGTCACTTTTGAGACGTTATAATATCCAATAAAATAACAGCTTAAATTAAATGTATCCGTTATGGGGTAAATTGAACTGGATTTTTTGGATAAATATGATATAATAAACATTGTGGTTTACGAGAAACACGTCTTGCGGATAACAACCTTATTTCTTTTTTCGTTGGGGAGACTGACACGATGATTGGCTTTATCGGCCTCGGCGCCATGGGCGCGAAAATGTGCGCGAATCTCATCAAAAAGGGACACCAGGTCGCGGTCTATGACGTCGTCCCCGCCGCCGTCGACGGCATGAAGGCCCTGGGCGCGACCGCAGCCGCCAGCCCGGCCGCCATGGCCGCCAACGCGGAGGTGGTGTTTACCTCGCTCCCCAATTCGGCCATTGTCGAGGACACGATGCTGGGCGCGAACGGTATCCTCGCCGGCGCGAAGCCCGGGCTGTTCGTCATCGACCTGTCGAGCATCACGCCCCGCGTCATCCAGAAGCTGGCGAAAATCGCGGCCGAAAAGGGCGTCGACCTGATTGACGCGCCGGTCAGCGGCGGCACCGCCGGCGCGGAAAAAGGCACCCTCACCATCATGGTCGGCGCGTCCGAGGCCCTCTTCGCCAAGGCGAAGCCGTATCTCGAATGCATCGGCACGAAAATAGACCGCATTGGTGACGTCGGCGCGGGCGACACGGTCAAGCTGGTCAATAACCTCCTCTTCGGCTGCAATATGGCGGCTCTCGCCGAAGCGATGGTGCTGGGCGTCAAGGCCGGCCTGGCCCCCCGAACCCTGTTCGACATTATTTCGAAAAGTTCCGGCTCGTCCTACGCCCTCACCGCCAAGTACGAGAACTTCTTCTCCAAGGGCAATTTCCAGCCCGGCTTTATGGTCGATCTCGAATACAAGGACTTGCAGCTCGCCATCGACACCGCCAAGGACGTCGGCATGCCGCTCCTCTTCGGCAACATGGCCCAACAGGTCTACGAAGCCGCCCGCGCCAAGGGTTATGGCAAGGAAGATATGTCGGCCATCGTCAAGCTGGCCGAGGAATACGCCGGCGTCGAAGTCAGGGAACAGTAATTCGCGGCTCCATTGGCACCCCGCACAACCAGCCGCTCCGGCGGCACGCAAGAAACAGGACCCTTTCATGAACATCATCGAACGCATGCTTGCCGCCAAGGCCGGGCTGGACTCGGTCGAGGCGGGGCAGGAGATAACGGTGAAGGTGGACCTGGCGCTGGCCCACGACGTCACCGCTCCCATCGCCATCCAGCAGTTCCGCTCCATCGGCGCGACCCGGGTGTATGACCCGGCCAAGGTGGTCTTTGTCATGGACCACAACATCCCCTGTTCCACCGTCGATTCGCGCCGCCAGCACCGCATCGTCCAGGAGTTTTGCGACGAATTCGGCACCAGACTTTTCAACCGGTCCGAAGGCGTCATCCACCAACTGGCCTTCGAGGAAGGGCTGTACACCCACGGCGACATCGTCGTCGGGGCGGACTCCCACACCTGCACCGCCGGCGCGAAGGGGGCGCTCGCCATTCCTCTCGGGTCGACCGAGACGGCGGCGGTGATGGCCCTGGGCGAACTCGATCTCGAGGTGCCGGAGACCCATATCATCCGCTTCCACGGCGAATTCGGCCCGCACGTCTACGGCAAGGATGTTATCCTCACGGTCATCGGCCGCTTCACGACCAACGGCTTTACCGACAAGGCGGTCGTCTTTACCGGCGACGCCATCGCCGCCATGCCGCAGTCGGAAAAGATGACCATGGCCAACATGATGATCGAGATGGGCGCGATGATCGGCTATATCGACCAAGGGAACGAAGACCTGGGCGAACCGGCTATCGTCCACGACATCCAGGCGGCGGAAATCGTCCCTGTCGCCGCCTGCCCGGCCAGCCCCGGCAATGTCAAGCCCGTGTCCGAAATCGCCGGCACCCGCATCACCCAGGCCGTCCTCGGCTCCTGCACGAACGGCCGCTACGAAGACATGGCCATCGCCGCCGAGGTGCTGCGCGGCCGCGCCGTGGCAAACGGCGTGACCATGGTCGTCGTGCCCGCGTCCAAGCGCATCCTCGAAAAGATGGAGGAAAACGGTCTGACCAGGGTGTTCCGGGACGCCGGCGCGATTGTCACCAATCCCGGCTGCGGCCCGTGCTTCGGCTCGCACCAGGGCCTCCTGACCCCGGACGACGTCGCCGTCTCGGCCACCAACCGCAACTTCCCCGGCCGCATGGGCGACAAGGCGGCGCAGATTTACCTCGCCTCGCCCCGGGTCGTGGCGGAGAGTGCGGTGGCGGGCACACTGGTGGAACCGGGCACCGTGGTGCGGGAGGGCAAATAATGGAGACGACAATCGGCGCGGCGTTCCTGCTGCGCGACAACGTGGATACAGACCAAATCCTTCCCGGCTATGCCATGTCGTATCCGCCGGAAAAACTGGGTGAAGCGGCCCTGGCCGGGAGCGAGATTCCGGACTTTGCCAAACAGGTGAAGCCGGGCGACGTGGTCATTGCCGGCGAAAACTTCGGCTGCGGCTCCAGCCGCGAGCAGGCTCCGGTGGCTCTGAAGGCGAGCGGCGTGGCGGCGGTTGTCGCCGGGTCGTTTGCCCGCATCTTCCGCCGGAACGCCATCAACATCGGCCTGCCGGTGGTGACGAGCCCCGAAGCGGCGGCTATTCGGGCCGAGGCGAAGCCGGGCGACCGCTTCCAGGTCGATATCGAAAACGCCCGTCTCGTCAATACGACCCAGGGCAAGACATACCCGCTGACGCCGCTGGCGCAAAGCTCCCTCGAGACGCTGCGCGCCGGCGGGCTTATGAACAAGGTGCGGGAAAAACTGCTGGCGCGCGGGGAAAAACTGCACGCGCCAGCATAGATTAGTAGATACCTCTCCAACAGTATATGATGACTCGCCGCCCGCCCGGTATGGCGGATACCGGCAGCGTCCTCTCAACAAGGGTGATTACATCATGGCAAAAGCACGGCCGAAGACGGAAAAGATCATTCGCGAAGACATCGAGGCCATCAGGGCGTATGAAGACGCCTATGGGGTGAAAATGCCCGGCCTCGACGACAAGGGCAATGTGGTGGACCTGCCGGATCCGTACCCGCGCGAAGTCGCGGGCGTGATGCGGGGCGGCTACCGCATCACCGAGCTTGGCCGCCAGGCGGCGGCGGACGGCATTCCGATCCTCAACCCCATTCTCGGCCGCAATTCGGCCGAAGAGACCTACAAGGAATCCTGCGCCATGTACGACATGGCGGAGAAGTTCGGCCGCACCATCTTCCACTTCGTCCACGCCGAAGCCACCCGCCACATCGACCCCCTGGCCGGCCGCGAACTGATCGACCAGTCCCGGGGCAAGGGCGGCATCACCCCGGCGGGCGAGCGCGAATTCGTCCAGATGGGCGGCGGCGCGAAACATCCCATCCGCATCAACGCCACCGGCGACACCACCCACCTGAATGTCTTGAACGCCCTCGTCGCCGGCTTCGACGGCACCGACATCGGGCCGGTCATCCACGTCCACTTCGGCGGGCGCGGCATCCACGATTTCCGCACCAAGGTGGTGAACGGCTTCAAGGCAATCCAACTCTGCGGCGAAAACGGAATTTTCGCCCAGCTCGACACCCACAAGCACATCAACAACATCATGGGCACCGACGGCATGGCCCTGGCGATGTGCCTCCTCGCCGAAGGGATGGCCGTCAAGGCCGGGTTGCCGTCGTCCCTGTCCGGCATCCAGATGAATGTCGGCGGCATCAACGTCCTGGCAGACATCGCCCTCGTCAAGGCGTTCCGCGAAACCATCTGGTCCGAGTTCATCATCTGCGTGCCCGAGACCTTCCAGAACCCGCCCGCCGACCTCATCGCCGAGCAGGCGCACTTCGCCCGCATGGCCTACACCGCCAAGCTGGCAGGGGTGAACTTCTACCGCACCAAGGCGGCGGAAAACGTCGGCATCCCAACCGGCGATTCGATGGCGAAGTCGCTGTGGGCGAGCTGGAACGTCTTCGACAACACCTACAAAATCAACATCCAGGACCCGTACATCGAAGCGCGCAAGCGGGAAATCCAGCGGGAAGCCATGGCTGTCCTCACCGCCGCCCTCAAGCTGCCGCGCATGCTCCAGCCGAGCCAAATAACCGAATCGTTCTGGGACGCCTACGGCGAGGAGGAACTGATCGACCTGGTGGTCGAGGCCGGGAAGTCCGGCGTGCTCGACACGCCCCGCGCCGGCGGCTGGGACCTGAAGCGTTACGTCAAGACCCACCGCGACTCCGACGGCATCCGCCGCTATATCCCCGGCTACACGCCCCTCGGCGTCGACGCGGACTATATGCCGCAGTCGAAGGAGGAGACCTCGGTCCCGCCCCAGGCCCCCATCACCCAGAAGTACAAAATCGTCCTCGCCACCGTCGGGGCGGACGCCCACGTCGTCGGCATCAACATGCAGCGGGAGGCGTTCCAGGCCGCAGGCTATGAAATCATCTTCCTGTGCGGCATGAACCTGCCCGAGACCGTCGCCGACGTCGTCGCCGAGACGGGCGCGCAAGGGGTCGGCGTCGGCAACCTGCTCGGCCTCGGCCGCGAGTTGTTCCCGCGCGTCGACAAGCGGCTCCGCGAACTCGGCCTCCGCGACAAGACGGTGCTGTTCGCCGGCGGCCGCATCGCCGAAAAGGAAGAAGAGCACGCCGCCATGGAAAAGAAAATGAAGGACGAAGGCACCGGTTTCCTCGGCGTCGACGCGTTTTTCGGGCCAGGCACCGACTGTGAGAAGTCGGTCGAGCTGGTCGGCAAGCTGCTGCGTGAACGGGACAAGTAGGGTCGAACACGCACCAAATCGAAGCGGCGAATCTGCCCTATACGTCACCCCGGCGGTGCGGCAATGAACCGTGCAAAGGGCGTGTGGTTGTGCCGGGGCAATCGTGGACGCGATGTGCTACAAATCCGGTGAAGAGTGCAGCAACTGTTCTTCCGCCTGCCCCGGCACAACCACACGCCCTTTGCACGGCGACCGTGAGCACGCCGGGGTGACGATAGGGTGAGAATTTACGGGTTCTCTAAATGTACCGTACCAGCAATGTCATTGTAATAAATTACAGAGGGAGCATTACCATGGAACAAAGCAGCATCCGCGTCGTCATCATGCGTGGCGGCACCAGCAAGGGCATTTTTATCCGCGAAGAGGATCTGCCGCCGGCCGGTCCCGAGCGTGACGCCATTATCCTGAAAGTTTTCGGTTCGCCCGACAAGCGCCAGATCGACGGCCTCGGCGGCGCGGACCCCCTGACCAGCAAGCTGGCGGTCATCAAGAAGTCGAGCCGCCCCGACGCCGACATCGACTATACCTTCGGCCAGGTGTCCTATACCGCGCCGATGATCGACTACTCCGGCAACTGCGGCAACATCTCCGCCGGCGTCGGCCCCTACGCGGTCGACGAAGGGCTGGTCGAGGTGACGGAACCAGTGACCACCGTCCGCATCCTGAACACCAACACGGACAAAATCCTTGTCGAAAAGGTCCAGGTCGAAAACGGCAAGGCCAAGGTCAAGGGTGACTACGCCATCGCCGGCGTGCCCGGCACCGGGGCGGAAGTGGTTGTCGATTTTTCCGGCACCGCCGGGTCGGCCACCGGCAAGCTGCTGCCGACCGGCAATGTCGTCGACCGCATCGAAGTCGAAGGCCTTGGCTCAATCGAAGCCTCGCTCGTCGACGCCGCCAACCCGGTTGTATTCGTTCGGGCCAAGGACCTCGGCTGCACCGGCATCGAGACTCCGGCGCAGATCGACGAAAACAAGAAGCTCCTCGCGCAGCTGGAGGAAATCCGCGCCAAGGGCGCGGTGATGATGGGCCTGTGCACGGATTGGAAGGACGCGGTCAAGACTATCCCGGCCTTCCCCATGGTCGCGTTCGTGTCGCCTGCGCAAGCGTACAACGACTTCACCACCGGCAAGAAAATCGAGGAGTCGGACGTCGACTTTGTCTCGCGCCTCCTTTTCATGCAGGTGACCCACAAGACCTACGCCGGCACCGCCACCACCTGCACCGGCGCGGCGGCCCGCATCGAGGGCACGGTCGTCAACGAGGCGATGAAGGCGAAGGACCGGGGCAAGGCCCTGGCCGTCCGCATCGGCCACCCGGCCGGCGTCATCGACCTGAATGTCGAAGCAAAGCAGGGGGGCGGCGCGTGGGTCCTTACCCGCGCCGAAGTGAACCGCACCGCGCGGCGGATTATGGAAGGCACGTGTTATTACGTTTTGGACTGATACCGTAATTCACAATTCATAATTCACAATGCACAATGTTTCACTGCAAATATTGAATGGAATACGTGAGAGCGGTGGTGTATTCGGTAATTGTTCATCGTGGTTCATCACTATGAATTGTGAATTGTGCATTGTGAATTAGCAACAAAGGTTTTCTCTTGAACGATTACCTCATCATCGACATCGGCTCCACCTATACCAAGCAGCGGTTGATCGACAACCACCGCCTGTTCGCCACCAGCCAGACGCCGACCAGCCTGGACGACGTCCGGGGCGCGATTCGCGAGGGGCGGGAGCAGATGGGGCGGGACCTCGGGGGACCGGTCGAGGCGGCGCGGGTGCTGGCGTCGTCCAGCGCCGCCGGCGGCCTGCGGATGGTGGCGATGGGCTATATGGCCCGCGTCACCGCCCGGGCGGCCAAGGAAGTGGCGATGAATTCGGGCGCGAAGATTCTCGAAATCATCTCGTCCGAAGATCCGCCCGACTACCGGGTCCAGATCCTGATGGAGATAAAACCCGACATCATTCTCCTCGCCGGCGGCACCGATTACGGCGACGAGTCGTCGGCGGTGGAAAACGCCAAGCTGATTATCGAGAGCAAGGTGGGGGCGATGGTGATTATCGCCTGCAACATCGTCGCGCAGCCGACGGTGGCGGCCTTGTTGGAGGCGAACGACGTCCCGTGCGTCCGCGTCCCCAACATCATGCCCACCATCCACAAGCTGAACGTCGACAAGGCGCGCCACACCATCCACCGCGAATTCATCAAGCAGATAACCAAGGCCCCCGGCCTCGTCAAGATGCAGGCCGAATTGACGGACGAGCAGGTCATCCCCACGCCGGGCGCGGTCCTTTTGGCGTCTGAACTCCTCGCCAAGGGCGTCTACAACGCCGACGGCGTCGGCGGCGTCATCGTCGTCGACATGGGCGGCGCGACCACCGACGTGCATTCGGTCATCCCCGCCTACGCATCGCTGCCGCAGGAGGAAATCGGCCTGATCGTCACGAACGTCAAGCAGGTCGCCTACCGCACGGTCGAGGGGAACCTCGGCATGCGGGTCAGCGCCACCGGGGTGACGAACTCCGTCGACCCGCGGGAAATCCTCGCCCGCCAGGGCATTGTCGACGACGACATGGCCGAGCGGCTCCGGAAGTACTGCGAGATACTGGAACAGAACACCGATTATCTCCCCGACTCGGAGGAGGAGAAAAACTTCGACAAATACCTCGCCCAGACCGCGGTCGAGGAAGCCTTGAAGCGCCACGCCGGCCATATCGTCACCGAATCGGACCCGCTGACCGGCGCGCAGCCCGGCATGCCAATCGGCCGCGACCTCCGCAGTGTCACCACCGTCGTCGCCGTCGGCGGTTACTTCGCCCACCGGCCGGAGGAGGAGGCGCGGGAGATTGTCGAAAAAGCCTTGTCCCGGCGGGGCATCTCGCTCCTGCCCGAACACGCCGACGTCGTCGTCGACCGGGACTATCTGCTGTTCACCGCCGGCGTCATCGGCATGCACAGCGACATCTACGCATTCGAACTGTTACGCACTTATTTTATCGCCAATCAATGAGGGAGTAGACCCATGGAACAACGCAAAACCTTACGGAAACTGCTGGCCGACAAGGCCATCCTCGTCGCGCCGGGCGCGCACGACGCCCTCTCGGCCCGGGTGGTCGAGAAGTGCGGCTTCGCCGCCGTCTACATGACCGGCTACGGCCAGGCCGCCAGCGCCCTCGGCCAGCCCGACATCGGCCTCCTCAGCATGACCGAGATGCTGGACCGCGCCCGCAAGATGGTGTCCGCCGTCTCCATCCCCGTCATCGCCGACGCCGACACCGGCTTCGGCAACGCCATCAACGTCATGCGCACCGTCCGCGAGTACGAAGCCGCCGGCGTCGCCGCACTGCAACTTGAAGACCAGGTCGCACCCAAGCGCTGCGGCCACATGTCGAACCGCAAGGTCGTCTCGGCCGAGCAGATGGTCGGCAAGATCAAGGCCGCCATCGCCGCCCGCCAGGACCCCGACCTCGCCATCATCGCCCGCACCGACGCCCGCACCGAGCACGGCATCGACGAAGCCATCCGCCGCGGCAAACTGTACGAAGAAGCCGGCGCGGACATCATCTTTGTCGAATCGGTCGAGAGCGAGGAGGAGATGAAGAAGGTGCACGAGGCCATCAAAAAGCCCAGCCTCGCCAACATGGTCGAAGGCGGCCGCACCCCGCTCCTCCCGAACGACAAACTGGAGGCGCTCGGCTATAGCCTGGTCATCTATCCCACCGCCTCCACCTACGTCACCGCCAGGGCGATGTTCACCCTGTACGAAGGGCTGAAGAAGGAAGGCACCACGAAGAACCTGCAGGACAGCATGATCGTCTTTTCGCAGTTCAATGATCTCGTCGGGCTGGGCGAGTTCGGCAAGCTTTCCGACCAGTACGTCGTGGAATAGCGGTATCCAAGAGTCAAGGCAACCACACAAGGAGAAACACCATGCTAGGCATCAAGAACATCGGTATCCTCGTGACCGGCGACATCGCCAAGCCCGTCTCCGACGCCACCGCCATCCTGATTGACGACGGCAAGATCGTCAAGATGGGCCCGGACTCCATCCTGGACGGCGCCACGCTGGACAAGGTCATCGACGCCAACGGCACCACCGTCGCGCCCGGCCTTATCGACTCCCACGTCCACCCGGTGCTGGGCGACTTCTCGCCCCGGCAGAGCATTCTCAACTGGATTAACTCCTCGCTGCACGGCGGCGTCACCTCGATGATCTCCGCCGGCGAACCGCACACGCCCGGCCGTCCCAAAGACCCGAGCGGCACCAAGGCCCTCGCCATCGTCGCCCACAAGAGCGCCCAGAACGCCCGTCCGGGCGGGGTCAAGCTGCACGGCGGCGCGGTCATCCTTGAAAAGGGCCTGACCGAAAAAGACTTCGAGGAGATGGCGAAGGAAGGCGTTTGCATCGTCGGGGAAATCGGCCTCGGCTCGGTGAAGGACCCGAAAGAGGCGAACCAGATGGTGCAGTGGGCCAGGAAATACGGCATGAAGGTGCAGATGCACACCGGCGGCACCTCCATCCCCGGCTCCAGCACCGTCACCGCCGACATGGTCGTGACCGCCGACCCGGACGTCGTCTCGCACGTCAACGGCGGCCCGACCTCCATTAGCGAAGCGGAAATCGACAAGCTGGTCGACACCAAACTCACCCTCGAAATCGTCCAGTGCGGCAATTTCAAGACTATGCAGTACGCCGCCAACACGATGAAGTCGAAGGGCCAGCTCGCCCGGCTCATCATGGGGAACGACTCGCCGTCCGGCACCGGCATCATTCCCCTCGGCATTCTCCGGAATATCGCCTACGTCGCCTCGATGACCGCCGTCTCCGGTGCGGAAGCCATTTGCTGCGCCACCGGCAACACGGCGAAGGTGTACGGCCTCACCTGCGGCATCCTCGCGGAAGGCAGGGACGCGGACATCGTCATCATGGACGCTCCCTTGGGCGGCGTCGGCAAGACCGCCCTCGAGGCGATCGAAGCGGGCGACGTCCCCGGCGTCAGCATCGTCCTCGTCGACGGCCAGGTGATGTTCACCGCCAGCCGCAACACCCCGCCCGTCACCCGCAAACCGACGGTGGCGTAGGGTGGATACGATGCGCGGTCAACTCATCGCCGCCTTGCCCCGTTTCGCCGCCCTCGTGTCCGGGTCGGCGGCCCTTACCGACGCGGAGGGGGTGGTTGTCGGCCACGCCGACGAACGGAGCGGGCCGTCGACGCTCCACGTCGGCAAGAGCGTGGTCGGCCTGACGGCCGGCGCGACCGTCCCCGAGACGGTCGTGCCGCCGTGGGCGGGCGCGAAGACCTATCATGTCCTGCCGCTGGGCGAGTGCTTTCTTCTGCTCGCCCCGGGCGGCCGCGAGCCGCCGGACGCGGAGCGGCTGCGGAAGGTGCTGGAACACGCGCTTCCCCTCATCGCCAGGGTGGCGGGAGGCGAGGCGGTGCTGTTCGACCAGGACGGCCGGCGGCTCGTCTCCGTCGACTCCACCGGCAAGTCGAACCTCGAATACGAAGGACAGGTCAGC
Organism: Planctomycetaceae bacterium; assembly: GCA_021203245.1. Classification (GTDB taxonomy): domain Bacteria; phylum Planctomycetota; class SZUA-567; order SZUA-567; family SZUA-567; genus JAJBSZ01. Next base: position 13,050 of record JAJQBO010000261.1, read on the forward strand.
GCCCTGGCCCGGCAGAGCATGGAATTGGGCAAGGCCGTCCTCGGCGACTCCACCTATATTGTCGGCGCGAAGGCGGTGCGCATACCGGTAACGGAACGCTTCGGCATCGGCTTCAACAACAACGATTCGGTGGCGCAGCGCCAGCGCCTTATCGACAGCATCTATGAACTCAACACCGCCGACACGACCTTCGACGACATCGTCGGCGAATCGCCCGAAATAGCCAGGCTGAAGCGGGAAGGCCGCGAGGCGGCCGAGTCGGACGACACCCTGCTCCTGGTCGGGGCAAAGGGGACGGGAAAGCGCACCCTCGCCCAGGCCATCCACAACGCCGGCCCGCGCCGTTCCAAGCCGTTCGTGACCGTCAACTGCGACGCGCTCGACCAGGACCTCCTCGCCGGCGCGATCTTCGGTTACGCCGACGCGGTCATCCGCGGCGTCATGCGCGGCCGCCACCCGGGCGCCATCGTCCTCGCCGGCGGCGGCACCCTGTACCTCATGAACATCGACCGGATGGACCTGCAGGTACAGGCCAAGCTGCAGCAGGCCCTGTCGAGCGGGAAGTTCTTCCCGGTCGGGGACAACGAGCCAATTGAACTCGGCGCGCGGGTCATCGTCTCCACCACCCACAACCTGGTGCCGCTCGTCAAGGTCGGCCGCTTCGACGAGGAATTGTACACCCTCCTGGTGCGGCACGGCATCGTCCTGCCCGCCCTGTCGGTGATGCCGGAAGTCATCGGCGATCTCGTCGGCGTGTTCCTGCGCCAGTTGAACCTGCAGTACGGCACCCGGGTCGAAGGGGTGGACGACGAGGCCCTCTCCATCCTCCAGGCCCAGCCGTGGCCGGCGAACGCCTGGGAACTCCGCACCTTTATCCAGACGGTGCTGGCGGGGATGGACGATTCGGTCATCGTCAAAAAGCACCACCTGCCGATGGGCCTCCTGGGACAGATGCCCGCCGGTTCCTCCACCGGGTCGGAGGAGGATTCGGTCTACGGGATGCTGATTCGGGACTACGAGGCGCAAATAATCAAGCAGGCGCTCCTCATGAACGGCGGCTCCCGGCTGAAGACGGCGGAACAGCTCGGCCTGTCGAAGTCGTCGTTGTGGCGGAAAATGAAGAAGCTCTATATCGATTGACGCGGTAGTTTGGCAATTCTTTGCAGTCTGGGCAATTCACAGGAGAAGAACATGGCAGATGTGGAAATCAGAAAAATCGTGACCACGGTCGAAGAGATTTTTGCCGAAGGCTTCTGCAAGGTCGACAAGCCGATCAAGCGCTGCGTCGTCGCCGCCGTGATCAAGAACCCCTTCGCCGGCAAGTACCAGGAAGACCTGAGCCAGCTCATGGACGTCGGCGAATACCTCGGCAAGTACCTGACCGACATCGGCGTCAAGGCCATGGGCGTGAAGCCGGAAGAGGTCGAGAGCTACGGCAAGGGCGCGATTATCGGCATCGCCGGCGAACTCGAGCACGGCGCCGCCATCCTCCACCCGAAGCTCGGCAAGCCCATGCGCGAAGCCATCGCCGGCGGCAAGGCGATCATTCCCTCGGCGAAGAAGGCCGGCGGCCCCGGCACGCCGCTGGACGTGCCGCTGCACTACAAGGACGCGGCCTTTGTCCGCACCCATTACGACGCCATCGAAGTGAAAATCAACGACGCGCCGCACCCGGACGAAATCGTGGTCGCCCTCGCCGTCACGGACGGCGGCCGTCCGCACCCGCGCATCGGCGGCTTGCAGAAGTCGGAAATCAAGGGCGAAGACGGTTTGCGGTAATTGAGCCGGTCCGCGAAGTCTCCCTCTCCCTTTGAGGGAGAGGGCCGGGGTGAGGG
>JAJQBO010000269.1 GCA_021203245.1 Planctomycetaceae bacterium
ATTAAATAACACATCAAAGACCCGCTCGCTTCCGCTCGATCGTCATTCCGCGATGTAAAAAGCGAGCGGAAGCGAGCGAATCCTCGATGTAATTCTTCCAATTATTGTGAATTATGAATTGTGAATTGTGAATTAAAAAACAATTATAAGGTTATCTCAATCTTCATCCCATCATACGCCGGCGAGATATCAACCGGCAACCGCATAATCAGTTCCTTGTGCGTAAACCAGTGCGTCAAGTGCGTCAGCAGGGTCTGCTTCGGCTTGACCAGCTTGTGCAACCGCTTGACGCCGGCGATGTGCAGGTGCGTCGGATGCGGCCGATGGCGGACCATGCTGACAACCATCGTCCCCAGCCCTTCGAGAAGGGGGAGGGAACTGTCCGGCACGGCCGAGATATCCGTCATATAGGCCAAATCGCCGATGCGGTAGCCGAGTATGTCCATCCTGCCGTGCTTGATCGGGATGGGCGTTACCGTCATGCCGCCGGCGACGAACGGCCCTGTCGCTTCCTCGAGGCGGAGGTCGGGAAGGCCGCCCCCAACCTGTACCGCGTTCCAGATATAACTGAACCGGGAGCGGATGATATCCAAGGTCACCCGGTTCGCCCAGACCGGCAGGGTTTTCTTTTTAAAAAGCGAGAACGCGCGTAAATCGTCCAGCCCGTGCAGGTGATCCGCGTGGTCGTGGGTGATGAGAACCGAATCGATGTCCTGGATGCACGACCGCAAACACTGGATGCGGAACTCCGGCCCGGTGTCGATGATGACGTTCCGTTTCCCGTGGGCGATGCGGACGCTTGACCGGAGACGCGTGTCGTGCGGGTCGGTCGAGCGGCAGCGCCAGCACGTGCACCCAGCGATAGGCACGCCGGTCGAGGTGCCGGTTCCGAGGAATTCGAGGATGGCGGTATCGCGGGCCATATGGGTTCCGAAAATGAGGGCGCCCGCCCGGGCGCCCTCGCCAGTACAGGGATGGAGAAGCGGTTAAATCTCCATGATTTCCTTGGATTTCTTGTCCACTTCCTGGTCGACCTTCTTTTCGTAGTCCTTCAACAGGTTCTGGACGTCGTCCTTGGTCGCCTTCAGGTCGTCTTCGCTGATCTCCTTCTTTTTCTGGAGATCCTCGAGGCCCTTGATGCCGTCGCGGCGGGCGTTGCGGATAACCACCTTCGCCTCTTCGCCCTGGGACTTGACCGATTGGGCCAGCTTTTTGCGGCGTTCCTCGGTCAGGGGCGGGAAGGTGAGGCGGATGATCTTGCCGTCGTTCTGCGGCGTGACGCCGAGGTCGGAGGCGAGGAGCGCCTTTTCGATTTCCTTCAGGAGTCCGAGGTCGAAGGGTTTAAGCATGAGCTGGCGCGCTTCCGGCACCGAGATGGTGGCGCACTGCTTCAGGGGCATCTCCGCGCCGTAGGCGTTGACGCGCACGCCTTCCACCAGCGCCGGGGTGGCGCGGCCGGTGCGGGTCAGACGGAATTCTTTCTGCAGGTGGGAGAGGGCCTTCTCCATGTTGTCCTTGACGGCGGCCATGACATCGTCGACTGCCATGCTGGCTCCTTTCGCTCGAGTGGGTTCGGTCTTTATATAACTAACGATGCGCAAATATTATGCAGATTACCCTACTCGCCGTCAACCAGCGTTCCGACAACAGCCCCGGTCGCGGCCTTGAGGGTATTGCCGGGAACCTTGAGGGAATACACGACGATGGGGATGTGGTTCTCCTCGCACAGGGAGAAGGCGGTGGAGTCCATGATCTTCAGTTTTTCCCGGATCGCCTGGGAGTAACTGATGCGCTCGTATTTCATCGCGTTCGGGTTTTTCATCGGGTCGGCGGTGTAGATGCCGTCCACCTTGGTCGCCTTGAGGATGGCCTTGCAGTCGAGTTCGATGGAGCGCTGCGCCGCGGCGGTGTCGGTGGTGCAGTAGGGGTTGCCGGTGCCGCCGGCGAGGATGACGACGCGGCCCTTTTCCATATGGCGCTGGGCGCGGCGGCGGATATAGGGTTCGACGACCTGGTCGGCCTTGATGGCGGAGAGGACGCGGGTGGAATAACCGAGCGCCTCGACGGCGGACTGGAGGGCGAGGGCGTTGAGGATAGTCGCCGTCATGCCCATGTAGTCGACCGTGCCCCGTTCGATGCCGAGGGCGGCCGCTTCGGAGCCGCGCACGAAGTTGCCGGCGCCGACCACGACGACCGTTTCGATGCCGGCCGAGGCGAGGTCGCGAATTTCGCCCGCCACCATCTGGATGGCGGCCTTGTCGAATCCGACGCCGGCGTCGCCGCCAAGGGCCTCGCCGGAGACTTTGAGTAAGACGCGGCTATAGGGTGCCAAATTACAATCCTTTCGTGTCATCGGGACCGGGCGCGGGCGTTTCGATGCGGGCGATGCCGGCCTGGTCCAGTCGGGCGCGGAGTTCCGCCATTTCGGCGGTGAGTTTGTCGTGGATGACGAAGGCGTCGCGTCGGGCCCGGGCGCGGGCGGCCAGGCTCCAGATATAGGCGGCGCAGGCCACCAGGGCGCAGTAGACGAGGATGTCGCGGCGCAGGTGTTCGTAGAGGCCGAGGGGTCACGAGGGCGCGATGGCCATAGGGGGCCGTCCGCTTCCATGGCGGCGAGGGACAGTTCGGCGTGGTTGAGGAGTTCGGCGTCGAGGCGGGCGAGGTAGACGCCGCCGCCGGACGAGAGATAAAAATGCAGGACAGCGGCGACGACCACCGCCAGCGCCAGGAAGGCGAGCGCGCCCGAGCGGTTGGCCGACCGTGGCCCGCCCTGGAGGATGTCCTCCGCCTCTTCGCGGCGCGAATCGGCTTCATCCAGCGCTTCGGCGGATACCGCCGGTTCGGTCGTGGTGTTGGCGTCTTCCATGGGGGCGGTTATTTCGCCTCGTCCGGGTCGCCAGCCGGCAGGCCGGAGGCGATGTTGAACTGCCGACGGAACGATCCTGCCAGTTCCATGATGGCCGAGGCCAGTTCGATGGACATGGCGATGGCTTCGTCGGGGGTGGTCTGTTTTTCGCGGCAATGGGCGAGGAAGGAGGTCCGCAGGTGGCGGGCGAAGTCGGGGACGACGTTATGGCCGCGTTGACGTTCCTCGAGGGCGAATTCCATCCAGCCGGAGATGTTGCCGAGGAGATTGACTTCGAGAAGGCGCATCTGTTGTTCTTCAAAGCCGGCGTGGGCGAGCCGGTCGCGGAGCGCGGCGCGAATCGTTTCCGACCCCATGTCTATGCGGCCGCGTTCGCGGAAGCGGGAGATGATTCGGTCGACCGCCTGGTCGATGCTGGCCGGTTCGGCCTCCAGTTTCAGTGGCTCAGACGACATAATGATACCTCCGACATTGAGGGGCGCGATGTGCGCCGTCTCCCTCTGCCCTGGTCATGCTTCTCGAATAGATGGACGCCGGTCGCCGGATTTCCCGCCGGCCTCCGGGACCGCTCCCGGGAGCCGTGGTGTTCCGGAACCCTAACCCAGACGATTTTGCCCCGGGATTCCGGAAAATGCAAGCAGGAAATGCGCTAAAGGAGAGCCGCCACCGTCTGTCGAAGAAGGGCTTCGTCCTCCACGCGCTGGTCGACGCCCACTATCCACAGCCTCCCGGCGTCCGTACTCTTCCACTTATTCTTATCGGTCGTTCCCTCCTCCGGCTCCGAAAAAACCGCCTTGGCGCGATCTTTTTCCGTCGTCACCACGACCGCCCCCGCCCGTTCCGCCTCGTCGAGGGCGGCCCGGAGCGTCTCGGGCGGAATGTCGCGGTGGTCGGGGAGGGCATGACGTTGGACAATGTTCGCCCCGAGTTCGGCAAGGGTCTTCTCGAACGCCTCCGGCCGGGCTATGCCCGAGAGGACGACCACCGGCCTGCCCGCGAGGGCGGTCAGCGGCAACCGTTCGCCGTCCAGGGAATAAAGCCTGGCGGGCGCATGGACGGCGCGGAGGAGCGGCGCGGCGTCCCCGATTACGGCGCGAATGTCCCGGACCAGCCGCTCCAGGTCTGTTTCGGAAATCTGGTTCGACCGGGTCACGACGACCATGCCGGCGTGCCGTAGGGTCGACTTCGGCTCCCTAAGGAGGCCGCCCGGGATGGTGTTGCCGCCGCCCCAGGGCGCGGTCGCGTCGACGAGAACGATGTCGAGGTTGCGGTGCAGCCGCAGGTGCTGGAAGCCGTCGTCCATCAGGAGCACGTCGGCCCCGGCCGCGACGGCGCGTTCGGCCCCGGCGCAGCGGTCCGGGTCGACCGCCACGACGACCCCGGGCGCGAGGGTGGTGTAGAGGGTCGCTTCGTCGGAGCCGCCCGCTTCGCTCTGCCGGTAGCCCCGAAGGAGTATTCCCGGCGTCCGGCCCATTTGGGCGAGAAGCGAGACGAGGAGGAGGGTCATGGGCGTTTTGCCCGAGCCGCCTGCCGTGAGGTTGCCGATTGATATGACCGGCACGCCCGCCGTCCCGGATTCGAGCCAGCCGCGCCGGTACGCGAACCGCCGGCCCTGCATGGCCAGGCCGTAGGCCTTACCCGGGAGGTAGAGGAGGGCCCGGAGGGCCGATCCGGCCGGGCCGCCCCCTCCCTCCAGCATCGTGCGTATGGCGTGTTCGTCCATGCACCGTCCAGACGTCGCCTAGGCCGGCGCGTAGACGACGGCCAGGATTTTCGCCGTGCCGTCGCCCTGCGCGTGCAGGTGGTGGGGCACAATGGAATCGTAGTAGATAGAGTCGCCGGCCGAGAGCCGGTAGACGTCCTTGCCGTAGGCGACTTCGATGGCCCCGTCCAGCACGAAGATGAATTCCTCGCCCTCGTGGGTGGAGAGGATGGCCTCGCCGCCGTGAGGCTTGACGTCGATAAGGAACGGTTCCATGTGCCTGTCGGACTTGTTGGCGGCGAGTGAGTGGAAGGCCAGTTCGGCCTTGTGTTCGCCCAGGTTGGAGCCGACGAAGCGCGACGTCTCGGCCATGTCGGTGGATTTCGTGAGGATGACGGCGTTGCCGACCTGGTCGTCCAGGAAGGAGCCGAGCCGCACCCCGAGGGCGCGGGCGATTTGCAGGAGCGGCGTCAGGGACGGCACCAGGTCGCCCTTTTCCAAACTTTCGATCAGTTTGACGTTGCCGTCCTTTTCGCCTGGTATGCTGGCGGCCAGATCATCCACAGACATCCCGCGTTTTTCCCTGATGGTGCGAATTCGCAGACCGACAATGTTGGCATTGGGCATGATGCGACTCCTCAACAAAAACAAAAACGCCTGGCCCGAACCGGGTTCGGCCGCTGCCGGCCGGGTGCGGCGGACCAGTCTCGATACAGATTCTGCAAGTTTACAACAACTTCTCCCCAAGTTGACGTCCGCTAAGAATGTGGGCGTGGAGGTGGAACACGGTCTGACCCGCCCCGGGTCCGTCATTAATAATCAGCCGGTAGTCGCCGATATTGTTCTTCCGCACGACCTCGCCGATCGCAAGCATGAAGCGGCCGAGCAAGCCTTCGTCCTCGGCCACGGCCTCGGACAGCCTGGCGATATGCCGCTTGGGCACGACCAGGAGGTGGACCGGGGCGGCGGGGTTGATGTCGGTGAAGGCGATGAATTCTTCGCTATCGTACACTGTGGTGGAAGGGATTTCCCCTCTGACGATGCGGCAAAAAATACAGTTTTCAGCCATTAAAAATCGTCCTCCTCGCGTGAAAAGGGGTGGGTCCGGGCGGAGGGGCGTAGCCCCGCCGCGGCCCGGAAACGCCAAGAGTACCGATAAATCGTCTCCTTGGCAAGAAGTATCCTCGCAGGCAGGGGTAAAATTGAAATATTCCAACCTTTTTAAACAAAAACGGTTCTGTAAGATTAGGGAATTATTTCCGTATATTGTGGCATGAGTTTACGCCTGGTTTATCGGATTGTCGCTTTACAACGCTATTCATGGATCGTATAGTAAGGGGAGCGACTCGGTGTGGGAGGATGGAGTACAGGCTTGGGGTCATTCGCGTTCTGGCCCTGTCCAGCCCGTCCCTGCCGAAATCGCGATCTCCGGTTTCGTAACCGGAGACGGCGCATACCCGGATGCGCCGCACGGCCAATGCCGCCGCCTGCAGTGGACAGTATTGTCTAAAAAGTTTTGATTCCGGCAATACGGACAGGCGAGGTGGCACTACCAGAGGAAGCGATGTGATTAAACGGTTCTATTCCAACAACGACAAACCAAAAGAAAGGATGGGGCAGATGCCTGGTCCGACTCCCCAACCCGGCGCCGATAATCGGCTGCAAGTATCCCGGGCCGAGGACGCTGTTCTAGTCCAGGTCATAGGTCTTGGCAACATGTTCCTCGCTTCCACCCTGCACGGTCTTGTCGAATCGGAGCTGAAGGCCGGCTTTTGCAATTTTGTCGTCGATCTCAAGTACTGCACCGGCATGGACTCCACCTTCATGGGCACCTTTATCGGGTTGTCCAACCAGGTGAAGCAGAAGTACGGCTGGTTCTGCCTCGTCAACGTGTCTGACGAGAACCAGCGCCTGCTGAAGATGCTCGGCGTCCTGCACATGGTGTCGGTTCACGAGGGCAAGGTGCCGCATGTGGAGGGGAAGACAAGCACCTTGTTCCCGACCACCGACCCCTATGTCAGGCAAAAACAGATCCATTCCGCCCATCGCAACCTGATGGACGCCGATCCCGAAAACGTCAAGCGTTTTGGGCCGTTTATTCAGGCGCTCGAGGCGGAGATGGCGGACGTCCCCATCATCCTCCCCCCGAACGACGCGGACGAGACGAGCCAGGGCCCGTGCCGCTAGCCCTGCTCATACTCCGGCATGCAACGAACCGCGATGGACGCATCGCGGTTTTTTTTGCCGCGCGGGAACGGGAGAATAAGCGTAACGTCCGGCTTGACACGGTGTAAGGCATCGGCATAATGGATTATGGGGTGGAAGGAACTCCTGCTAAACGGAGAGGAATAACATGGCGCAGGCCGTTCGTGAAAAAGCCGCCAGTCTCCCCGAACTGTTTACCGTGGAGAAAGGCGTGCTGCGCGCCCACGGCGACATGTATTGGGAATACCTGGAAGAATTCGAGTGCGCCTGCCGCAGACTGCTCGAAACCAGGCGTACCCGGGTGGTGGTCGATCTCTCCAGCGCCAACTTCATTTCCTCGTCGTTTCTCGGCGCGCTCGGCAACCTGGTCCTGAAGGCGTCGCGGCTCAAAAAACGCATAAAACCCAAGGTCACCCTCGATGTCAGTTGGCTGTTCGACATCATGGGGGCGGGGAAAAACATGGATATGGAAGTGGTATGACCATGCGGCCGCGCATCCGGACGATGCGCGGCCGGCCATTTGTCCGCGGGTGGGGGGAGCCGGGCGCGGTCCCGGCCCGAACCCGGCGGGCTGATTCGTGACCGTTTACGGAAGGGAAAGATGATGAACATCCAACTCACCGCCAAAAAGATCGAGATTCCTCCGGAAATCCGCGATTATGCGAAGGAAAAGCTGGAAAAGCTGGAGAAGTTTAATGCGAAAGTCCAATCGATAGAAGCGGTGATCAAGGCCGAGGAACGTTTCATCGTCTGCGAACTGGTCATCCACATCGACAACCGCGATTCCATCGTCATCGAGGTCCAGGGCGACACCATCCAGGCCGCGGTCGACATGGCCGAGAACAAGGCGGAACGCCAGCTCCGCAAGTCCAAGGAACGCTCCTCCGTGCGCCGCCGCGCCCGCGCGGAAGACAGGGACATGCCCTGAGGCCGCACCGTCAACGCTTTCGCTCATGGCCGGCTCTCGTTTTGTTGCCGAGCGCCGGCCGTCGCATTTGCAGGGAACCGCCGTTTCGGCATCGCGGCGCTCGGCCGGCTTGGGCATTCACGAAGATGCGTCCACCCGCGTAGGGAATCTTATTAAAGGAACCCCAGATGCAGTTCAGGGATTTTATAGCGGAGGACAGGATTATCCCCAACCTCTCGGCGTCCACCAAGGCCGAGGCTCTCAGCGAACTCGCTGACCCGCTCTTCACCCAGAAGATTATCTCCAACGACCTCCGCGAGGGCGTCCTGGCCGCGCTGTTCCACCGCGAAGAACTCGGCACCACCGCGGTCGGGCAGGGGCTGGGCCTGGCCATTCCCCATACCAAGCATCCGGGCGTGCGCGGCCTGGTCGGCGTGTTCGGCCGCAGCGTCGAGGGGATCGATTTCGCCTCGCCCGACGGCCAGCCGGTGCACCTGTTCATCATGCTGCTGTCGAACCGCGAATGCGCCGACCGCCACCTCGAGGCCCTGGTCTATATCAGCCGGAAATTCCGGAGCAAGGATTTTCGCAACCTGCTCCTGAAGGCGGCGACGGCGGCGCAGATTATGGATTTTCTCGAAGACTCGGACAACGAGGATTAGCAGCCCCAGAAAAACACCGGGATGACAACCGCCCGAGTTCGGCGCCTTCACCGCTTTTCCCGTGGATCCCGGCCGAACCGCCCGTTCTCCGCGCTGGTGCAGGTCCGCACGCCGGGGTGACGGCTGGGGGAGGTTGGAACGGATGGAAATGCCGATGCACCATGATGTAGCCTCTTTTGACGAATTCCCGCTTGACCCAAGGACGTGAACACCCATGGCGAACTGGAACTGGCTCCGGCCTGGCATGCGTATCAAGCGCTGGGTCTTTCTCATCACCTTCGGGCTGATGATCGTGTTCATGGGCGCCATGTTCCTGACTCTCGGCGTCTTTATGCCCGACGCCCAGCCGTTCGGCATGGACACCTACGGGATGGCGGTGGTGCTGCTGATTCCCGGCACGGTGGCGGTTTTTATCGGCATCTACCGGCTGGTGCGCCGTATTGAAAAGATGCTCCGCCGCGCCGACGACCGCCGCGACCTGGGCGAAATCGTCTACCAGTACAACCGCCTCGAGCACGGCCCCCGCTTTTGCTGTTTCGGCGGCGGCACCGGCCTCAGCACCCTCCTCTCCGGCATCCGCGACTATTCGCAGCGCATCACCGCCATCGTTTCGGTCGCCGACGACGGCGGATCGTCCGGCCGGCTCAGGCTGGACTTCGACATGTTGCCGCCGGGCGATATCCGCAACTGCCTCGTCGCCCTGTCCGACACCAGCCCGTCCATGGCCCAATTGCTCCAGTACCGTTTTCCCGAAGGCGAGTTCGCCGGCCATTCGTTCGGCAACCTGTTTATCACCGTTCTGGCTATCGTCCAGAACGATTTCGGCTCGGCCGTCCGGGAGATGAACAAGATTCTCGCGGTCCGCGGCCAGGTGCTGCCCGCGACCCTGGACAAAATCAGCCTTGTCGCCAACCACCCCGACGGCAGCAAGACGACCGGCCAGCAGTGGATTGCCAAGTGCGGCAAGGAAATCGAATCGCTCGAACTAAAGCCCGAGCCGGGCGACGTGTCGATGGACGTCCTCGCCGCCATCCGCGACGCCGACCTCATCACTTTGGGACCGGGCAGTTTGTTTACCTCGGTATTGCCGAACCTGCTCGATCCGAAGATCGTCACGGCCATAAACGCGTCCGACGCCAAGGTGCTGTTTATCGTCAACACGGCGGGGCAGGTCGGGGAGACCAAGGACTTTGCCGTCTCCACCCATCTGAAAATGTTGAAAAAGCATGCGCCCGATCTTAAAATAGACCTGGTCCTGATCAACAACCGGCCGCCGACGGAAGAGCAGCGGGTGCAGATGGCGGAAAAAGGCATCACGCCCACCGAGTACGATGTCGACGAGACGCTGTCGATGGGGGTCAAAACGGTGTTGTGGGACGTCGTCAACACCCAGAATCCGATTCGCCACGATCCGAAAAAGACGGCGGCGGCGATTATGGCGATTCTGGAGGATATCCAGCACGGTCGGTTATAACACGAGCAGTCTTTCGAGGGGCGGCCAGAGATGATAAAGCGCGTCGTTACGGTTAAGCACAAGTTCGGCATTCATGCCCGCCCGGCGGCGAAGATCGTCAGCCTGTGCACCGGCTTCGAGTCCGACATCCATATCCTCAAGGACGGCGAACCGCCGGCCAGCGGCAAAAACATCCTCGACATCATGATGCTCGCCGCCGCCAGCGGCACCGATCTTGAACTCCGCGCCGACGGCCCCGACGCCGAGGAAGCGATCAGCCAGCTTGCCGAAATGATGGAAAGCGATTTTGATACGAACGAGATTTGACGACAATTCGTAATTCACAATTCACAATTCACAATGAACCACCGTGGTAATTGTGAATTGAAGCATTGATACATAATTGTGAATTATGCATTGTGAATTGTGAATTTGAACTCGGCGCCTTTACCGCTTTTCCCCGTGGACCCCGGCCGAACCGCCCGCTCCACCGCTGGTGGAGGTCCGCACGCCGGGGTGACGTTTGGGGGAGGCTGGGAGCAAGGTGGTTACAATAGCCGCCCCCTCCACGCACAGAGGGGGCGGTTTTTGTACCGCTTTGCCGTATAAAGCCACACCCTTACCGGCTGTAGTATTCGTCGATGGCGGCGAAGAAGGCGTCGATGTTGGCCCAGGGACTGAGGGGCGGGATGTCGCAGCCGGAGGAGATGGCCCAATTGGGATGCTTGCTGCAGCGTTCGAGCAGCGCGAGGGTCTCGGTCCGGACCTGGTCGGGGGTGCTGAGACGGAACACGCCGGACGGGTCGAGGTTGCCCATGATCAGGACGTCGTCCGGGACGATTTTGAGCATTTCCTCGATATCAATGGCGTTGCCGAGATGGTAGCCGTCCGCCCCGATGGACAACATGCTGTCCTTCAGCGGAATGGTGTTGCCGCAGTTGTGGTAGACAAAGCCGAAGTCGTCCGCCTTGACCGCGTCGACGATGCGCTTGACATAGACGGTGGAAAATTCCTCGAACAGGTCGGGCGACAACAAGCCGGCGGCCGGCTCGGCCATGACGATGCCGTCCGCGCCCACGCGCTTGTATTCCCTGATATAGTTGGTGATGAATTCGGTGGTCTTTTCCAGCGTCTTGTGGACCATCTCCGGCTCGTCATAACAGTTGACCATGATTTCCGACATGTCCATAAGCCGCCCGGCCAGGGAAAACGGCCCGATAACGCCGGCCAGAACCGGCCGGTCGGTGATAAGCCCCTTCGCCTTCGCGATGGCCTGGACATAGCGGCCGGTGCGGCCGGCGTCGACGCTGGGGACGGCCAGCTTGTCGACATCCTCCTCGGATTCGATAAGGCTGCCGACAACGGTGGGCACCTCGTCGTCCGGGACGGAGATCGTCGCGCCAAACGCTTCGGCCTCGACCGACAGATCCATCATCGAAACAGACGCGGCGGTGGGACACCGGTCCGCCACCATCTTCATGCCCTTTGCCTGGGTGTCGGCGTCCGACACCAGCTCCTTAACGCTGATGTCCATGAGGGTGATACAGGGGAACGAGAGAACCGGCATGGACTTTTTGGGGCCTGTGCCGAACTGTTCACTTCTCCATTTTTTCATATCCATGACGCTCATCTCCGTTGCTCGTGTGCCTGGTGATATGTGGCGGCCGGGACGCCCCGTGCGCAGTGTCATAATACCCCACGCCGCCCTGCCGGGCTTGTAGCGTCGTCCATTTTTATGGTAAAATGGTGCGCAGTTGCCGTGCCGGTTCAGCAGAGCTCCGGGGCAATTTTACGCTCGATTCGGTTGTCAAGGAGCATGACTTCTGCGGAATTGAATCCGCCCGGCCGTCCCGGAGGGAAAGGGTGCGGAGCCCTGTCTTCCTCCGGGAGCCGGAACCGCGCGGGAGTACCCTCCTCCCACGGCCTGCCCGGCGGCGCACCCGCCCGGGCCGGCGTCAGGTCCGGCGGCACGGCGGGCCGACGGCAGGATGCGGCAGGCCGGAACACCCGCCGCCGCGACGGCGGCGGGCCGTTCGGCAACGGCTGCCGCGTCCAAAAGCGGTACCGATTCGGTAGGCGGCGGGATTGTTTGCGCTGCGGCATGCGGACGCGCGGCATCGCGTTGTATTCGCGTTGCAGCTCGTTCCGGGCCGCGATAAACCAGTGGCCCCGAACAACGCCCTGCAAATAGATTCCCATGCCGCCCGAGGGCGGGGCGACCCATTCGGGATAATGGAATAGTTGCCTGACTTCCGGCGGCAGCCAGGGGTTGCCCTCCAGCGCCATCGCCAATGCCTTGCGGCGCACCTCGTCCATGGTCGGGGTGCGGACCGGGTAATACCGGTCATGGCGTTTCTGCGGCAGAGGCTCGACCGGGCGGAGATCCTGGTTCTGGGTCTGGAACTGCTCCGGATACGCTAGCCGCTCCCGGGCCATGCTCCAGAAAAACCCATGGATCCGCATCCGCCACGGATCGGTTGCCAGGACCCAGGCCGGATGCGTGCGCCTGGGCAGGAAATATTCCCGATAATACTGCGGTATGGACGGGATGTGCTCGCGGGCCAGTTGCCAGGCGAGCATGCCGACCTCATAGTGCGTGGGATTGGGGATTTGGTACGACCCCTCTTCTTCGGGAACAGGGTCGTCGCCTTCCTCCTCTTTGGGCGCGGTGAGTGCGGCGTAAGCCAGTTTTATCCAGTGGCCGCGAATCGTTTCGCGCCAATACCGGCCTGCGTCGCCCGGGGGCGGCGTGGCTGTGGCAGGGTAGAAAAACAGATGTCTGTTGGCCTCGGCAAGGGCCGGGTTGTCGGCCAGGGCGAGAAGCCAGGCTTTTTCGCAGACCTCGTTTTCGGAGGGCTGCGCGGTGTGGGGGTGGGGCATGGTTTGCCCTCCTTTCTAAAGTGAAAGGATAGCGGCGTTCAGGTACGGGGAATGGGTTTTTTGTAGAAATTTTGGGTATTTTTTTTTGTTCGAAATGAACAATGAACAATGAACAATAATTATCCGCCGTGCTCCTGTGAATCAGTTTTCAAAACTGGATCGTCGTGCGACGTAACCGGTAAGGCCATAGCCACTATAGGGAACCTTACCCCGGCACAACCTCCCGTTTCTCGCCCGGTTTATTGTTCTCCCGCCGGGGTGACGTTTGTGAGGAGGCTTGCCGTTGAGGGGCATAGACGCGGCTTCGCACCAGAAATGCCGCACTCTTCCAAACGTCCTCCCGGCGTCTAAACGTTAAACCGGGAGACTGACGGGAGGTTGTGCCGGGGCTGGCGGGCTGATCTGGGCTACGGAACTGTTTAACGGATTAATCGTGCATTATGAATTCCATGTGGGAGGGGTTGGTGGGAGATCCCTCACCCCATCCCTCTCCCCCTCCGGGGGCGAGGGAGCCTGTAGAATCTCTCGGTATGTTTCGTCCGAAGTTGACTTGAACACCTCCAAATGCCGTGTATACTATAGGTATATCGTCAAAAGCTCCGCCCATGAGGGACGGCGCCAGTGAGTCGACAGGGATACGTATGTCTGTTGGTGCGGTATCTTCCATTGGCAATTATGCGCCTATTCCCCCCGTGCCGCCGGTCGGCATGGAGGAGCAATTCGGCGTTCAGGCGTCGGCCCTGCGGAATGATGCGGTGGCTGGCGCCGAAGCGGCGCAGCCACAGGCGAGCACCTTTGTCGATCCCGCCGAAGCGGCTAAATTCTCCCGCGATTTCCCGCAAATCCTCATGCAGGGCGCTTTCGCCGCGCCGATTCTCGAAACGCAGGCTCCCGCCGCCCTCGAGGAAGCCGGCGAGACCGGCCTGAACTATCTCTGGCAGGGCGATTCCATCCGTCCCGGCGGCGAATCCGGCGAAGCGGTCAGCGCTTCCGCCGAACTGGCCGCACCGGGCGACGATAACGGCGACGATCCGCTCCCCGTCAGCGACGGCGAAGACGGCGACGCGACGGCGATTGCCGAAGAAAACACGGAACAGGCCGGAGAAACGGCCGAGGCGGACGACCCGGCTGCCGAGCGGAACGCCGCCGGCGAGCCGATGTCGGACGAGGAACAGGCACAGGTGCAGGAACTTCGCGACCGCGACCGCGAAGTCCGGGTGCACGAGCAGGCCCACCAGGCGGCAGGCGGCCAGTACGCCGGCGGCGCTACCTATCAGTATCAGCAAGGCCCCGACGGCAACCGCTATGCCATCGGCGGCGAAGTCTCCATAGACACCTCGTCCGAACGCACCCCCGAGGCAACCGTCTCCAAAATGCAACAGGTGCGCACCGCCGCCCTGGCCCCGGCCGAGCCGTCGAGCCAGGACCGCGCCGTCGCCGCCGCCCAAGCTGCCGAAATGGAGGCGCGCGGCCAGATCGCCGAGCAACGCGCCGCCGAGGCGGGTGGCACCGATGCGGAAAACAGGGAATCCGGGGAAGAAACCGCCGAAGAACCGTCCGAAACCGAAACGTCCGCCACTGCGACCGAAGCAACCGGCAACGAAGCCGCAGCGGCTTCCGCCACCCGGTCCGGCGCGGCCAGCGCCTCGTCTGCCACCGCCGATGCGGCGGATGCCGAAAATAGCGGGTCAATCGGCACTATCACCGCACCGACCGAACCGAACGCGCCGAACACCGACAGGCCCGGCGCAGGCATGGACGCCGCCGCGAGCAGGAGCGGACTGTCGCGCTTCACCAATCATATCGACGACGCCTACCGCAACCAGTACTTCGGCGTCGAATCTCTTATCGCCGCACGCCAGGCGTCTTCCGCCGGTTCCGAATCGCTCATGACCTACCGGCCCATCGACATCGTTGCCTGAAAAATAGCACAGATCATGTGGATAACCCGATGGCCGCTTGAGCGCGGTGCCTTCGCCGTTTATCCCGTGGACCCCGGCCGAACCGCCCGCTCCCTCCGCTGGTCGACGTCCGCACGCCGGGG
>JAJQBO010000136.1 GCA_021203245.1 Planctomycetaceae bacterium
GATCTCGTCCGCCCCACCCCCGGCACGACCGCCCTGGCCGGCAACCTCCGTTCGTTCCGGGTCATGGACATGGTCCTGTTCGTCTGGGCCGACTTCGACGAGACCATTACCGACATCATCCAGAGCCAGGAGGACGGCGAGTCCGCCCTGCAGGAACTGGTGCGGCTGGTGGTGCCGGAAGTCATGGCTGTCCTGAACGCCAAATACGGGCAGCGCTTCGACCTCCGCCCGCTCGAGACCTGGCTGTACAACGACCTCCCGGCCAAGCTGCGCCGCCTCTACGCCGGGGCGTGGGCCATCCACAGCGCCAAGCGAAGCGGCGTGACCTCGCCCGGCGAGGACTTCGAATTCTACATGTTCCTGAAGGCCGAGGCCGCCCGCGAAGGGCTGGAACTGGCCGAGCCGAACCACCCCGATCTCGAAAAGGAAAACGTCCGCCGCCTGAAGGAATACGGCATGCGCATGGCCGCCCGGCTCGCGCCGCCCCGGCCCGGTTCCGGCGGCGTCAGCGCCGAGACCTTTGCCGGGACAGCCATGGACGAATTGCTGGCCGGGCTGCAGCAGGCGATTATCGCCCGCCACGGATCGATCAATAACTTTGTCGCCAAGATAGCCGCCCTGGTGCCGCGCGCCTTCGGTGCATACATGACCGGTACGACGATGCCTCTCTACATGCTCCCGACCACCACCTACCAGTACCACCTGCGCGTGCCGGGCACGGTTATCCAGACAAACGGCGTGCGGGAACTGAACGGCGACCTGGTGTGGAACTTCGCCGACCGCGACCTCGCCTTTACCGGCCAGTCCCTGTGGGCGCGCTCGCTGTTTGTCCGCGAACCCGCCGTCTATGCCCTCGGCCTGCGCGGCTTTCCCGCCAGCCTCGGGGACGTGGACAAGGTCTTCGGCCTGTGCCTGACGCCGCAGGGAACACCCCGTGAGGAGTTGCTCCGCCGCCTCCGCGACGCGGTCAGCACCCGCAGCCTTGCGCCGTTGCAGGCCCTGGCGAACAACCAGACGTCCCCCGATGCGCCGTCGGCCCGGGGCTTGTTGGAATTGTTCGAAAACCACCGCCGCAACGGGCCGGGCACGGCCGCCACCCCCCCCTCAGCCTCCGCACCGCCGCCGCCGCAACCAGGGGCCGCCCCGGCACCCGCGCAGACTCCGGAGGCTCCACCCGCATCCGGTGCCGCACCGCCGCCGCAAGAACCGCCCTTGCCGCGGTAGGGTCTTCCTGGAGAAAGAACGGTGAAATTGCCCTTTCCGTCACCCCGGCGGTGGAGCGCTGAACCGGGCACGGGGCGTGAAGTTCTGCCGGGGCAGGCAGGGCCGCGACATGCTCCGTCCCGTCGTCTTCGTCACCAAACGTGCAGCGTCTGTTTTCACGGCTGCCCGGCACAGCCCCCCGTTTTTCGAACGGCGATGTAAGCACGCCGGGGTGACGAAGGGGTGGGGAGTCGCGGTTGTCGAAAGTATGTTTTTGTCGGGAGGTACGTTATGACCGCCACCCCAAAAGGCTTTCGCCTGCACCTGGGCATTTTCGGCAAACGCAATGTCGGCAAATCCACCCTCCTGAACCTGGTCGCCGGGCAGGACGTCAGTATCGTCTCCGCCACCCCCGGCACCACCACTGACACGGTCGAAAAGGCCATGGAATTTATCCCAATGGGGCCGGTGGTGTGGCTGGACACGGCCGGGCTGGACGACGAGGGCGCGGTCGGCGATCTCCGTGCCGCCGCCGCGCGAAAGACGCTGGAACGCATCGACGTGGCGATTATCATGTTTGTCGGGAGCTGGAGCGCGTTTGAGGAAGCGTTGCGGGCCGACTTCGCCGCCCGGGGCGTGCCGGTCGTCGTCGTCGCCAACAAGCTGGACCAGGTACCGCTGGACAGGGCATCGCTGCCGCCCGGTGTCGAGCCGGTGCCGATGATCGCCTCCCGGGGCGAGGGGGTGGAGGCGTTCCGCCAGGCCGTCCTCGCCGCCGCGCCGGCGGAGTATGTCGAGTCGCCGGTCATCCTCCGCGATCTCGTGCCGCCCGGGTCGTGCGTGGTGCTGGTCACCCCCATCGACAAGGAAGCGCCCAAGGGCAGGCTGATCCTCCCTCAGGTCCAGGCGCTCCGCGACGCCCTGGACGGCGACTGCCGCGCCGTCGTCTGCAAGGAAAACGGCCTCCGGGACACGCTCGCGGATCTGCGCACGCCGCCAACGCTTGTCGTGACCGACTCGCAGGCGTTCAAGGACGTTGCCGCCATTGTTCCGCCCGAAATACCGCTCACAGGATTTTCGGTCCTCTATGCGAGGGCCAAGGGCGACCTCGGCTTATTCGCACAAGGTGCGGCCGCCATCGACCGATTGCGGGACGGTGACCAGGTGCTAGTGGCCGAATCCTGCACCCATCATCGCGAGGACGACGATATCGGCCGGGTCAAACTGCCCGCTTTGGTGCGGAAAAAGAGCGCGGCCGACGTCACCTTCGACTTTGCCTCCGGCCACGATTTCCCGGCCGATCTCGACCGCTATCGCCTCATCCTCCATTGCGGCGCATGCATGACCAACCGCCGCGCCGTCCTGTCGCGGCAGGCGCGGGCGCGGGCCGCCGGCGTGCCGATGACCAACTACGGCATGGCCATAGCCCATTGCCTCGGGCTGCTGGACCGCTCCCTCCGGCCGTTCGGATTACTCAATGGCTGATACCTATGTCGGCCGTCTCGCGCCCGCGCCGACCGGAGCGCTCCATCTCGGCAATGCGCGGACCTTTCTCCTCGCCTGGCTGCGGGCGAGGGCGGCGGGCGGCAAACTCATCTACCGGCTGGAAGACCTCGACCACCCCAAGGTCAAACCGGGCGCGGCCGAAGAGGCGCACCGCGATCTCGAATGGCTGGGGCTGGATTGGGACGAGGAATATGTCCAGTCCGAGCGGATGGACCTGTACCGCGACGCCCTGGAACGGCTGTACCATGCTTCTCGCGTCTATCCCTGCATCTGCACCCGCCGCGATCTCGAATCCTACCAGTCCGCCCCCAACGCCGGCGAGGATCTCGAAAACCGCTACCCCGGCCTCTGCCGCGACCGTTTTGCCGACGCCGCTGCCGCCGAGGCGGAATGCGGCCGCGAACCGGCGTGGCGCTTCCGCGTGCATGACGGCGAATCGTTCGGATTCCTGGACGGCTTCCACGGCTGGCGGGAAGGGGTGTTGTCGGACTGGTCGGGCGATTTTCCCGTCGCCCGGGGCGACCGGCCCGGCTACCAGTTGGTGGTGGTGGTGGACGATCACCGCATGGGGGTCACGGAGGTGGTGCGAGGCGACGACCTTCTGCCCAGTACCCAGCGCCAGCTCGCCCTCTACCAGGCCCTCGGCTGGACGCCGCCGTCGTTCTACCACCTGCCGCTGGTGGTGGGCCCGGACGGCAGGCGGCTGGCGAAACGCCACGGCGATTCGCGGCTGAGCGTGGTCAGGACGCAGGGGATGGGTCCGGAGCGGGTGCTCGGCTGGCTGGCGTGGAGTTGCGGCTGGGCGGAAAATTTGCGGGAATGGACTCTTGCGGAAATCCGGGAAAAATGCGACGTTTCGCGTTTGCCGCGCGAGCGGGTGACTGCCACCCCCGACGCCCTGCGGTGGATAGGTATGGGATAATCGGAGCCGTCGTGCCACGCACACACCGCATCTTCGCCGCCCTGCGGGCGGCTTTTCCGGTCAGCACGCCCGTGCTGGCCGGTTATCTCTTTTTGGGGGCCGGCTACGGCGTCCTCATGCACAGCCTCGGCTACGGCCCGGGCTGGACGGTCGCGTTCAGCATGGTCGTCTTCGGCGGCACCATCCAATATGTGGCGACGCAGATCCTGGCGGCGCAGTACGCGCCTGTCCACGCCCTCGTCATCTCGCTTATCCTGAACGCCCGCCACCTGTTCTACGGCTTTTCGATGCTGGGCCGCTATGCGGGGACGGGGTGGAAAAAGCCGCTCCTTATTTTCTGGCTCACCGATGAAACCTTTTCCCTGGTCTGTTCCGACGACGTCCCGCCCGGCGTCGACGCCGGCTGGTACCGGCTGTTTATTTCCGGCCTCGACTACCTGTATTGGATAGTCGGAAGCATCATCGGCAATGTCGCCGGCACCGCCTTCGCGTTCAATACCACCGGCATCGACTTCGTCATGACCTCCCTGTTCACGGTTATTGTCCTCAGCCAATGGCGGAGCGCCCGCACCCATTCGCCCGCCGTCATCGGGGTCGGCGCGAGCGTCCTGTGCATTTTCCTGTTCGGCCCCGCCAATTTCCTTATCCCCGCCATGGCGCTGATCGTCACGGGGCTGCTCCTGAGCCGGAGACGGCTGGAGGCGCGGGTCCTGGCAAACGAGGACGGGGAGGCCAGCCCATGACGCATTTGGGGAATTGGGAGACGTTTGTCACCATGATAGCCCTGGCGCTGGGGATAGCCGCCACCCGTTTTTTGCCGTTTATCCTCTTTAGCAAAGGAACCCGACTCCCCCCCATTATCCGCTATCTGGGGGGAGCGCTCCCCCATGCGGCGATGGCGATGCTCCTCGTCTATTGCCTGAAGGAGGTCAAACCCACGGTCGCCCCCCACGGCATCCCCGAGGTTCTTGGCCTGGCGGCGACGGCGGCCTTGCATTTATGGCGGGGCAATGTCCTCCTCTCCATAGCGGGGGGGACGGTGTTTTATATGGTCTTGGTACAACGGGTGTTCTGAGACCGGTATGAATCCGCCCCGTTCCCCGGTAAAATCCTTGACAGTGGGGATTGGGATAAATAGCATGGATCAAAGTACTTTGGTGGTATACCGCACCAGAACCGTGTCGGGCGACATGGTCTGCATTTATTTATTGTGATAGATATGTCAGGTGACCAAGAATGGAGTACGAGCTCAAAGACGCCGGCCCCAGCCGCAAGGAACTGTCGCTCAAGTTTAGCCCCGAAGACGCGAAAGAGGCTTTTGCCAAAAGCTACACCGATATAAACAGCTACGTCAGGATCAAGGGCTTCCGCCAGGGCAAGGCCCCGCGCCGCGTCCTGGAAAACCGTTTCGCGAAGGAAGCGGCGTCGGGCGTCCAGGAACAGCTTTTGCAAGATACCGTCAGAAAAGTCCTGGACGAGACCAAGCTCAAACCCTTCGGCCCGTATGAAGTGAAAAACCAGAGCGCCATGCCCGAGGACGGCAAGGAATACGCGCTCGACCTCCTGTTCGACATCATTCCCGACTTCGACCTGCCCGAATACAAGGGCATCGAGATCAAGGAAGAAGAGGTCACGGTCGAGGACGACAAGGTCGATGCCGCCCTGGACCGCTACCGCCGCATGTTCGCCGACTACAAGGTGGTGGACGAACCGGCGCAGAAGGAGGACGTCCTCGAGGTCAACTTCGTCGCCAAGCACGGCGATGAAGAGATCATGTCCATGACCGACCAGCGCCTGCGGGTCGAGGGAGACATCCTGTTCGGCCTTCCCTGTCCCGACCTGGAACAGAAGTTCACCGGCGCGAAGAAGGGCGACGAAGTCAGCCTCACCATCACCCTGCCGGAAGACCACCCGAATCCGGAACTTCGCGGCAAGGACGCGGCCATCAACGTCACTGTCCTGACCGTCAACCGGGGCGAACTGCCGGAAATTAACGACGCTTTCTCCGAAGGCCTCGGGATGGGCACCCTGGCCCAATTCCGGGAACGCATCAAGAACAACCTTATCCGCGAAGCCTATGTCGAAGCGCGCCAGCGCGAGGAAAACGAGATAGTCGACGGACTTATCGCCAAGGCGACCTTCGACGTCCCCGAGGCGGCGGTCAAGAGCGAGACCCTGAGCCTGATGGAAGGCCAGCGGCAGCGCCTGATGCGGGCGGGCGCCCAGCCCGGCGCGGCCATGGACGAGCAAATCGCCAAGTACCGCCCCGAAGCGGAGAAAGAGGCGGAACGCAAGATTCGCTGGACCTTCCTCGTCACCAAGATCGCCGAAAAGGAAGGCATCCAGGTCACGAACGAAGACCTCGCCCAGCAGGTCGAGGCCCTGGCCCAGAACTACCGGACCACGCCCGCCAAGATCATGCAGCGCATTCGCGAATTCGACGGCGTCGAACCGATGGTGGCGGAAATCCTCGCCATCAAGGTGATGAACTTTATCGTGCAGAACCGCGCCGGCGGCGTCAAGTCCGACAGCGCCGAGTTCAACCAGGCTGCTGCCGAAACGGCCACCTCCGTCCCGGGCGAAGGGCAAACGGGCGAATCTGGACAAGAACAAGCGTCTACCGTTGATAACGAGAAATAGTACACCTTCACGAATTCAACCGCGTTCGCCCGGGGAGTGGGCGGGCAGGGCGGCCGAGGGGTACCTCTCTCTTTTCACCATTTAGCGCTTTTTACGAAGAGATTGGTTCCTTTTCGCGTTTTATGGTTATTACTGGGATAAGCCGAAAAGCGCAGGGGAAGGGTCACGTTCGATTAAAACGCTATAGAAAGAAGCCATGTCCAATATTCCCAAGAATCTTATCGAGCCCATGGCCGATCTGGTGCCGTTCGTCATCGAACGCACCGGCCGGGGCGAACGCAGCTATGATATTTTTTCGCGCCTGCTGTCGGACCGCATCATCATCATCGGTTCCGACATCCGCGATCACAACGCCAGCCTCTATATCGCCCAGATGCTGTACCTGGACCTCGTCAACCGCGACGCCGACATCCAGGTTTACATCAATTCGCCCGGCGGTTCTGTCACGGCCGGCCTTGCCATCTATGACACCATGCAGCACCTGTCCTGCAACGTCGCCACCTACTGCGTAGGCCAGGCGGCCAGCATGGGCGCGGTCCTGCTCGCCGCCGGAACCAAGGGGAAGCGCTACTCCCTGCCGCACAGCCGCATCATGATTCACCAGCCGTGGGGCGGCGCGGAAGGCACCGCGGCCGACATCACGATTCAGGCGGCCGAGATCAACCGTCTCAAAGGCATCCTCAACGGCATCCTGGCCAAGCACTGCAACAAGGATCTCTCCATTATCGAAAAGGACACCGACCGCGACTTTTTCATGTCGGCCGACGAAGCCAAGGATTACGGCCTCATCGACGAGGTGATCATGCCGGGCGAGAAGTCCACCGGTGAAAGAAAGCCCATATAGGCGGCGGTCCGAACAGAAACGGCCGACGCGGGCGGTAGGAAGGCTATAATGTCAAAAAACAACCAATCCGGCAGCGGCGACTCAGGAAGCTCCCGCAGGGGCGGGCAGCGTTGCGCCTTCTGCGGCCGTCCGCCGGACAACCGCCGAAAAGTGATACAGGGGTACGGCGACGCGTGCATCTGCTCCGACTGCGTGAAGATGTGCGTGACGCTGATGGACGAGGACGAGTTCGGACGCCGGGACGAGGAAAGCGTGAAGATCAACCGCGTCCCCACGCCGCGCGAGTTCAAGCGCTCCATGGACGAATACGTCATCAGCCAGGAAAACGCGAAAAAAGTCCTGTCCGTGGCTGTGCATAACCACTACAAACGCCTCCTGGCCGGCAAGGGCGACGACGTCGAGGTCGAGAAATCAAATGTCCTCATCGTCGGTCCGTCCGGCTGCGGCAAGACGCTGATGGCCCGCATCCTGGCGGGCGTGGTCGATGTGCCGTTCGCCATCGCCGACGCCACCACGCTGACGGAAGCCGGCTATGTCGGCGAGGATGTCGAAAACATTCTGCTCCGCCTCATCCAGGCCGCCGACGGCGACGTCGCCAAGGCGGAAAAGGGCATCGTCTATATCGACGAAATCGACAAGATCGGCAAAAAGACCCAGGGCGTGTCCATCACCCGGGACGTGTCGGGCGAAGGCGTCCAGCAGGCGCTTCTGAAAATGCTGGAAGGCACGGTGTGCAACGTTCCGCCCCAGGGCGGGCGCAAGCACCCCGAGCAGCGCTATATTCCGATCAACACCTCGAGCATTCTGTTTATCTGCGGCGGGACGTTCGACGGGCTTGACGAGATAATCGGCCGCCGCGTCGGCCAGAAGTCCATAGGCTATCACCGCGAGGTCGACAAGTCGGCCGACCAGGAGCTGGGCGACTTGCTGGAGCAGGTGGATTCCGACGACCTCCTCGAGTACGGGCTGATCCCCGAGCTGCTCGGGCGTTTGCCGGTGATCGCGCCCATCCGCCCGATGGACGAGGACGCGCTTATCCGCATCCTTCGGGAGCCCAGGAACGCGCTCCTGAAGCAGTACGAGCACCTGTTCAGCCTTGAAGGCGCGGAAATCGAGTTCACCGACGGCGCCCTCCGGGCCATCGCCAAAAAGGCGCTCAGGAAGGGTACCGGCGCGCGCGCGCTCCGCGGCATTGTCGAGGACGCGCTGATCGGGCTGATGTTCGAATTGCCCGACCTGCCGCGCCCGCACAAGTACGTCATCGATGAGGAACTCATTGAAGGCGGCTGGGAGGAATGGGGCGTCAAGCACGGCTACCTGACTCCCGAGGAAGCGGTCACCGCTTCGCACAAGAACACCAAGCGCCGCTGCAAAGAGGCGGACACCGCCGAGGAAAAGGTGGGGGAAATTCCTGCCTAGTTCTCCGTGAGATTAGATACAAGCGCCCGCCCCGGTTTTGCCGGGGCGGGTTTTTTACTGACAAAAAGCGGCACGCTACCAATCACCCCTCTCCGTCACCCCGGCGGTGAAGCGTGGACCAGCGGACACGCGTGTGGTTGTGCCGGGGCAAGGGCGAATGACCCTCTGCTCCAACGCGATTCGGGATTCCCTGCCGTCCAGGTCCATCCCGCTTGCCCCGGCACAACTTCCCGTTTAGGATGCAGCGGACGTTTTCCCGCCGGGGTGACGATTGGGGGGAGAAAGGAATCGTATTGGTGAAATCGACAGCGGTGAGCGATAAGAAAAATGCCAAATATAAATACCCGACCGTTGCCGGCCGGGTTGAAATCGCTTACCAAAAAGATCCGCCGCAGTCCAGCCGCCCAAGACTGGACCACGGCGAAATCAACCGTTGCCCCACAAGGAGGTGCTACCACACAAGAAGGTACTGCTTACCACGGGTACACGAGCAGGCTGGCTAAAACGACGCCAAACCCGCTCCAAATTCCTTGCATTTTTCAATATCCTCGCCTTCGGGCGTCTCGTGGACCATCAGGCCGTCGTCGAAGAGGCGCGCGCCGGCGGCTTTCATGCGGTCGGCCCAGTTGCGCATCCATTCGCCGTCGCCCCAGCCGTAGGAACCAAAGATGCCGAGGGGGCGACCTTTGAGTTTGCCTTCGAGGTCGGTGACGAACGGTTCGATTTCCGCTTCCTCAAGCACTTCCGCGCCCATGGAAGGGGAGCCGATGGCGATAACGTCATAGGTCAGGGCGGTGTCGACATCGACGTGCGAAATGTTCTTGCAGTCGACCTCCGCGCCCTTCGCCTTCGCGCCTTCGGTGATATATTCGGCCATTTTTTCGGTATTGCCGGTCCCGGACCAGTAGGTAACCAAAATCTTGCTCATTGACGCTGTCTCCTCAATAACGTGAGTCCCCTATAAACCGCCCAAAACATGATTCACCCGTCAGGCCGCCTTTTTGCGCAGTCCGGCGACCACCCCTTCCCAGCTTTCGCCGCCGACAAGGAGTTCGGCGGCGCGCAACTTGGCCTGGCGATAGGCTTCGGTGCGCCGGCGCAGATTCTTTTCGTCCGAATAGGAGCGCCAGCACCCGGAGCACCGCGCCGCCCGGCCGCCGCGGGTCATGAACGCCCGGACATCGCCGGGCGGATATCCCAAAAACACCCCGATCTCGTGGGGAAAGCGCTGGCCGCCGCATTTTTCGCGGAGCGTCTCCAGCAACCCTTCCACGTCGGAACCGGCGTCGTAGCCGGCTTCGGTCAGGAGTTCCATCGCCTCCCTGGCTCCAAGCGCGGACCGGAGCAGGCGGGAGTTGTACACCAGAATGAGGAGCGCCCCCCTCGATTGCGGAATCCTGCCACCCCGACCCTGAAGTCGCGCCCCAGGCAGTGAGCGCAGTGCGTCAAGGCTTGTCCCAAATCCCTGCCTTCGGCAGCGGGACAAATGAGTGTGGCCGGTTTGATCCCCAAAAGAGTGGGGGCGGCGTGATAGGCAATCAACGACCGCAGGTACTCGGGGTCCGAGAGGGTGCGCAACCGGCGCATCAAGGCGAAAACACTTTCCTGGGCTGACCGGACGCTGGACACGAAAGACACCCTTGCGGACTAAAGTTTTACCATTAAAACACCTGGCGGAAAAAACCGGCGCGAATCGGGATAAAATTACCTCGTGGGCTGCGCCGTTTGTCGAGCGAGACGGATAAGTTTTGCCGCTCGAACTATTGTTTTATACATCAAACAAAAAGGGTGTCAACCGGATATTTTCTTTTTTTGTGCTTTCTTTTTTACCCTGGTGCATGGGCCGGGATACGGGAAAAGATCAGCCGCCGTTTTCTTCCTTCGCGTGGTACAATGCGCCATGCACTCGGTCCTCTTCCGCGTCCCTCGGGCAGTTGCCTTGAACTCTCGCGCACCATGCTGTACAATCGGGCGACGCGGCGGCACGGATGCCTCCGCCAGACGGGGAGCACAGATTCCATGCCTATTCTCCTGGTTTATTTGCTTGCCATTGCGGCCCTCCTGTCTCCCTGCCGCGCGGGCGAACATGTCACGATCGAACGCGGCACGCTGCAGGACGAACAGCCCGACCGCACCCGGCTCGCCCGCACCCTCTATCGGCATTCGTTCGAAAATATCCGCGACCCCGACACCGGCGTCCTCCTGCCCGAATCCGCCGCCCTCAACGCCGACGGCTGGCCCGATTTCTGGGAACCGGTGCGCGCCGTCGGTTTTCCCGAATACCTGATTCCCGGCGTCCGCATCGAGGAAGATCCCTCCGGCATGATTCCGGGCGCGTACCGCGACCTGCCGAACCATGCGCTGCGGATGGAATTCGACGGCACCCGCCTCGGCATCCGCACCCGCACGCCCGTTCCCATCGATCCGCAGCTTGCCTACGAATATTCCATCCGCATCCGCGACGTCGGCCTGCAAGGGGCGCGCATCCGTACCGGCATCGACTGGATGCGCATCGACCCGGCGGTGGTGGAGGTGCTCCGCTCCGACGAAATTCCCGATCTCCTGCCCGGCCAGGTCGATTGGGCCGTCCTCCCCAACACCATGGTCGTGAACGACCCGCCGCCGGATGCCAACGCCGCACGGCTCTTCGTCGTCGTCGACCGGGACCCGACCAGCATCGGCGGCGCCTACCACGGCACCGTGTGGGTCAACGACGTCGTGCTGAAACCGCTTCCGAAGATTCACATCGCCGCGCCGCGCTTCGAATCAAGCGATCCCATGAACGCCAATATCCCGGTCCACTACGCCGGGCTGTTCGACAATATCCCCGACCCGAACAACCCCGGCTTTTTCCGGGGCAAACGTTATTCGCGCCAGGTGGAGATCACCGACGTCTACGGGCAAATCGTCAACCGGGAGTCCAACCTGCGCCAGCCGCTCGAGGCCGACGACGCCGGCACCGCCGTTGAAATCGTGCCGTTCCCCCGGGACGCCTACGGCGTCTATTATTTCAACATCCGCCTCTACGATGCCGATCAGACCTTTGCCACCGACGTCATGCGCGCGGTGGCGGTGATGCGGCCGGAACGGATCCGCGACGGCCTGGCCCTGCATTCGTTCAAGCCGGTGTTCGGGGTCGGCGCGGGAATCGTGCCGGAGACGGTGCTCGCGTCCAACGGGCAACTGCGGCGCTTTCTCGAGCGTTCCGGCGCGAAAGTCACTAAGATAATTCCCTGGCGCGCCTCCTACGCCGCGCCGGGCGAAAACGACGACTACTACGCCTCCCTCGTCCGGGAAATCCGCCAGCTTCGTTCCGCCGGCATTGGCATAACCGGGGTCATCCAGCCGCCGTCCGCCATGTTCGGCAGCGCCGAGATCGTCGACGCCGTCGTCGATCATCCCGTCGTGTTCAGCCGCATCGTTAACGAAGCCGCCCGCAACCTCGGCCTCTATGTCGACAGCTGGCAGTGGGGCGGCGATTGGGACCCGGGCGCCGGACGCCTCCCGTCCGGCCCCAACATGGAGGCGGCCCACGAAGCCTTGCGCGACTTCGCCGGCGGCATGCCGACCGCCAACAACGTCGTCCTCGACGGCGGCGACGTCATACCGCCGACCCCGCGCCCGGACATCGTCCAGGGCTTTGTTCCGGCGCGGGAACCGGCCGAACGGCTGTGGCCGTTGGCCGCGCCGCTGTTCCCCTGGCTGTTCGACCCGTACTTTATCGAGCGGGGCCTGATCTATCCGCCCGCGCGGCTCTCCAGGTTGGCGCCGCCGCCTGCCATGGACCAGATGGAGGAACAGGCCAGGCTGCAGCTCCAGGCCGGGTCCTGGCTTGCCCTGGAGCCGGAAAGCGCCGACGCCCACGCGCCCAGCGCTCCGGCCGAGCGGCGGCAGTTGGAGGAGATGGTCGTCCGCGCCATTTACGGTACTGTCCTCAAGCCGGACGCCATCTTCCTGGGCGATCTGTTCCACCCGTCGCGGGGGATGCTGCGCCGCGACGTCACCTCCTCCGGGACTCTGGAGACCATGGCCAGGCCGACCTTCCTCGCCGCCCAGACCCTGTCGGAATTGCTCGAAGGCGCCGAGTATCTGGGGCAGCTCTACCTGCTGCCGCCCTTCGAGGCCCACGTCTTCCGCCGGCCAAACGCCGACCAGTCGGTCATCGCCATCTGGCATCACGATGTCCGCGACGTCGTGCCGCTGGCGCGTGAGGAATTAGCCAAGGGGCCGCTCCTGGAACAGATCGACTGGGCCGGCAACCGCGCGGTGGTGCGCGGCAACAGCGTTCCGGTCAGGCGGGTGCCGTCGTTCGTCACCGGGTTGTCCGCCAGCCTTATGCTGACCCGGATGAGTATCCGCATCAACCCCGAACTGCCGATGATGGCCACCACCAGGCGGCAAAACCAGACCATTGAAATCGTCAACCACATGACCCGGCAGGTGCCGGTCACGATGCGGCTCCGTTACGCGGCCCGCCTGCCGGACGGCGCGATGGAAAACGCCTGGATGGTCGCGCCCGAGGAACTCCGGGTCAACCTGCCGCCCTTCGACATGCAGTTGAACCCGGGCCGGATGCGCTATGCCGCCAGCCCCGACACGAACAGCCAGATACAGAAATCCGGTCCGGCCGGGGTCGACAAGAGCGGCCTCAAGATTGCCCAGGCCCGCGTCAGCGTCAATTCGGCCCCTCCGGCCGACATCGTCGCCTATCTCCCCTTCCGGCTGCGGTCGGACCTGGACATGGATGTGGAGGTGCTGACCCGCGTCGACGATCCGCATTTCATCACGCTGCAACTGAAGCTGCGCTGGTTCCCGACCGACCGCGGACGGCGCAACGGCGAGATTCGCCTGACGCCGTATTATATGAAACGGGGCCAGATGAAGGAGGCGCTCGCCTTCCCGGTGACCCTGAAGCCGAGCCCGGTCGACCAGCGCGGCAATCCGGACGCGCCGTTCGAATCGGTGGAGATGCGCATTCCCCGGCGGCCGTTTGTGCAGACCTGGGTCGGGTTGGACGAAGCGGGCGGCAGTAATTTTTATCTGAACGATGTGACCGATTTTATGGGGGTTGAATGAACAACGACACGATAACGGTGCGCGGGGTCTGCCTGCGCCGGAGCGGCAGGGAGATTCTCCGGAACATCGACTGGACGGTGGGGCAGGGCCAGCATTGGGCGGTCATTGGCGCGAACGGGAGCGGCAAGACGACGCTCCTGAAGATTGTCGGCGGCATGTTGTTTCCGACGGCAGGGGAGGTGACGGTGCTCGGGTGCCGCTTCGGCCGCTGCGACCTGATGGCTTTGCGGCAGCGCGTCGCCTGGGTCGGGTCGTCCCTGTTGTGGCGCATGCCCGGGCACGAACGGTTGTGGGACATCGTCTCGTCCGGCCTCAAGGCCACCTTCGGCAAGGTCTACGAGCTGGAGGGGGCGGACCGGGATCGCGTCGACGCCTGCCTCGCCCGCGCCGGCCTGGGCGACCGGGGCGAGTCGCCCTTCAGCGTCCTGTCGCAGGGCGAACAGCAGCGGGCGTTGTTCGCCCGGTCGCTGATGGCCGACCCGGAACTGTTCATCATGGACGAAGCCTGCTCCGGGCTGGACATTCCGTCGCGGGAGCGGCTCCTGCACCTGGCCGACGACGTGATGCGCGAAGGAAAATGCGGCGTCATGATGGTTACCCACCATATCGAGGAAATCCCCGCCGGCATTACCCACGCCCTTGTCCTCAAAGAGGGCCGCGTCCTCGCCTCCGGCCCGGCCGCCCAAACGCTGACCGCCGACATCCTGTCGGAAGCCTTCGGCCTGCGGGTCGGCGTGGAAAATTCGAACGGGCGTTTCTGGGCGCGGGTGATGTAGGGGAAGACGCCTCTTCTTCCCCCGACGTCACCCCGGCGGTGAAGCAACGACCAGCGCGCACGCGTGTGGTTGTGCCGGGGCAGGCGCGAATGACCGTGTGGCGCAGTGAGAATCAGGGTTCCCTGCCATCCAAGTTCACCCCGATTGCCCCGGCACAACTTCCCGTGCGTGATGCAGCGGACGTTTTTCCCGCCGGGGTGACGTTTGGGGGAAAATGA
>JAJQBO010000135.1 GCA_021203245.1 Planctomycetaceae bacterium
GGATGGGTAAAGGCGCCGCTGCCGTCAGCCGCCATCATCGTCTCGTCCGCCGGCGGACTGGCGGGCTTGGTGGATGACGCCGGCGCACCCGGGTTTTCCTCTTCTGTCATGCCTCCCACCTACACCTCCCTATAGAGCCAGTTCCCGCAGGAGGGCGCACACCGTCGCGGCGGCCGTCTCGATACGGAGCACGAACGGCGACAGCCGGATGCCCCGCCCGCCCTTGGACAGGCAGAACGCCAGTTCATCCCTGCTGAAGCCGCCCTCCGGCCCGACCATGACCACCACCTGGAGGGTGCGGCTGAGGAGTTCCCGGAGGAGTACCGGGCTGTCGCCCTCGTCATCGGCGACGAGGAGAAGGGCGCGCTCGCGGCGGGCCAGTTCCGGCACGTCGTTCATGGCCATGGGTTCGGTTATTTCCGGAATCCACGAGCGGCGCGACTGTTTGGCGGCTTCGACGATCCAGCGCCGCCACTTGCCGATGTCGCCTTCGCCCCTGGCGACGCTCCGCTCGGTGAGGATGGGGATGATGCGGTCGACGCCGAGTTCGGTGCATTTTTCCACCAGCACCTGCCAGCGCTTGCCCTTGGGGATGGCGGTGGCGATGGTGAGGGTGAGCGGCAGGTGGGCGTCCTCGTAGACGCCGTCGACCCGCACCCGGACGGCGTCGCGGGACGACTCGACGACCGCCGCCTCGGCGCGGTGGCCGCGCCCGTCGAAGACGATGACCGCATCGCCTTCGCGCAATCGCAGAACCGAGGCGGCGTGGTGGGATTCCTGACGGTTAAGGCAGTACTCGCCGGGGCCGGTCATGGCCTCGTCAAGCAGAAAACGCGGATGCGGCATTATACCCCTCACTCGGTTGCAGCGTTATGCAAAGACAAACACGCGTTCTTCTATCGGTTGAAATTCCTTCGGCCCCGGCTCGGCGGTGATGCCGCCGAAGGGCATTTGCGCGATAAGCTTCCACTCCGGGTTGAGCTTCCAGTTCCTGGCGACCTCGGCCTCGATGAGGTTGCCGTAATGCTGCAGGCTGGCCCCGAGGCCGGCGTCCTCGAGCATGGTCCACACGGCGAACTACAGCATGCCGCTGGAGTTTTCGGAAAAGCCCGGCATCATGTCGGCGTACAGGGGGAAATTGGTCTGCAGGTCCTTGATGACGCCGCCGTCCTCGTAGAACAGCACCGTCCCCCGTCCGGCGGCAAAGCTCGACACCTTCGCGTCGGTGGGCTGGAAATAGTCCGCCGGAACGATTTTCCTGAGCGCCTCCCTGACGATTTCCCACAGTTTGCCGTGTTCGTCCCCCAAAAGCAGCACCACCCGGGCCGATTGGGAATTGAACGCCGACGGCGTGTACAGGACGGCGTAATTGACGATGTCCCGTATCTCGTCGTCGGAAACGGGGCTGGTCGACCCGATGCCGTAGTAGCTGCGGCGGCGCAACATCGCTGTCCGAAAGTCATTTGCCATTGCGGAGTCTCCTTTTGGCCCCTCTTCTCCCCTTCAAGTAGTACCGCAACGCGTACCGTAAATCAAGGGCCGGCGTCACTCCAGGTACAACCGCCCCACCCGCGAGCCGATGCCGGTCGTGATGCAATAGGGAATCGTGCCGCCCCATTCGGCCACCCGTTCGGGGGTAATGCGGTCGCCCCGGTCCTCGCCCATCAGGGTGGCGACGGCCCCGACGTCGACGTCGTCCATGCCGGTGACGTCCACCATCGCGTAATCCATCGACACCAGGCCGACCACCGGCGCGCGTCTGCCGCGAATCAGCACTTCCGCCCGGTTGGAAAATTCGCGCCTGAATCCGTCGGCATACCCGACCGGCAGCACCGCCACCCGCGTCGGCCTGCGGGTCGTGAAGGTGCGGTTATAGCCGAGGTGGCGGCCGGGCGGATAGTCCTTCACCTGGATGACGGCGCTCCGCCACGCCATCGCCGGCCGGAGCGGATAATCGTCCGCCAGCCAGGCAGGCGACTGGTAGCCGTAGATGCCGCAACCGGGGCGGACGCCGTCGTAATGGGCTTCAGGGTACAAGAACGTCGCGGCGCTGTTGGCGGCATGGCGAAGGAAACGGGTCACGTCCGCGGCCTCCAGCGCGGCGCACGCCTTTTCGAATTCGGCAATCTGCCAGCGGCTGTAGGCGTCGTCGCCCGGATCGGCGAAATGCATGAACACGCCCTCGAAGCGGAGATTCGGAAGGGACGCGACCTCGCGGGCGGCGGCGGCGGCGTTTTCCGGCAGGATGCCCAGCCTGCCCATGCCGGTGTCTATCTTGAACTGCACCGGCACCACCTTCTCCGCCTCCACCGCCGCCAGCGCGAGGAGCTGCGCAATGTAGATATCGTGGATACTCAGGGTCAGGCTGTAGCGGACCGCCGTCGCCACCTCTTCGGGAAACGCGGCCCCGAGAACCTGAATCGGGACGCCTATGCCGGCTTCGCGCAGGCGCTGGCCTTCGAGCACGGTCGCGACCGCCAGCCGGTCGGCCCCGCCCTCCAAGGCGGCCCGGGCGACCCTGACCGCGCCGTGGCCGTAGCCGTCCGCCTTGACGGCGGGCATGAGCAGCCGGTCCGGGCCGATGTGGCTCCGGTAGGCGGCGGTGTTGTCCCGAATCGCGCCGAGATCGATTTCGACCCACGTCCGGTGCAACGACGGGTGCGGCAGATTCCCCATCCCCATCCCCGTCACCGCCTGCCCTGGAAGGCGTAGGCGATGGAGGACGGCGCGGCGTTTTCCAGTTCCGCGCCGGTGGCGAGGCCGCGCGCCAGGCGGGTGACGGTGACGGCGGGGTGTTTTTCCGCCAGCAGGCCGGCGAGATATTCGGCCGTGGCGTCCCCTTCCGCGGTCGGGCGGGTGGCGAGAATCACCTCCTGCACCGGGTCCTTTGCGCCGGCAATGCGGGCGAAGAGTTCCTTGACGCGGATGTTGTCCGGCCCGACGCCGTCGGCCGGCGACAGCCGCCCCTGCAGGACGTGATAGACGCCGTTATAGATGTCCGCCTTTTCGAGGGCGATGGCGTCGCGGGGGAGTTCGACCACGCATATCTGCCTGACGTTGCGGCGATCGTCGGCGCAAATCGTGCACAAGTCGCCTTCGGCGATATGGAAACAGCGCGAGCAGGCGCGCAGGTTTTTGCGCGCGTCGCGAATCGCCAGAGCCAGCGCCATCGCCGCCTCACGGGGCGTGGACAGGACGTGAAAAACCAACCGCTCCGCCGACCGCTTGCCGATGCCCGGGAGGGTGGCGAATTCTTCGATCAATTTTTCCACCGATTGTGGGTAGGGTGAATTTGCCATAACCGCCTTTACATAGTTGCCAATAGCTTCTTCAATTTCTTGAGTTCGGCGCCCTTACCGTTTAGCCCCGTGGACCCCGGCCGAACCGCCCGCCTATCCCGCTGGTGCATGTCCGCACGCCGGGGTGACGTATGGGAGAGGTTGGGGTTTTGACCTAACCGACGCATTTCCCCATTTCAACTGAACAACGTGGTATCCTTACCATTTTCGCCATCGCCATATGCCCATGAAGCCGAGGAGCGCCATCACGGACAAGCCCATCACGAACCAGAAGGCCCAATTGTTGTGCGACGGAATCGGCAGGTCGACGTTCATCGAGAAAATGGACACGACCATGGTCGGCACCTGCAGGCAGATGGTGATCATCGTCAGGGTCTTCATTAGCACGTTCAGGTTGTTGGAGACGATGGAGGCGCGGGCGTCCAT
Source organism: Planctomycetaceae bacterium (assembly GCA_021203245.1). Taxonomy (GTDB): domain Bacteria; phylum Planctomycetota; class SZUA-567; order SZUA-567; family SZUA-567; genus JAJBSZ01. Next base: position 3,726 of record JAJQBO010000135.1, read on the forward strand.
CATGCCGGCAAGGATGTTCGTGTAAATTTCCGCCTGGCGGCCGCACTGGGTGTTCTCGATTATAATGTCGTCGAGGACGTCTGTTTCTTCCGGCGAAAAGCCCATCTTGCCGACGTTGTTGCGCATCTTCTGCAGGAGCGCGTTGTTGGAATTGATGGCGTTGACGTAATAGACCAGCGATTTCTCCAGCGCGAACAGGGAAATGAGGTGCCTGTTCTCGGACGAACGGTTGATCTCCTTTTCGATAGCGTCGACCATCATGTTGATCGCCTTCAGGTGCTCGAGAAAATGCATGATGGTGCGGTAGAGCATGCGCAAGAGGACCTCGCGCAGGCTGAAGTCCCGGTTCACCGGGCGGCCGCCCGGATAAATGGGCATATCCTGCGACTGCACCACGATAAGCTTTTCCTGGAACAGGAACAACCCGACCGAGGCGACCTTGAACTCCAGGTGGGCGTTTTCGCCGCCGGTGATGGTCTGGTTGCAGGGCCGCTTGAAAATCATCGCCACGTGTTCCGGCTCGAACTCGAGACGCGCCAACTCGTCCGGGTCGAGGGATGACAGGAGCGTGTGTTCGTCCAGCTCGTCGTATTCGATAAGTCCGCGCCGCTCCGCCTCGTCCGGGCTGATATAGACGATGACGGGAGCCGGCTCCGTTTCCTTCTCCACCAACAAACCGTTTTCAATGCCGTAACTACGACGCATCGGCAAACCTCCTCTTGCGAACCGTCACTCTCCGGCGACGGGAACAGCCGCGGGTTCGGCCGTGACCGCATACTCAAGCCACTGCTTTTCGGCCAGGTCGACCCGTTCGAGAAACGCGAGAAAATCCTCCCAATCCCAGGGCATGATCCGCTGGGCCGGGATGGTGTAATTCCTGATCAGTTCCACCGCATCCTCGCCCCGCCGCGTTACCCGGAGCTGGTAGACGCCGAAGCGGCTGGGGAGATACACCGGCTCCGGAATGCGGGTAAGGACGCCGCCCGGAGGCAGGCGGAAGACGTTCCTGTCCTCGGCGACGTGCAGGGTCTTGATGTGGCAGGCGGTGGTGCGCCGGGTGAAGTTCCGCGTCTCTTCGGAAATCACCTGCGGCGGCAAAAAGCACAGGCCTATCGCGCGCAACCCGCCCGGGCGCGGCTCGAGAACCGACGTCGAGAAAATTTCGAACCGTTCCAGCGACGACGCCTCGGAGTCGTCGGTCCGCTGTACGTCGAACTGGCGCAGGACCGCGTCCGGGAACACCGGGTAGATGGACTTCAGGAGGAGCGACTTCCTGGTCTCGGTGTCTGCCCCGGCGAGTTCCTCCTCCCGCAGGAGGCCGTTCACGCCCCGGCGCAGACTGCGGCCGGAAATTTCAATCGGTTCGTCGCCGCCGGGCAGCTTGATGCTCCGCTCGTTGTAGATGATGGAATCGCTCGCCGGCAGGGTCGGCAGCGTCTCGAACACCGGGCCGGTGGGCAGGAACGACAGGACGGTCGCGCCGGACAGATCGTCCGTCACCTTGCCGAAGGGGAGCGAATTGAAACGGGTGTCGAGCCAGTAGGTGGCCCCGCCCGGGATGGCCAGGCGCACCATCGGCACGGTGAAGATATCCGCCGACGGCAACTCCCACGACGGCGGATGGAGAAAATCGTTGGCCGGGCGGGCGGCGGCCGGATGGGCGTCCAGCCCCGCCGCTCGCAGAAGAGACAGCAGGAGGACGGTGCGGTCGCCCATGCGGTCCATGTGGATATGGGCGGCGGACGCGCCGGCCGGCTGGGGGTCGATGGTGTCGCAGACATACCGGTAGATGGCCCGGGCCGCGACAAGCGGATTGGGCCTGCCGTCCGGGCTGGCCGGATACAACGACGCCAACAGCGACCGCATCCGCATGGACGGGACGAGCAACCCGTCGAGGCGGCGAAGCTCGGTGAACACCACCTCGTCCCAGGTGGTCTTGACGCCCAATTCCACCGACGGCACACGTTCGGAAATGTGGACCGCGTCGGGTTCGCGGCTGGGCAGGCTCAGTTCCGCCGTCCAGCGGTAGACGTCCATGCCGCCCTCGCGGTCGAACTGGAAGCGGACGTCGTTGCCGAGGTTGCGGACCACGTAGACGAGGGGGAAATTGCGGGGCGTCCGCACCACGTATTCACTGAGGGCCAACGGCATCTGGCCGTTCGGGTCCTGGAAAAACCACGGCGGAATGGTGTTACCGCCGATACGGTGCGGCACCGATTCGAGGATGCGCACCTCGCGCGCCGCGCCCGGCATGATGACCGGCAGGCGCAGGCCGCCCATGCCGGGGAACGGCTCGGGCTCGAGCGTGTTGCCGTTCGGGAAGACGATGCGGGCGGTGAGGAGTTCGCCCCGCGGATCGATGCCGGTCAGGGATTCGCCGCCGCGTCGGGTCTGGGCCAAGTCAATCTCGTGGGTGAGGCGGCGGTAGGAGCCGTCGCCGACATAGGTGATGACGGCGCGGTCGAGCAAACGCACCACGTCGCCGTCATAGTCCCCGTCCTGCGACTCGGCCGTCATGACGATGGCGTCGTGGTCGCCTTCGTTGTACAGGCGGGCGGGCGATCCGGCGATAAACTCCATCATGTCGGCCAACTGGAATTGGCCGGGGTTGGCGGCGAGGCTGACCCGCCAGTAGCGTTCGGCAACGTCGGGCTGGTCCATCTCCATATGGAAATCGCCCAGCCTGCGCCACAAGGCATCGTTGTCCGGCGTGATGCGGACCGCATCGGCAAGCACTTCCAGCGCTTCGTCGTACTGGCCGATACGGGCATAGACTTCGGCGATTTCGGCAAGGACGCCGACTTCTCCGGCAAACAGTTCGCGCGCGTTTTCGAGCACCGCCGCCGCTTCGGTCGCATTGCCAGAATCGGCCAGCGCCTCGGCCAGCCGCAGACTCGCCTCGGGGATATACGGCGCGGCGGCCATGGCGGTGCGGCAGGCCTCGAGACGCCGGTTCATGTCGAGGAAGCCCTCGCGCGGCCGGGAGGCGATGGCGATCTGCACCGCCGGGGACTCAGGAAAAGCGCGGCCGCATTCGTCCCACGCGGCGCGCCGGGTGGCGCCGGAGGCGAAGCGTTCCGCCCACTGCCCCCTGGCCAGCAGCACATCGAGGCTGAGCGGATTGACCTCGTAGGCGCGGTCGAGATAGGCCGCCGCTTCACGGGCATGCCCCGCCTCGGCGGCGTTTTCCGCCAGGTACAGGAGAGACGGCACCAGGTCGGGCCTGACGGCGAGGGCCTTCCGGTGCCAGTCGGAGGCGATGTCCCGCCGCCGCGCCTGGGGAATCAGGGGATTCCTGGACGTCGCCGTACCTGCCAGGAGCAACAGGGTCGCGTCGTCCGGCCTGAGCCGGGCGGCTTTTTCCGCCCACCAGGCGGCGACGTCGTACATGCGCTGCTCGAGGCAGCCGACGGCGTAGGCGGCCATGAGGTCCGGGTTGTCGTCGGCCATGCGGCGCAGTTCCGTCAGATAGCGGAGAGGCCGCGCCTCGCGGCGGGCCGAGGCGGCCTGCTCGTGCACCGGCGGCTCGAGCCCGCTGTCCCAGGTGAACGCCGAGTCGGAGGCAAGCCGCAAGGCGACCCGAATCTCCGTGCGGTCGACGCCCAGGGGCGGCGGGAACAGATGCAGGACGACCCGGTGCCGGCCGGGCGACAGGGGATACTGGACCATGTGTTCGAGCGGCACCTCGCGGCTGTTCGCGTCGACCTCGGCGACCATCGCCCCGTCGACATACAACCGCCACGACGCATCGGAAAAGATATGGAAGGACGCCTTGTTGTCCGCGTCCTCCATGTCCAGCACCGAATACATCAGCATCGCCCCGTCGTCGGCGCTCCCCGTTCCCTTCCACGGACGCACGAACGGAAAGGAGCGATTGGCCGGAACGGGACGCCAGGGCGGGCTGCGCCGCCACTGGCGGAATTGCTCGACATCGGGAAGCGCGGCAAGGACGTCCTCTGTGTAGGGTCTCCCGCCCTGGGGAATTTCCCGCGTCTCGAAGCCCGCGCCCTCGCGTCCGGTAAACGGCCCCGCCAAAAGCCACGACATGGCGAGGCCGCGGCGCTTATGGACCTCCATGGCGTCGTCGCGGCGGCCGGCGGCGGTAAAGGAACGGGCGACAAAGCGGCGCAACACGTCGCGGTGTTCGGGCGAAAGATCCGTTTCACTGCTGAGAATGCGCCGCGCCTCGGCCTCGCCGACGTTGACGTTCGACAGGCCGGCGGCGTCGTAGAACACAGCCAAACGCACGGCGAGTTCGGCCAGGGGCGTGCCCTGCAGATCGCGGGAGGCGGACAGGGAAAACCGCACCCCGCCGTCCCGGTCCGCGCGGATGAACGACTGATAGTCCAACAGCATCCTGGCCCGCTCCGCCAGGCCCGCCGATTCGGCGGACGCGGCCCCGTGCAGGCACGGGGACGCCAGGACAAGCAGCAGTGCCAGGAGTGCGGTAAGCCTGCAAAACATCACTCTACCTCCCAAACCAGTTCGGGCCGAATCCACCGGGCGGCCAGGGCGGCCATCTCCCGGAAGGCGGCGAAATCTCCGGCCGCAATCACGTGACCGGGAACCTCGACCGAGAACCGGACGACCATTTCGCCGTCCCGATAGTCGCAGCGGACGTCGAGCGTCCCGAACGGATAGGTTTTGGCAAACGATTCCCCCGGATTGACCAGCTTCCAGCCGGCCGGGTAACGGATGGTGAGGGAACGCGCGATGCGGAAGCCGTACGGAAGCACCAAATCCTGGGTGCGTTCGCCCAGCCGGGTGAATTCGTCCAGACCCAACGGATACCCGAGGCGGAGCGTGGACGACGACAGCGGCGCGGGCAGCGTGGGGACGCCGAGGATAATCCGGTTGTCCACCATGGTGGCGTGGCGGCGCAGGCGCGCCCTGCCGCTCCATTCCGCCCGGGCGGGGTGCACGTCGCCGTCCCGGAATTCGCCCTGGGCGACAGACGGATCGCCGCCCATGGATACGAGGAAATCGATCCAGGCGTTCTCGGCCTCCTCGGCGTTGCGGAAATGCCGCCTGAGACTTTCGGCCGCCGTCCCCACGCCGACGACCTCCTCCTGCCAGATGATGCTGCCGTCCTCGTCGACGATCAGTTCCGCCTCCTCCGTCCATTCGCAGGCGGCGACGCCGCCGTCGGGGATGGTGATCTTGCGGCGGCCGGTCGGCGTCACGGCGATGCCGGGCGATCCGAACAGCCGCGACGGCATGACCCCCGGCGGTCGATAGGGATTGGCGGCGTCGAGGAAGACGTCGCCGCCGAGGGTGAAATGCACCAGCGCCAGGGAATAGTTGAAATGGTCGAGCAGCGGCAGGCCGAGATCGCCCTGCCCCGCAGGAACCGGGCCGGCGTTCCTGAGCCGCGCCAGAACCGGCCAGGCGTCAAGGCCGTACTCGCGCGCGAACAGGCACAGGAGCAGAGTGCGGTCCTTGGAATCGGCCGACAGGCGCGACAGGATCGAGCGGGCGTTGATGGGCCTGAACGCGTAGGGGCCGTATTCCCACGGCCTGGAACCGATGGTTTTTGAAACCCACGTCGCGGCGCGGTCCAGCTTGTTGAGGGCGACCGTCTCGCCCGCGCCGAGGCGGTTCGCGAGCAGGCGCAATTCCGGCGGCGCATGGTACTGGACGCCGATAAGCCGCCAATACCAGCGGGCGAACTCGTCCCAGTCCTCGAAGGAGGAAACCTGCACGCACGGCACCAACTGGTACTGGCCGGGCGAAAACGGCTCCTGGATAAAAGCGGGCAGGTTGGACATTTCCCAAATCCGCGTCACCAGCCCGCCCGGCGACTCCACCACCATCGCCTCGGGAGCGCCGTTGACGGCGCGGAAAAAGACCCGCCGCTCCTTGGGACTGGTAAACATGTACCGAGACAACCGCACCGGCGCCTGCTGGGTCATGGGCGCGATGTGGCCGAAATAATCGCCGAGGAAGGTGATCCGGTCGCGGCGGATGCGCACCTCCGCCTCGACCGCCATGCCGGGCCGCAGCGGCGGCAGATACAACTGCACCGCGCCGCCGTCGCCGTCGTTCGAGAGGGGCGGCGTAAACCGTTCGCGCGTGCCGTCCGCCTGGATAAGCTCCAGCCGCACCACGCCGCTGCGTTCGAAGTCGCTGTCCAGCAGCATGCCGAGATGGCGGAGGGCGCGGGCGGCCCGCTCGGTGTAAATCCGCAGCGCGAAGGAGATGTTGCGGTTGATGGTGCCGCTGTTCTCCATCCTGTCCTCGACCTGGAAGTAGAGGTATTCCCACCCGCCCGGCGGCTGACGCCGGGGCGGGGTCATGTCGAGTTCCTGCCGGGGCAGGGTCGCGGTCTCCTCTTCTCCGCCCCGTCCCTCGGCGTACGTTTCGCGTTCGAGATCGCGGCGCATGGCGAGGGCGGCGGGATCGTCGTGGGCAAGCTCGAGGGCGGCGTTTATCACGGTTTCGGCATCGCCGTCGCGGCCGAGGGTGCGATACAGTTCGGCCAGCTTGAGGCGAACGGGATAATCGTAGGGGAAGCGGTCGATATGGCCTATCAGCAGTTCCAAAGCGGCCGAGGTCTGGCCCAGCATTCCCAGCGCCACGACAGCGCCGTCCAGGGCTTCGTGATTGTCGGCCTGGACGCCCAGAATGGCGTGGAACTCGCCGAGCGCGCTCCGGTAGCGGCCGTCGGCGAGGGCGGCCCGGCCGAAACGGAGGCGGGCGGCGGGCGCGGACGGGTGGCGCTTGACCAGGCGCTCCAACAACCGCCGCGCCACCGGGTCCCAGCCCAAATCCACCGCCACGTCGTAATCGAGCACGCCGGCGCGGAGGGACATCGGGTTGACGGTCAGGGCCATTTCGGCATATTCGCCGGCGCGCCGGGGCTGGCGCATGATGTCCAGATAGAGCCGGCCGATATCGGCGAGGGCGGCGGCCGAGCCCTTGTCCGCGACAGAGCGGAGCAGCACCAGGCGGAGGTTTTCCTCCCGGTCCGGGCCCTCGATGTCGGAATCCACCGAACGGGCCGCCATCAGGGTAAAGAACGGATCGCCGTCCGAAAAGTCCACGGCGCGGCGGAAAATAAGCTCCCGGTCAAAGCGTTCCGGCCCCTCCATCATCCGCTTGGCGACGAGGAACGAGGCGAGATAGAAATTGGCCCTGGCATCGCCCGGCCGCTGCTCGAGCCAGGCCGACAGGACGGACACGCCGTCCGTCCCGGCGGCGGTTTGCGGTGCGTAATGCCGCTCCAAGAGAGTGCGGCGGGAGACGCGGCCGACCTCGGCGATGAAGTCGTCCAGATTGCCGTCGTCCGGCGTCACCACATAACCGGGGAACGGACTCCCGTCGGGTTGGGTCAACCGACAGGCAAACGCCCACTCGTCGTCGACGGACGAAGTCCGCACCAGGACGATATTCCAGCCACGGCGCATCCAGACGGAAAATGATTCCTGATCCGGATCCGGCAGCCCCGCGTACCGGGTCCGGCTGGCCACCACATGGTTGACGCAGACCACGGCCGAGGCGTTGGAACCGAAGTGCATCACAGCCGGGCGGTCGTCGTCGGAATGGACGAGCGCGAGCGCATAGGCGGATTTCAACCCCTCGCCCCGGAAAATCGCGCCGGGGAACACCCGGCCGAGCGGGTCGCGGCTGGACAGCGGCCTCCAGCGCACCGGCCCGTTTTTGCCCGGGAAGGTCGCGGTTTGGCCGATACTGGCGTACACTTCGTCCAGGCCGTAGTTGACGGCGGAATAGTCCTCGGCCAGGCCTTCGAGCGGACCCAAAACGGCCCAATCGCCGATCAGGCCCAGGTCCTTCACCTCAGCCGCGGCCTCGCGAACCCGGCCCAACCGCTCGTACGCCTGGGCCCGCAGCCATGCGGCCCGCGCCTTGATGAGCGGCACATAGGCGCGTTCGGCCGGAGGCGCGGCCGCGCGGGGCTGGGCGACGACGCCTTCGGTCGAGTCCGGGACCTTTCCGGAGGCGGGATAGACCAGGCGCGGGCCAACCCTGCCCATCTCGGGCACAAGCGACGCGCCGTCCCGGTCTGTGTAGGCGAGGCCGCCGTCCAGTTCGACGATGTCCTCGCCGGACGCGGCGGACGACGGCAGCGGGACGGAAGCGGGCGGCTCGACCGCATCGGGCTTGAGCGGGAAGGTTGTCCGAAGAAACGCGTCGTATTCGCCGCTGTTGTCCAGCAGGCGGTAGGCCGTTTCCAGCAGGTATTCGATACGCGCCCAGGCGAGCGCATGGGTCTCGTCGTCGGGGCGCATGCCGTCGGCCTCGATCAACGCGGCGTCCAGGGCGGCGAGATAGGCCAGGTGGGCGGCGATGAGTTCGTCGCGCAGTTCAAGGGTCTGCCCCTGCAGTTCCTGTTCCATCCCCGCCATGGACGACCAGACGTCGCCGGAACGCGACGGCGAGGCCCGTTCGCCGGCAAAGGCGGCCGGCACAAGGAAACAGCACAAGAGGAGGAGGTGACGGAACAACTGCATAGGCGGTCTTTCTTTATTCGTCAAGGTCTTCGATGCTGACGGAACTGTGCCTGGCCCAACTCGGGTCCCGGGACGGGTAGTCGACCCGCTGGTGCGCGCCGCGGCTCTCGGTTCGCGCCAGAGCCGAGACGGCGATGACCTGGGCGGCGGTGAGCATGTTCTGCACCTCGAAGCCGGGCCGCATATGGAACTGCTCGGCCAGAACATACCGGCTCCACGCCTTGAGGGTCTCGACCGTTTCGGTCAGGCGGATGGCGTTCCGGAACACGCCGAGGTTGCGCCAGGTCAGGGCCTTCAGGGAACGGCTCAGGTCTTCGATATCCAGCCTCGCCCCCTTGAACGGGAGGCGCTTCCGGAGCGATCCGGGCGGGAACGGGCCCGGGTTCTCGGGTTCGGCGCTGCCGGCGCGATGGCCGAACACCAAGGCCTCGAGGAGCGAATTAGAGGCGAGGCGGTTGGCCCCGTGCACGCCGGTAAAGGCGACCTCACCCGCCGCATAGAGATTTTTGATGGTTGTCGAGGCGTCGTGATCGGTCGACACCCCGCCCATCATATAGTGGACGGCGGGCCGGACCGGAATCGGGTCGCGGCGGATGTCGATGCCGTAGTCGGCGCAGACGGACCCGATGGTCGGGAAGCGCTTGGCCACCAGCCCCGCATCGATATGGCGCAGGTCGAGGTAGACGCAGGTGTCGCCGGTGGCGTTCAGTTCCTTGAAAATGCTCTGGCTGACCACGTCGCGGGGCGACAGTTCCGCCTTTTCCGAATAGCGGGGCATAAAGCGCTCGCCCGTCTGGTTAATGAGGTACGCGCCCTCCCCGCGCACGGCTTCGCTGATGAGAAAACGCGGCGCTCCGGCGAGATAGAGCGTGGTGGGGTGGAATTGGACGAATTCCATGTCCTTCAGGAGCGCGCCCGCCCGAAAACACAACGCATAGCCGTCGCCGGTGGCGATGGCCGGATTCGTCGTTTCGCGGAACACCTGGCCGACGCCGCCGGTGGCGACCACCGTCAACTCCGCCTCGACCCGGATAAAGCGGCCGTAGCAGGTGTCGAGGAACAGCGCGCCATGGCAGACGCCGCCCTCGTGCAGAAGGTCGATGGCGAAATGGTTGTCCAGGAGGTGGATGTTCGGGGTGCGGCGGGCGACCTCGAGCATGGTGGAGGTGATGGCGCGGCCGGTGGCGTCGCCGTCTGCGTGGAGGATGCGGCGGCGCGAGTGCGCGCCCTCGCGGGTAAAGGCGATCTTGCCGTCGGTCCGGTCGAAATGCACGCCCATGTCGATGAGTTCGCGGCAGCGTTCCTTGCCCTCCTCGACCATCAGCCGCACCGCTTCCTCGTCGCACAGCCCGCCGCCCGCGGCCAGGGTGTCCTGGATATGGAGCTCGATGGAATCGTCGTCCGCCAGCGCCGCAGCGATGCCTCCCTGGGCGTAGGTGGTGTTGCTCTCCATAAAATCGCCCTTGGAGGCAAACAGCACCGGACCTTTCTTCGCCGCCGCCATGGCCGCCGACAATCCGGCTATGCCCGACCCGATGACCAGGCACCGGGTATTGATGAGTGGCACGGTGGAGAGACCCTCTTCCACCAGGTAACGTTCCTGCATAGGCATCTGCCTTCCTCCCCTTTCCGCCTCCAAGGCGGCGACACATCTTTCCGGCCGGCTGCCGTCCGGCCAATAGGTTTACACAAGCCCGTTGGTGAATCTGACCACCGCCGTCTCCAGGGACAACGCGGCGTCGCCGCCGGTATCGTGGGACCGGCGCAGTTGATCCGCGGCATGGGCGGCCATGCGGCGAAGCTGGGGCAAGCCATAGCCCCGCGCCGCGTCGTAGACCTTTTCGGCGCGCCAGGGCGACAGCTTTTCGGCTGCAGCGAATTCCGACGACGACAACCCCATCGCCATCGCCACCCGCGCCCGCAGGAGCGTCATCACCCCGCCCGCAACCATGAAGAGTACCCGGTGGGCCGCCCGGTCGCCATCCTCTTTTTTGCCTTTTTGATCCCGCGCGCCCTGCAAGGTGATGCGCCGGGCGAAATGCGCCGCGACCCTGGCATTCCCCGCCTCGACCGCATTGGTGAGACTGAACACGTCGAACTCTATGGTGCCGGTCAGGAACTCGCCGACTATGCCCGCGTCGATAGCCGCGCCGTCTCCGGCGTAAAGGGCCAGCTTGTCCAATTCCGCCGCCAGCACGCCGAGGTCGGCCCCATGGGCGCGGATAAGCAGGTCTGCCGCCGCGTCGTCCAGGCGCACGCCATGGGCCCGGGCCTGGGAAAACAGCCAGTCGGGGATGTCGCGCTGGGTCGGCTGCGGGCACGGCACGACAAAGCCGAACTCGGCCAGCCGCTTGCCGAGGACGCGGTTCCGCTGCAATTGGGCCGTCTCCAGAAG
>JAJQBO010000017.1 GCA_021203245.1 Planctomycetaceae bacterium
CTCCAGACCTGGCCGGGGGCCGGGCTGGGGCGCGGGTGCGGGGGCCGGTTCGCCCGCAAGGGAGGACGCCATGGACACGGCGGCAGCGGCGGAAAGCAGGGCCAGGGTCCTGGGCAGGTCGAGGCGGTTCATACAGTCTCCTGTGGTGCGAGTCTTTGGTTATTGATTGAGTTCGGGGAAATCGGGCCGCCACCAATCAGGCATGGCCGCTGTCGGAGTCAAATGGAACACCCGCCGTTCGGGGACGTTGCGGAACGGGTCGGCGGGCAGGGGCGCTTGTTCGGAATAGGTCTTTTCCAGATCCAGGCCGACGCGAATGGACGGGTCGGACCGCACCTGCCGCGGACCGCCGGCGCCGAACGTGACGACAAAGTATTCCTGCTCGAGTTCGGGGATGCGTTTGCCCCAGGGGTCGTAGACGAGCTGATCGAACTCGGCGCGGATAAGGGAGCCGTCCAGCGACTCGTCCAGCGGCTTGGACAACACGACCGAAACCTTGCCGACCTTGCCGGCAAAGCGGGGAAGGTTGTTATAGCGTTCAAGCAGGCGGTCCTGAAGACGCCTGCGGTAGTCCTCGACTTCCCTGCGCGTGGGCCGGGGGGCGTATTGCTGCTGCCGCCACGGCTCGAGATCGGCGACCCGGGGCGCATGGGCCAGGGGAGGCGGGGGCGGCGGTTCGCTGCGGATTGCCGGCTGCCTGTCCAGGGGGTCTGTGTCCCGCCCGGCTACGGCGCGCCGGTCCTCCGGCTCCCCGGCTGCGGCGCTGTCTTTTTCCGCTTCGCCCGTATTCATTGTCGCGCGTTCTTCCTCTGGAGACGACCCGTCCGCGACAGCCGTTTCCGGTGAGGAGTCCTCCGCTTCAGGATACGCTATGGCGTATTTATCCGGTTTCGGCACTTCTGGCTGCGTCTCTTCCTCGCCGACCGGTTCCTGCTCGTCCAGGGCGTGGGACGCCGCGACCGCTCCGGTCTGGCTGCTTTCCTCCGGGTCGGAGGTAGGCGTGTCTTCCATCTCCTCCGCTTCGTCAGACGCGACATTCCCGAGGAACGGAATATACGACTCGTCGTTATGGACTGGATTGTGGGTAAATGTCTCCATCACCTCGGCCTGGCTGGACCGGCTTCGGGCCATGGCAAGGTTCTGGCGGGCCGATTGCCTGGCGCGCATCTGCTGCCGGGCCGAGCGGCGCGGCTGGTCCGCAACGGCTCCGGCAACGCTGTCGTCCGCGGGTTTTGGCCTGCGGGCCGAAATTTGTCCCGACTCGTCGCGGTTGTCTCCCCGTTTACGTAACCGTAGGCCACGATTGCGTTCACGAGGACGATCGCTCTCGGTCGAGCCTGCCTGTGCGGTAAAAGATGAGCGTTCCATTTCAGGTTGAGGCAGGGGGCTTTGGTACTGATCGACAGCATGGGGTAGATGCGCCGGCGCATCGGGAAGGTAGTTCGGCAAGCCGTGCCCGGGCGCGTTCTCCTCCGTCCAACCATCACTGGCAGGAGGGGTTACCTCGGGAAGGGAGGAGCGGGAGCGAACCATGGCCCGTCTTCTCAAGGTGGTGTTGGAAGCCAGAAGAGGCTGGCGATTATTGTCCGATGGACCAAACGCCTCGGCAGCCACCGCCGGAACGGCGCTGGTCAGGGAGACGAGGCAGGCGGCACATACCAGGGCGCCGCGCAGGTGCGGCCGAGTACGCCAGCAATGAACCATAATGCTTTCCTCAGGGGTAAGGGGGCACGTGTACACTTACGAGCATGATTAATGCTTACGGCATCCGGGACCCAGGTGATACAGCATGGGTATAGTGCCGACCGCCTCTTTTGGCAATCTGGGCGATTGAGTCTATCCGGTGCCACGTACTTCTTTTATCGGCCAATATGGGGAGAGTGAAGCGGCTTTTTTTGAAAAAATGCTGAAGTGCCGCGCCGAATGGGACCGATAATAACCGTGTACTATTGAAGGGAAGAGAATCGAGGCCGTCATAATCTGGCGCCGAGGCGGCGTGTGGCTGCCAATCCATGTATAATAGTAATAGCGAGGGCATGGGTCTCATTCTCACTTTGATAAATGCGCGGGGTTAGCGTGTTTTCGAGGAGGATTGGCACTCCTGCGTATTCGGGCACCACGGCAACCGTCCGGACGCGCAGAAAAGGCCAACCAGACGCGAAAGCGCTCTATTTATCAGGGGAACACCTATGCATACGCAAGAGTATCTGCCAACGCAATTTTTCCTCAAACCCGGGTATGCCATGGCGAACCAGGAAGCCTCGGTCATCCGGGCCGTTCTCGGAAACTGCGTCGCCGTGACCTTTTTCGACTGGGGAAACTGCTTTGGCGGCATGAACCAGTTCGTCTTTCCCAAAACCACCTGCCGCGAAGATATGACCGCACAGTACGGCAATGTGGGAATCCGCGCCCTGTTCCGCATGCTTATGGATATGGGCGCCAACCGTGAGCAGCTTGTCGCACAGATTATCGGCGGGTCTGAATGCCGGATGTTCAATGACGACGGCCTTGGCGAGCAGAACGTGCAACTCGCCAGAGGTGTGTTGGCCCAACTTAAGGTGCCGGTTGTGTCGGAGGACGTCGGCGGGACCATGGGCCGCAAGGTCATCTACCACTCGGGGACCAACGAGATGGCTGTTTTCAAGGTCGACTCCCTGCGCAAGTGCGACTGGTTCAGGCCGGGGATGGATTTGCGGTTCGACTTTTTCGACGATGGCCGTTAGGAGGTTGCTCCAAACTTTTTAGCGTTTGTTCCACAATTATATCCCTCTCTCAACGTGGTTGTTTTGGGTCAAAAGGCGTAAGCCTTTTGACCCTTTTTTATGCGCCATGCCGGGAATGGTTGAGGTTGAAATCACTGGCCTGCACCGCTTGGGGGTACGAACTGCGGCAACTTCTCCTGGAAGTTCACCTGTTCACAATTTCTAAGCAACAGAATTGTTATGGGTTATAGGATTGATTTAATCGATAAATTCGGGTAAAGTTGAAACCGTGGCCGACAGTTTGGCTTTTAGTAAGCGCTGGCATTGGCAAGAGTTATTGGAAAAAGGCGGTAAACAGCGGGTCGAGGCGGGGATTGTGGACCACATAGCCGATGGCAACCTGATTCCCGGTCGCTTCGGTGAGGCGGTCGGCGTTCTCGGGACCAAATGCGCCGCACAGTTCAATTGCCCCGACACCGTCCTGCCACAACTCTTTGGCAACTGTCTCGGCCTCTTCCATGGTGCGCACGGTCCGGAGGATGACCACGTCCCGATCTGTCTCGAAACGGCACTGGTGGACGGCTGGATCGTAGTGGCCCCCCATAAGGAGGAATGCGTATTTTTTCATGGCTTATGTCCTTAAAAATGCGGTCGCTGGGTGCCTGGTTGGCTGTTCAGCATCTGGCCCGAGACGATTCTGTCGATCATGACTTGTTCGGGGATCGGCTGCCGCGGCCCACGCAGGAACAACGACCCGCCCAAGGCCGCGAGCAGTATCCAAACAGCGACAAACCCTATAATCCACAAGCGGATGCGAGGCCAGCGACGCACCAGCGTCTCGTCGGCGCGGCTCCGCAGGACCGACATCACCGCAGGCGGGGTCAGCCGGTCGGCGAAGTAGGCTGCCACCGGCAGGGTGGCGAGATCGTCCAGCCAGCCGACGATGGGGAAGATGTCGGGTATAAGGTCTGCCGGCATAAGGAGATACAGTATCGGAAGAACCGATACCGCCTTCGCCGTCAGCGGCACCTTGGGGTGGCGCAAGCCGTACCACATCGCCAAGACGTCCCGTATCAGACGCCGCAGGGTAATTCGCCAATCGCGCCACATGGGCGGCCTTTCGTCCTGAATTATCGCTTGGTCCAGGTTGACTGGCCGCCGCGATCATTAATGTCAATCCCCAACGCACCCAGGCCGTCCCTGATACTGTCCGAAAGCGCAAAGTCCTTTTTCGCCCGGGCGTCGGCGCGGATGGTCAGGAGCAGTTCGACCAGGCCGTCGATATTGCTGTCTTCGCCGCTCTGCCGCGCCAGCGGCAGGCCGAGGACGCCCAGCATGGAGAAGAGCAGGTTGCGGGCCATCTTCAGTTCCGCCACCGGGGCGTTGTCCTTGAGGCCGGCATTGATGCGGCCGACGGCGTCGTAGACAGCCGCCAGGGCCTGGGGAGTATTGAAGTCGTCGTCCATGGCGGCGCGGAACGCTTCGACCGTCTCCTCAACCGCATTCGCCACTATGCCGCTGTCGGGGATGACGTCGGCGCTGTCGGCCAACCGCCGGTCCAGTTCCTCGACGCAGTTATAGATGCGGTCCAGGGCGTTGTCGGCGTTTTGGAGCAGTTCCGGTTTATACAGAAGCGGCATCCGGTAGTGAGTACCAAGTATCCACAAGCGGAGCGCCGCCGGGCTGGCGACCGTGAATGCGTCGCGGAGCCAGAAGGCGTTGCCCTTGGACTTGCCCATCTTCTCGCCCGACTCGTCGTCGGCGCCGTCGGTCTTGCCGACGGTGATAAAGCCGTTATGGAGCCAGAAACGGACGAACTTTCGGCCTGTAAAGGCTTCAGATTGCGCGAGTTCGTTCTCATGATGGGGGAAGCTCAAATCTGCGCCGCCGCCATGGATGTCGAGTTCGAAATTGCAGTATTTGCCGCTCATGGCCGAGCACTCGATATGCCAGCCGGGGCGGCCGGGACCCCAGGGGGAGTCCCATGCGGGTTCGCCCGGTTTGGCTGTCTTCCACAAGGCGAAGTCCTGGGGATTGCGCTTTTCGTCATCTTGTTCGACGCGGTGCTCGGTGTTTTCGTCGTCGCCGGTGCGGCCGGACAACCGGCCGTAATCGGGGAATTTCGAGACGTCGAACCAGACTCCCTTCGGCGTCGAATACGCTATCCCCTTGTCTTCAAGTCCTTTAATAAGGTCTATCATCTCGGGAATATGCTCCGTGGCCCTAGGCCGGATGGAGGGGGACAGCACGCCAAGGGCGGCCATATCCTGCTCGTATTCATCCTGATAGCGACGGGTGAGGTCGCGCCACGAGACGCCGAGTTCGCGGCTTCGGTTGATAATTTTGTCGTCGATATCGGTGATATTTGATATAAAGGTTACGGACAGGCCGGAATATTCGAGGTAGCGGCGGATGGTGTCGAACACCACCGCCGGACGGGCATGGCCGATATGGCAGGAGTCATACACGGTTGGTCCGCAGACATACATGCGCACGCGTCCCGGCTCGATCGTCTCCAAAGCCATCTTTTCCCGCTTTTCGGTGGAATAAACCTGTATGCTCATAGCTGCCTTTCCATTGCCTCTCGTCCAGTGACATGGCGCTCGACCAGGGTACAGTATACCCAAGTGCCGGCGTTTTGAAAGGGGGTTCACCTTTTTCCGTTGATGGTGTTTTCCGCGTCTACGACAAAAGGGGAGAAATGTTGTGGCAGGCAAGACTCCCTGCCGCCACGCCGAAGTCTTTATGGGGTAACAGATTATAATGCCCGGAACGAATGGCCGCAGCCGTCCGTGCGCGTGATTTTTACGATTATCGCTGATTCGGACTTGAGGAGAAATCCGGTTCGGTGTAATATCAAAGAATCTATCAACGGGTGGGGGGGAACCGCCGGTCAACGGCGGTTTCGGCTGGTGCCTGTGGCCCGGACGATACAGTCCAGGGCCAGAGGTCGCGCCGTGGGATCCGGCACAAGGATGAACCATGGGAAAAGTGCCCGTTGATTTGAGAAAAAACATAGCCAATAATATCCGCAACTGTCGCAGCGGCCGATTCCCCAAATGGGGCGGGTCGAAAAAATGCGCCGAAGCCTTCGGCGTTTCGCCGCAGCAGTGGTCGCAGTGGGAAAGCGGCAAACGCATGCCGGACGAGTACCGCATGATGCAGATCGCGGATTTTTTTGGCGTCAGTACCGAGTTCCTGCGCCGGGACAACACTCGACCGGGCAAGGAAACGGTGGAACCGCGGAAGCCCCACGGGGGATTCCGGGTGGTGCGCATCGACGACGGGGTCGAAGTGCCGCTCCGGGTGGAGGTGGAGCGGGTAATTTACCAAAGCAACTACGTGGTGCGCACCGAGCGCATCCTCTGAGGGAAACGACCGTGTTTCCTGGAGTGGAGACCCAATGAGCTGGTTCAAACGTTTGGCTGCGGAAACGCTGGCCCCGCTGATCGACGCCTCGCCGGATGACGTGCAAGCGCAACTGGTAAAGCCGCCCCAGCCCGAAATGGGCGATGTCGGCTTTCCCTGCTTCAGCCTGGCCAAGCAGCTCAAAAAGGCCCCGCCCGCCATTGCGGCCGAAATTGCCGCGAAGATGGAATTCCCTGCGGGCGGTATCTTTATTGAAGCGAAGGCCGTGGGTCCGTATGTCAATTTCGTTCTCAACACCCCGTACCTTGCCCAAAAGACGGCCGGCGTCGCCCTGGCCGACCCGGAGGCGTGGGGCACATCGACAGAAGGTGACGGCCGGACAGTGGTGCTGGACTATTCCAGCCCCAACATCGCCAAGCCTCTGGGCGTCCACCATATCCGCTCCACCATGCTGGGGGCGGCCCTGTCGCGGCTCTATCGCGCCCGGGGCTGGGAAGTGGTGGATATGAACTACCTGGGCGACTGGGGGGTGACCTTCGGCCAGCTCATGGTGGCGTACAAGGAACGCGAAAAGGAAAACCCCGACCAGCCGGTCGACGTCCATTCGCTGCTGCAACTCTATCTCCAATACCACGCCGGAGCGGACGAGGACGAAAGCCTGGCCGACGAAGCGCGCGCCTGGTTCAAAAAGCTGGAAGACGGCGACCCGGAGGCGGTGCGGCTGTGGCGCATCTTCCGCGACGAAAGCATCAAGGCCTTAAAAAAGCTCTACGCCCGCATGAATGTCCATTTCCCCGAAGAGGGATATAAGGGCGAGGCCTTTTATAACGATAAAATGCAGGCCACCATCGATCGCCTCCGCGCCAAGGGCCTCCTGGTCGAGTCGGACGGGGCGCAGGTGGTGGATTTGGAACAGTGGGACATGCCGCCCTGCCTTATCCTGAAAAAGGACGGGGCGACAATCTACGCGACCCGCGATCTCGCGTCGGCCGAATACCGCCACGCCCATTACAACTTCGACAAGTCCCTGTATATCGTCGCCAACCAGCAGGAATTGTATTTCCGGCAAATTTTCAAGGTGTTGGAGCTGATGGGTTACGACTGGGCCAAAAAATGCGAGCACGTCAAGTTCGGCATGCTCGCCTTTGGCGCCGGGATGTTCGGGGACGACGCGGCGACCATGTCGACCCGCAAGGGCAGGGTGATTTTCCTGGAAGAAGTGCTCGACCGGGCGGTGGAAAAGGCCCGCGCGCTTATCCTCGAAAACGCCCGCTCCGAAGAGGTGACCGCCAACATCGACAGCCTGGCCGAACAGGTTGGCGTCGGCGCGGTCATTTTCAGCGAATTCACCCAGCGCCGCATGAAGGACGTGACCTTTACCTGGGACAAGGTCCTGAGCCTGCACGGCGATTCCGGGCCGTATATCCAGTATACCCACGCCCGGTTGTCGTCGATGCTGCGGAAATACGGCCAGGCGCTCCCGTCTGCGCCGATGTGGGAACTGGTGACCCATCCGGTGGCGAAGGAGCTGTTTGTCAAGCTGTCGGAATACCAGGACGCGCTCGCCGCGGCAGAACGGGAAAACGAGCCAAGCCTTATCGCCACCTATCTTCTCGAACTCTGCGCGGTCTTCAACCGCATCTATACGGATAAGGAAAACTTCCGTTTCATCACCGACGACGCCGACATGACCGCCGCCCGGATGAGCATGGTCGAGGCGTTGCGGTTGACTCTGGCGCACGGGATGGGGATACTTGGGCTGGCGGCTCCTGAGGCGATGTAGGACGGGAAATTCCATAGCCGATGTACAGCCCCGTGGACCCCGGCCGAACCGCCCGCTTTTCGCCCGGTTGGAGGTCGAGACGCCGGGGTGACGTATAGGTGAGGTGAGCGCTTATCCTGGTGACGACGCGCCTCCGTGTCGAAACGGCTGCGCCAACCCCACACGTCATTCCGGCGTGCGGACTTCCACCCGGGGTGAAAACGGGCGGTTCGGCCGGAATCCACGGGTATGTGCCTTTGCTACGGCATACTCACTTTCGGATGAGTGACGAAAGGCGTGCCATGGTTCGGTGGGTGTGGGTGATACTGTTCTTGCTGACCATTTCTGTCTCCGCCATGGGGCAGGAGGGAGCGCATGATCCGCTGCCGCTCACCTTCGCGGAAATGGACGAATACGATAAAATCGCCATGGAGCCGTACAAGGACCGCTACGACGACATGCTCCTGGCCGAGAAGGCAAAAGCATACGCGGTTGTGTTCGAGTTCATGCGCGACCGGCCGCCAAACTATCCGCCCGAAGTCATGGCCGAGGTGGAACGGTACGATGCCGCCGCCACAGCCGAATCGGCCTACGAGGCAAAACAACACCTCTACAAGGCCCCGCCGCCGCGCGAGCACAAGCCTGGCATCACCCGGTCTGAAGGCCAACTGTTGAAAGCGTTGCCTGGTCCGTGGGAAAAAGCGGCGGTAGAGGAGCAGGAATCGGAACGCTACCAGAGCAGCGGCTTGATGGAAAGCCTGCGGTACGGCTTCAACGCCATTGACCGGGTGCGGGAATAACTCGGCCATACGCTTGTGCAATCCTCGTTTTTCCCCATAATATCCCTGTACATTCTCAACCGCTCAGCTCCGTATGCTGGAACGTTATGATAAAAGTATCTGGTCTTGATAAATTCTACGGCGATCACCATGTGCTCTCGTCCATCGATATGCGCATTATCAAGGGCGAGGTGTTTGGCATTGTCGGCCATTCCGGGGCAGGCAAGTCCACCCTGCTCCGCTGCCTGAACGGGCTGGAAAAGTACCAGCAGGGCAGCGTCAGGGTAATGGGCAAGGAAGTGAAGGACCTCGGCCCTGCGGCCCTGCTGGAACTCCGCCGCCACATGGGGATGATCTTCCAGAAGTTCAACCTGATGTCGCGGAAAAACGTCTACGACAACATCGCCTTCCCCCTCCAGGTCTGGAAGACGCCGTCCCGTGAAATCGCGGCCCGGGTGGACGAACTCCTGGAAATGGTCGGGCTGCAGGACAAGAAATTTTCGCGGGTCAACAGCCTTTCCGGCGGGCAGATGCAGCGGGTCGGCATCGCCCGGGCTCTGGCTCTTCGGCCGGAAATCCTCCTGTGCGACGAAGCCACCTCGGCCCTTGATCCCAAAACAACGACTTCCATTCTCGAACTGCTGGAAAGCATCAACCAGCGGCTCCGCATCACCATGGTCGTGGTGACGCACCAGATGGAGGTGGTCAAGCGCATCTGTCACCGGATGCTGCTGCTGGACGGCGGCGTGTCCCAGGTGATGGGCCCGACCGAAGACCTGTTCCTGTCGCCGCCGGAAAACCTCAAACGGTTTATCGACGAAGAATACACGCTGCTGCCGGGCATCAACATCCGCCTGACATTCCCTCGCCATATCTCGCAGGATTCGGTCATCACCCGGATGGCGCGGGAACTGGAGATCGAATTCTCCATCGTGGGCGGCAAGCTGGAGCGCTATATCGACGATGTCCTCGGTTTTCTTATCATCAACATCAGGCCGGAGAACCTCGACGCCGTGCTGAAATATTTGGAAGATCACCAGTTGTTCTGGGAAGTCCTCGACGGGTCGGGCGCGACCCTGCGGCAAAACGAACGCGCGCCCGGGGCCGTCAACCTGGAGATTAGCGCCGCCTCCGCCGCCGAAAGCCGGAGGATACAATAATGACGCCTGAAATCGGCTTGTGGGAACAGTGGATGGCGCGGATGACCGTCATCGGGCCGGAACTCTATGCAGCGACCCTCGAGACCCTGTACATGGTGGGGTTGTCGACGCTGTTTTCCTTTGCTCTCGGCCTTCCCCTTGCCATCCTGATGATCCTGACCCATCCCCGAGGCATCAGGCCGAACCCCAAAGTATACAACGCCATTGACGTGGTGGTGAACCTGCTGCGCTCGTTTCCGTTTATCATTCTGCTGATTATGCTTTTTCCCTTGACCAGGCTGATCATCGGGACCACCATCGGATCAACCGCGACCATCTTTCCCCTCACTATTGCCGCCGCCCCGTTTGCGGCGCGGATAATCGAGGGGTGTTTTCTCGAGGTCGACCCGGGAGTTATCGAGGCGGCGCGGTCGTTCGGGGCAAATGACTTTGAACTGGTGACGCGGGTGCTTATTTCCGAAGCGCTGCCGGCCGTCATCCTCAACGTCGCTGTCCTCGCCATCACCCTGATCGGCTATTCGGCCATGGCCGGCACCATCAGCGGCGGCGGCCTGGGCGATTTGGCCATCAAGTACGGATACCACCGCTTCCAGGCGGACGTGATGTTTTATTCTGTCGTCATTCTGCTGGTGATGGTGCAGACCATCCAATCCGTATGCGGTTATGTTTATAAAAGGCTTCGTTGATTTCGTCCGCCCCCGGGCGGCGTTTCCCATGAGGAGATAGACCGTGCTGAAAAGACTGTTGCTTGCCTTGTCCTTGTGCGTCTGCCTGTCCGACGCCGCCACCGCCGGCGAAGACCTGGTTATCGGCGTTACCCCGTTTCCCCACCACGACATCATGAACGTGGTCAAGGAACTGATGGCAAAGGACGGATACAACCTGGTTATCCGCGACTTTACCGACTATATCCAGCCAAACACCGCGCTGGCTGAAAATCAGCTCTTTGCCAACTTCTTCCAGCACATCCCCTATTTCGACAATATGAACGAGGAGCGCGGCCTTGGCCTGGCGTGGATTGCCAAGGTCCATATCGAGCCGCTTGGTCTGTATTCCAGAAAGATCGCGTCCCTGGACGACTTGAAGGACGGCAACCTGATTGCCGTTCCGAACGATCCGACCAATGAAGCCCGCGCCCTGCGCCTGCTGGAAGAAAACGGCCTCATCACCCTGAATCCGGGCGAACTGGTGACGGTCCGCGACATCACCGACAACCCGCGCGGCCTCCGCTTCCGCGAACTCGACGCGGCGCAATTGCCGCGCACCCTCGACGACGTCACCGCTTCGGTCATTAACACCAACTTCGCCGGCGAGGCGGGGCTCAATCCGGCTAAGGACGCCATCATTATCGAAGGCAAGGATTCACCCTATGCCAATGTCGTGGTCGTCCGCGCCGCCGATGTCGACACGCCCGCGGCCCAGGCCCTGAAGAAGGCCAGCCAATCGCCGGAGGTGCGGAAATACATCGAGGACGAGCTGGTCCCGCGCGGCATCGTCCCTGCGTTCTAGGGTATTTCCACCTCCACGCTGGTGCGTGGTCTCGGAACAAACCACGGGGTGACCGGGAAAAGTTGGGGCAGGGGACTTGTCAATCCCCGGTTTTCCGGGTATAGTGTAGGCCGCGCCGTATGGTACGGCCGGAGGGACCACCGTGAAAGCCAGTGAAGGAAAACTGGGCCGCGTCTTCCTCGTCAGCCTCGAGGAAGGGGACAATCCGGCTGAGACCATCGAGCGCTTCGCCGTCGACAACGGCATCCATGCCGCGCAAGTGGTTATAACCGCCGACGATGTGGTGACCGGCATGATCACCCCCGACATTGACGGCACCCCGGGCCTGCGCCTGTCCGCCTGCGGCCGGGACGATTGGGACGGTGCGCAGGTGGTTATCCAGGAACTCCTGGGCATCTCCTTCCGCCGCCGCCGCGACGACGAGGGCAGGGAGACCATTTACAAGGTCGTGTCCACCAAGACGCGGGTTATGGAAAAACCGGCCCCCGCACCGGAGGAAAGCGGTCCCGGGACGATTCCCGTCTATTTGTTTAATGCCGAGTTCAACTAAACTCGCCGTATTTGCCGAATCCGCCCGGAGCCGCGACAACGCGCTCCGGGCCTGTGTTGAGGATGGTATATGACCAGAGATGCCCAGGATAGTTCGCCGGTCCAGGAGTTGTTGTATCGTAAAGAGACAGGGGCAGGACCGTTACCGCCGCGCGCCATGGAGCATCTCGCGCTGGCCATTATGATTGACTGCGGTATGGACATGGCGGATGCGCTCGCCGGGTTATCCCGGCTGCGTCACGATTTTGTCGACTGGAACGAAATCCGCGTGGCCCGCGTGCAGGAATTGGCGCGCTCCATCGGCTTTAGCCCTGAAGCGGAAAAGGCGTCCCGGGCCATTCGCGACGAATACAACGCCTTTTTCGATAAAAAGGGCGCGCTGAACTTCGAGTTCCTCGCCATGGGCAAGCCGGTGGAAATGCGCCGCGCCCTGACCCAGCTTATGCCGTGGCTGTCCAAGCCAGCCGTGGCGCTCCTTCTCTACGAATTTTGTCCCGGTGCATCCCTGCCCTTGTCGGACGACGGCCTCAAGCACGCCCGCAAGGACGGCGTTGTCGGCAAATCCGGCGACAGGAACGCGGTCGCCCGCGCGCTTTCCGAAAGCCTCGAACCGGCCGACGCCGCCATTCTCCTCCAGCACTGGGAATTGGAGGGAACCGGGTCGCCCTATGGCGAAGCGTTGAAAAAGGACGCCGCGCACGGAAAGAAAACGCGAAAACCCGCCGCAAAAGCCAAGGCGGCGGCAAAAAAGTAACGATCTTGCCGTCAAGACAAGTGTTGCGTCGTGTGGTATATTAACAGGTGAATAAAGTTACGAATTTCATGAATTCGCGGTTCCATGGAAGGGTTGCGCCTGCGGCCGCCACATAGAATATGACGGCCGCCTTTTTGTTTGACAATGACGGGTATTTGCCCGATCCTTTGTCCATTGCGATTGAATCGCAGCGAACAGGAGAACGCCGTGCCGGAATTGAAGATCGGTCTGCCCAAGGGCAGTCTGCAGGAATCCACCTTCGCCCTGTTGCGCGCCGCTGGCTGGGACTTCGCCGTCAGCAGCCGCAGCTACTACCCGACGGTCAACGACCCGGACCTGAAGGCCATGCTGGCCAGGCCGCAGGAGATGTCCCGATACGTCGAGCGGGGCATTATGGACATGGCGATCACCGGTCTCGACTGGACGCTGGAAAACGATTCCGACGTGGAAGTGCTTGAACGCCTGGTCTACGCCAAGGCGACCCGCAGCCCGGTCCGCTGGGTGCTGGCGGTGCCGGAAGATTCCGACATTACATCAGCCAAGGATTTGGAAGGAAAAATCATCTCCACCGAAGTCGTCAACCTGGTGCACAAATACCTGAAAAAGCATAGGGTCAAGGCGAAGGTGGAGTTTTCGCACGGAGCCACCGAGGTCAAGGTTCCGTATCTTGCCGACGCCATTGTGGACGTGACGGAGACCGGGTCGAGCCTGCGGGCAAACCGCCTCCGCATCGTGGACACGGTGGAGGAATCGGTGACGGTGGTGGTCGCGAACCGGACCGCCCTCGCCGACCCCTGGAAAAAGGCCAAGATGGACGCGCTCGTCCTGATGCTCAAGGGCGCGCTGTCGGCCAAGGAAAAGGTGCTGTTGAAGTTGAATGCCCCCAAGGGCAACCTGAACGCGATTATCAAGGTTTTGCCCAGCTTGCACTCGCCAACGGTCAACGCGCTGTCGGACGAAGGCTGGACGGCGGTGGAGACTATCGTCGATTCCAGCGTCACCCGCACGCTGATCCCCGACCTGAAGGCGTTGGGCGCAGAAGGCATTCTCGAGTTGTCGGTGAACAAGATTATTCCCTAGCGGTTTTCGAGAAGTCCGGCCTCGATGCGTCGCGGCCCTCCTTTTCGAAACACGCTGTGGCGGCGGGGTAACGGCCGCCGAACCGCGACGGGCGGCATGGGCGGCGCGGTGCGATTCAAGGCGCTGGTATTCCGGTGCAGCCGGAACAAGCGCATCACCAAAAGGAGTGAGGCGGATGAGACGATGCCACAAATGCGGCGAACCCTGGAATGAAAAGGGTTCCCCCGGCACGCGCGAAGACTGCCTGAAATGCGGGTCTTCGCTGCATGCCTGCGCCAACTGCCGGTTCTACGACGGCAAGGCGCTGGAATGATGCCTCGAGCCGATGGCGCGGCCGGAAAACCGCGCACGCCCGAGACGTTCAATATTTGCGACTGGTTTGTTTTCCGCGATCCCGACGAGGAACGCTTTGACGCCGAAAAGTCCAAGAGCGCCCGCATGGCCCTGGAACAGTTGTTCGGCTCGGCCCCCAAGGTCGGTCGCGACGCTACGGGGTTGTGAGGCGCGGACGGTTCGTTTATACTATTTGAGATTATGGGGGCGCTCTCAATGAGAGCGCCCCCGGTTTTGGGCATAATCGATGGTTCCTTGAGAGAGGGAGTTGGGTATGGCAGGACACAGCCATTGGGCGAACATTCAACACAAGAAGGCGGCCAAGGACAAGAAGAAGGGCAAGGTTCTTTCCAAGCTCATCAAGCAACTGTATACGGCGGTGAAGGAAGGCGGTTCGGGCAAGCCCGAGGACAATCCGCGCCTGCGCCTGGTCCTGGAAAAGTGCAAGCTGGCCAACATGCCCAAGGACAACATCAAGCGCGCCATCGATAAGGCCGTGGGCGGCAGCGTCGGCTATGAAAGCATGATTTTCGAAGGCTATGCCCAGGAGGGCGTGGCGGTGGTGGTCGAGTGCCTGACCGATAACGGCC
>JAJQBO010000166.1 GCA_021203245.1 Planctomycetaceae bacterium
CCATTGATAACTACAACTTCAACCGTATGACTTGATAACGGGATAGACTCTTAGTGGCGGCTGCCAAAACTGAACGAAAAACCCCAATCATTGTCCCGATGCGGCCGGGACGGGCGCGGCGGGGGCCGGTGCGAGGGCCGGTGGACAACGACGGGCGGGCGGACAATCACCGGCGGCGGGGCGGGACGCTCGACAATAACCGTCGGCTGCGCGGGCCTGACCACGACCTGCGGCCGGGCATAGCTTTCAAAGAGGATTTCGTCGCGAACCCGGTCACCGTCGTTGGATATGCCCCGGAGGCCGGTTTGGCCGGCATAGCCGAACGGCTCAAGGGAGACGGTGGAGGTGCGGCCTTCGCGGACCTTGACCTTCAGGCGGTCGCCGGTCTCGCCCTGGATCTCCCACGTGTCTTTTTCCACCGCGATGGTGATGGTCGTGCCGGACGGGATGACCACGCCGCCGGTATAGGGCTGGCGGCCCCGGAACAGGCTGGCCCGGCCTCTCTTGGATTCGACAAACGTATAATCCTCCCAATCGCGGTTGGATATCGTCAACCACCCCTGCCTGCTGCCGAGGTGGGGCGGGGCATAGGAATGCCGAAGCGGCGCCAGGCGCACATCCGCAGCGGCCGCGCGCGGGATCGGTACTGCTGTAAATAAGGCTATCAGGATTGCGCCAAAGGCGAACAGTCCTCTTTTCATAGCGTCTCCTCATCAACGGTCTTGCTGCCTTCATAGGGTATTGTAGGCAAATCCGCAAAATGTTTCATCCTTTTTCGCACTCGTCGCTTGACTACGCGCGCCTGGATATTATAATTCGACATATGACGAAATGATAAATTATGTCAGGCGATAGATTGAAGTGGAGGGCATGACACCGTGTTTGCGACGATTACCATATTGAAGGCGATGTCTGACGAAAACCGCGTCCGCATCCTCATGGCCTTGCGGGGCAAGGAGCTCTGCGTCTGCACCTTGACCGAACTGCTGGATCTGGCGCCGTCGACGACATCCAAGCATCTTTCTATCCTCAAGCAGGCGCGCCTTATTGAAAGCGTCAAGGACGGCAAGTTCGTCTACTACCGCCTTGTCCAGCCCGACTCCCCCAGCTATGCCCTGGCCAAACCGGCGCTGGAATGGCTGGAATCGGCTCTCGAAAACTCTCCGCAGGTGCAGACAGATGCCGGGCTGCTGCAGGAGATCATTGAACGGGGCGAACAGGCGGGGCCGGAATACGCCGCCGTCTCCCGCGACCACAAACTCTACCGGCACGTGCCAGGCATCCATGCCATCGGCGACTTTGGAGAAAAATAATGTCAACCCACACCCGCGCGCACGCCCATTCCCACAGCACGGCACCCGCCACACCGCAGCACGCTCCCACCGCCTGTTCCTGTGGCGGCGAGTGCGCTTCCTCGCCGCAGCCGGCAGAAACAACCTCAGCCACCTCCTGCACCGCCGCCGGCGATAGCGGCGCGCCCGAGGCCGCCTGCGCCTGCCATGCGCCCATCACCCTGGACGCCGCGGTTCGGGAGGACGAAGAAGGGATGAACTGGCGGAGGCAATTGCTCCTTCCCGGCCTGCTGTTCGGCCTGGGGCTGGTGCTGCGGGAGCCGTTGACGGTACGCTACGGTCCTGTTCCGTTTTATGCGGTCATGATTGCCGCGTATCTCCTGTGCGGCATTCCGGTCCTCAAGGACGCTGTCGCGGCCATGCGCCGCCGCGATTTCTTCAACGAATTCACCCTGATGAGTCTGGCGACGCTGGTCGCCATCGGCATCGGCGAGATGGCCGAGGCGGTCGGGGTAATGCTGTTCTACTCCATCGGCGAGGCGGTACAGGAAAAGGCCGCCGGCCGCTCGCGCCGTTCCATTGCGTCCCTCCTGGCGTCGAAGCCGGAGACGGCGCGGGTGATGGAAGCGGGCGAGGTGCGATTGGTCGCGCCGGAAGCGGTGGCGATCGGCTCGTCCGTCCTCGTCAAGCCGGGCGAAAAGATTCCGCTGGACGGCAAAGTCCTGTCCGGCAACGCCAGCCTCGACATGTCCAGCCTCACCGGCGAATCGCTGCCGGTCGGGGTCGGCGCGGGCGACGCGGTTTACAGCGGCGCGATCAGCCTGGACGGCGACCTCGTCGTCCGCACCACCGCCGGGTACAAGGATTCGATGGTCGGCAAAATCCTCGCCATGGTGGAAAACGCGGTGGCGATGAAATCGAAGACCGAACGTTTTATCACCGTCTTTGCCCGCTATTATACGCCGACGGTCGCGGCCCTGGTCTTGGCGGTGGCGGTGCTGCCGCCGCTGCTGGCGGGCCAGCCGTGGCAGACGTGGATTTACCGTGGCCTGGTGCTGCTGGTGGTGTCGTGCCCGTGCGCGCTGTTCCTGTCGGTTCCGCTGGCGTTCTTCGCCGGCATCGGTGCGGCGTCGCGGCACGGCATGCTGGTGAAGGGCGGGCAGGTATTCGACGCGCTCGCGAAGTCGCGGAAGGTTGTTTTCGACAAGACCGGCACCCTCACCCAGGGCAAACTCTCCCTGTCCGGAATCGAACCCGCCGCCGGGACATCCGAGGCGGATCTGCTCCGCTTCGCCGCGCTGGCCGAATCGCGGTCCGATCACCCCATCGCCAGGGCGATAACGGCCGCGGCTGGCGGAGACGCGGTCTTCCACGAGGACGTTGCCATCAAGAACGTGGGCGGCAAGGGTATTGTCGCCGCCGCCGGCGACGATGAGATCCTGGTCGGCAATGCCGCGCTCCTGCGGGATAAAGGCGTGGCCTTTACCGAAACGGCTTCGAAGGACGTGGCCGCCTACGTCGCGGTGAACGGCGCCTACCGGGGCTGCCTGACCTTTGCGGATCACCTGAAGCCAGACACGGTCGAGGCGCTTCGCAGCCTCAAGGCGGGCCAGTACGCCGAGGGCGTGTACATGCTCACCGGTGACCGCGAAGCGACGGCCAAATCGGTGGCGGATGAGGTGGGTCTGGACGGCTACCGCGCCGGATTGCTGCCGGACGAAAAGGTCAAGGCCTTCCGCGAGCTGTCGCCCGACGGCCGCGCCATGTTTGTCGGCGACGGCGTCAACGACGCGCCGGTGCTGGCGGCGTCGGGCGTGGGCGTGGCGATGGGAGCGCTCGGGTCGGCGGCGGCGGTGGAGGCGGCGGACGCGGTTATCCTGGACGATTCGCCCGCCCGCATTCCGCACCTGTTCCGCATCGCCCGCCGCACCCACCGCATCGCCGGCGAGAACATCGCCTTCGCCCTCGCCATCAAGGCGGTGATCATGGCCTTGGGCGTTCTCGGCCACACCGGCCTCTGGGCGGCGGTCTTCGCCGATGTCGGCGTTGCGTTATTGGCGGTGCTGAATTCGCTGCGGCTGACGCGGGAATAGCGAGAAATTCGCTGACACTGGATAGGGAAACGGAAGAAAGGGGGAGCCGCACCGGCTCCCCCTTTTCTTGCGCAAGCGTGATTGGTTTATTTCTTGTCCTTGGACGTATTCCCCATCATCTGGTTGAAGTAATCGGTCTGGTTGTTCATCTTGCCGAGGGCCTGTTCCATGGCGGTGAACTTGCGCCACAGGGCCCCTTCCTTCTGATCCAACCGTTCCTGGAGCCGCTCCATCTGTTCCTTGAGGTCGGTGATGGTCGACTGGACCGCTTCGTTCCGTTCGGCCAGGAAGCCGAGTTGCGAATCGCCGAGGACGGTCGTGTGTTGGTTCAGTTTGCCGGCGAGACCCGTTTCCTCGAACACCTGCACGTCAAGGAGGCGGAACTTGTCGTCCTTGGCGTTGGTGGAGTCGGCCCGGATGCGGATGGCCTGGACCTTGGTCGGCAAGGCGAAGCCGAGGTGGTTTGCGTCGGTTTTGTTGTCCTCGATTTCACGCAGAATTTCCCACTTGCCGGTATTGGCATCCAGGTATTCGACCGTAAAATTCTTGAGGGACGTGTCGGCCGACTGGTGGTAGATGCTCATGCGGGACATGGTGGTCGGCTGCTGGAAGAAGATCGTATACTCGTTGTTGCCGTCGGCGATGGTGCCCTTGGCCTGGATGCCGTTGGCGGCGCCGAAGGAACCGGAACTGGTATCGCCGTTGATGGCGTTTTCGACGGCAAAGCCATCCTCCAGATCGCCGCTGAAGGAGGCGGACGGGCGGACGCTTTCAGCGAGATTGGTATCGGAAACATTCCGCTGGTTCGCGAGCATGACCGAAAGAATATCCCAGTTTTCCGAAAGCATGGTGTCGAGCGCGTCTTCATCCAGCGTCATGGTGGTGTACCAGCCGCCGGTGCCGTCGGCGTTGGACTGCTTGGCGTCAAGCGAGACGCCCAGATCCATCCACGACCAGGTTGCCTGCCTGCCGTCTTCACCCACGCTGCCGATACGCACATTGTTCGGGTTGTAGACCGCGTAGAAGAATTCGTTGATGTCCTCCATCAGCGTCCGCACCGAACTGTCGTTGAAGAGGATGCCCTGCTCGCCCGTTTCCGAATCATACCCGTCAAGCATTGCGATGATGCCGGTCAATTCGTTATACGATTCGACCATGGCGGTAATTTCTTCCTTCACCTTTTCCTTGTCGGAGCTAACGGTAATGGTGGTCCATTCACTTGACGATTGCTTCAGTTCCAGGGTGAGGCCGAGGATGGCGTTGGAGTTGGTGTTGGTGGACGACGACAGCATGACCGGGCTGGCGGTCGAGTTGGGGTCGCCGTAGAGCACCTTGCCGTCCTTGGCCCGGGACGTCTGGGTGAAGCCGAAGAGGTCGATGTTCGTCTCAATGACGAAGTCGTTCGCTTCGCCCGTCTCGGCCGAGGATATGGAAAGGCGGTACGGGTTTGTTTTCGATCCGTCGTTGATGACGGCGCATTTATAATTACCCGAGGCAGCGATGCGGTACATGATGCTCTCGAGCGTGTCGGAGGACATGACTTCGATGCTGGTGTTCAACGAACCGATATGGATGCCTTCATTGTTGACATCGCCCTTGCCGGTGCCGGAGATGCCCAGCGACTTGGCGAACGAGCCGCCATCGACATCGGAAATGCTGATCTTCCCTTTGCCGTCCGCGCCGTAATCGGGCTGCTTGTCTTTCGGTCACTCTTCATAGAACTCGAGGCCGTCGCCGTGGTCGTTGATGTGGCATTTAACATGGAGATAGGTGCCGACCTGATCGTTGATGAGGTCCATCAGGTCGCCAATCGTTTCGATCCCTTCGAGGCTGAGTGTTCCGGTTTCGCCGGCGGTATTGGTAATGACGATGGAGCCCTTTTCCTTGGTGCTGGAATAGTATTCGTCGATTTTTGTGGCGCGGCTGATCATGGAACGGTTCAGCGAAGTGGCGTTATAGAAGGAGTACGGCTCGATACGGTTTTTTGACTCGTCATTGCTGATAAGACCGAGATCCTGGGCCAGATAATTGCCGTCCGAGTAGGTCTGGTCATTGCCGTCCTTGTCCGGTACCGGGTTGCCGTTTTGATCGACCAGCGTTTGGACCGTGTCGTGGAAGGTTACCCGCTTGCCCGAGTTGTTCTCCACCGCGATGCCGGTGCCGGCCTCGTTCAGGGTAAAGCGAACGTTGGCCCAGTCGGGATCGATGCCGTTATCCGGGTCGGCAATATCGGCGACGTGTTTATCGAGCTCCTGGTTGAGCCTGTTGATAAGTTCGGCCAGGGTGTTGCTTTGGGTCAGGCCATCCGTTTCCAGGGTAATCGCCTTGCCGCTCCCAAGCGAAACCTCGATGACGCCCAGGCCTTTTATCTCCTGCTGCACATGCACACCGGCCAACAGCTCGCCGACCTGGTACGATTTGCCGCTTTCGATGACAATACCGCCCGCATTGATGCCTGTCCGCACCTCCTGGGCAAGGGCACCGCCCATGGTGAAGTTTTTGATATTTTTAAAATCGGCGACTTCCAACCCGTTGGTGCCGACCTTGATCGTGAAGTCGAGGTGCTTGTCCGGGTCGCTGATGTCCGCGTTGACGTCGATAAGCTTCTCTTGGACGAGATCATTCAGGGATTCGACATAATCCTTGACCGTGACGTCCTTGAGTTCGCCTGAACCCGAGGCCTTCGTCGCCATCTTGTCGGCCAGTTCCTGGTAGGTGAAGGAAATGGTATGGCCGTCCATCGTGATTTCGAGAGTATCGTCGGCCTTGCCGAAAACAAGCCCGAGTCCGGCGTTGAGTTCGCCGATAAAGACAGTGTCGGCATTTTCTTCGGTAACGTCACGGTACTGAATATAGCCGGGCTGGGCGATGTTCAGGTCGCCGGCGAGCGCGTGCTCACCCTGCTGACTGAAGCTGATCTGGCCTGCGTCGTTCTGCTGGGCCGTGTTCTTGGCCAGATTCATGCGTTCGAACGCGTCTCCGCCTGCGATTTCCCATGGGCGGGAAAAGTCAACATTGGTCCACTGGAGGTTGTTGGCGGTGGCGTTGACGCCCAGCTTCGGCGGGACTATGGTCAGCGGGTCGCCCGAAACGGGATCGGTGAGGGCCGCGAACTCGGTGGCGATTGCTTTGTTGACCGTTTCCATGAACTTGTCGACCGTGAGATCGGCATTAAACGGGTTGTCGGCGTCGAAAAGCGACGCGACGTCGATGCTGACGGTCGCGGTGTCCATGGTGCCGTCGGATTTTTCGTAGGTGGTGGTCAGTTCGAGATTCTGGTTGAAGAGGGAGGCCAAGGTGCCTGCGGGATCGGCCTTGGCTGAATCCTGCCATGCCTTGACCGCGTCATTGTAGGCGGTTGTGGAACTGAAGTCGTCGCGCTTGAGACCGTGCAACTGGCCGAGCATGTCGCCGAGGGTGGTTTTTTCGTCGAAAACCTCGTTGTCTTCGAGGACCGAGGCTTTGCCGATATTAAAGAAGTCTTCCAGATCTTTTTTATACGCGTCGTATTCGGCCGAATCCTTGTCCAGGTATTTTTCGACCATGGTTTTGTTGCTGTCAGCCCGGCCGATGCCCAGCGCGGTGGCGAGGGTACCGCCGATTTCGTAGCTGTAGCCGCCCTGCGCGCCATAGACGCTGAAGCGTTTGACGCCTTCCGAATCCAGATCGAAGCGGAGCCCGTTCAGGGAAGCGGCATTGTTGTCTGGGTTGTTGGCATAGGCCTGAATTTGGTCATTGACGAAATTTTTGAACTCGCCGACCGTGGGATCGGTATGCGTCGCATAGAAATTTTCGAGCGCTTGCGGCGTGATGATGTTTTGATGGTAGACAATCTTGTCTTTCTTATTGTGGTCGGACACCTCCTTCCCGCCCTCGTGCGTCACGATCTGGAGGATCGGCAGGCTCGGCGTGTAGCCGTTACCGTTATTCAAGGCGGACAGCGGGGTATTGTCGTTCAAGTCAACAGGAAGTTTGATTCGGCCGTCGTTATCCGACGCGCCGATGCCGACACCGGCGGTGCCGTTGAGGTTTTTGAGCATGGGCGAGTTGACCCCGCCGAAAACGCGATCGAAAACCAATTCTTCGTCGTCGCTTTTCGCTATCTTGACGCCGTTGAGGCCGAGGCCGGCCGACGGGTAGGTATTGCTGACCCTGGCTTCGTCATAAACATCGTAGCACGCGTAGGCGAGATCTTTCTTTGTCCCTGTCAGGGAAAAGCTGAGCCCATCGGCGCTGACGCCAAATGCAAGACCTTCAAGGTTGCTGGTGTGCATGCCGCCGTCGGGCGAGTTTGCATCCAGTTCAATTAACCGTTTGATTTCGTTGTTGGCGCGATTCATGACGTCGCCCACCGTCTCGCAATCATTGACGTCGATGTCGACGTAAAGATAGTACCCTTCCTCGTCCGTCACCTGCATGCGGATCATGCCTTCTTCCACGCCCAGGCCGTCGTTGAGGAGTTCGAGGGAAGTGTCCTTGCCCATGGTATAGACGTTGCGGCCTTGGAGTTCGGTGACTTGACCGGATGTTCCGTTCGCGACGCCGGCAATGCCCAGGTCGGTGGCGGTGGTGCCGGTGCCGACGTTCTGGATCTTAAGGGTGCCGCCATCCACGCCCGAAGCGTCCGAGACGCAGATGACGCCGTTCTTGATTTCCGCATTGATTTGCGCGCCGGACGATTCGTTCAGGGTGCGGACGACGTCGTCGACGGTGTCGCAGGAGGAAAGGTCGATGGTGGAGGTGGTGCCCTTGCCGTCGGTGACGCGGACCGAACCGCGGAACACGCCCTTGCCGCCGTTCAACTGTTCGAGTTTGGCCGAATTGTCGACACGGGTCTTGGCGCTGGAAAGGTTGAGTTCTCCCAGTTTATACGGCTTCGGGTCTTCGTCGCCGACCTTTTCCTGCTTGACGAGCGGTGTTTTCGAACTCGCCATGCCCTTGGACATGTACTGGGTGACGGCGGCGAGCTGGGCGACCTTGAAGGAGTATGAACCGTTGACCGCGTACTCGCTGGCGTTGGCGGTGAGGGATTTTTCGTTGGTGGAGGTGGCCGTCTTGGCGTTCCACAGTTTGGACGACGACAGGCCGGCGATGGAGGCGCGGAACTTCAGGACGTAGGTATTGACCGCCTGGTAGGCCTGCAGACGCAGCTCTTCGGTCTGCTTTTTGATGTCGAGCTTGTTGAGCGGCTGACGTTCCAACGCCATAAGCTGCTCGACGATGGAGGTGGTGTCGAATCCGGAGACAAGGCCGGTCATCCTGGTGGGCCCGGTGTAATTGGAGGTGCTGGAGCCTGTGCTCGATATCGACATGGCGAATCCTTTCCTGAAGCGAATTCTTGTCCCGTGTGAGGGGGTTGCGTCAATCCGTCGACGGGACCCGCGGCTCTTGCCCCGTTACCTGGATTATCGGAACCCGCACCGATAACTTGAGCGGTTTACTTGAAATTACCACCAGGGGAATCGCGCCGCCCGTAGGAGGCGACAATGCGGTCGGCAAACAACCGGCAAAATTTGCCGATTCTGCGTTCAAGCCGTTCCCCTGAAGGGGAACAAGCAATCCGGATACCAAAAGAAATTTTCATGAAGTTTCGCGTGTCGGCTGCTTTCAGCAGCTGGTGAGGGCGTATTGCGCGGCGCAGATCACGCCGGGGGTGGTGCTGGCGACAGACGGCAGGAAAATCGCTCCCGCCTGGTCGGGGTTCGGGTGATAGGAATGGCGGACGATCTCCTCCTCCAGCAGGGTGCGCGGAAAGCCGCGCATGGAGGGAATGGCCCCTCCGAGGATGAGGAAATCGGGGTCGACGATGTTCAACTCCATGGCGATGGGGTAGGCCATCATGCCGAGATAGTCGAGGACGATGGGGTGCTCGCCATGGCGCTCAAAAAGGGATTCGAGGGGGGTGTCGGGGAAAATCATCGTATGGAGCTGGCGCATCCGCAACCCGGCTCCGTAGAGGTCGACGCAGCCCACCTTGCCGCAGAAGCAATTGTCTTCGCGGTCCTGGATGGTGATGTGGGCGATATTGCCGGCCGACCCGTTCTTGCCCCGCAGAAGTGCGCCCCGGTGCCAGATGGCGCTTTCGTAATGGGTGTCGACATAGCAGCCCACGGCCAGGCAGTCGTCCGGCAGGCCGAGCATCACCCGGTCGTAGCAGAGGTTGATGATGGCGCGCCGTTCCATCACCACCGGCACATTGAGGGCCGACGCGAGAAGTTCCGGCAGCGGCTGGTCGTTCAGCCACGAGGCCTGGGGAAAATTGACGACCCGGCTGCGGCTGGCGTCGAGGTCGCAGGGCATGGAGAGGACGACGGTCTTGATGCCGTCTTTGGCGGTCCGCGACTTGGCGATCAGGAGGGCGACGAATTTGTCCAGGCCGCCGCTGTCGCCGGCAAGGAAGTCGATCAGGTCGAAACCGGCGGTCCCTTCGGGGACGCCGTCGTCGGAAACAAACGCCGCCGTCATGCTTTCGTGGGTAAAGTCAATGGCGAAGGTGGTTTGGGGCATATATGCATCCAACGCGGCCGCTATGTGGCCGGGATGATGAAGATCTGGACGAAATAGGTAAAACCGCTGTGGGGATCGTAGAGGGCGGCCATGCCGGTCTGGCTGTAGTCGGGCCGGAACATGTTTTCGTAGTGCCTGGGCGACGCTATCCAGCCCTGGACCGCCTCGGCGGCGGGTGAGGCGTACCCCTTGTTCCTGGCGAGGTTTTCGCCCGCCCATTCCCAGTCGAGCTTGGCAAGGCGGTGTTCGAGCCGGCGGCCGTCGGAACTGGTGTGATCGAGGCGGTTCATGCGCATGAGGTCGCGCGCATGGGTATAGGCGACGGCGTCCAGATCGGCGCGGCGGCGCAGGGTCTGCATGCCGCGGCGGGCGCGTTCTTCGTTGACGAGGCGGTAGGCTTCGGCAGCGTCGCGCTCGGCCCGTTCCGGCCGGACGGAGACGCCGCGGACGTCGCTGTCGCGGGTTGCCATGGCGTCGCCCGGCATGCTGCAACCGGCCACAAGGCCGAGGCAAACGGCGCAGACCGCGAGGAGAGCGGGGGAGACCTGTCGAAGGAGTTTGTGGGCCATTGCCGTTCCAATTCCTCTTCCGGCCCCTTGGTCCACCGGGCCCGTGCGTTTGACAACGTGTCGACAGCGTGAACGAAAAAAGTATAATGATTTTCCCCATACTTGCCAAGAGGAAGGTGAAAATGATCTGCATATCCGTTTCCGCCGATTCTGTTCACAACTTTCTCCGCAATCTTGAGAAAGCCGGATCGGAACCGGCGGACGCCCACGAGCTCCTCCTCGACACCATACAGGAACCCTTTGCAGTTGAGCAACTTGTCAAGTCCTCGCGCCGCCCCGTCGTCGCTGTGTGCCGGTCCCGACGCGAGGGCGGATCTTTTCCCGGCGACGACGAGGCGAGACGCGCCATTCTGCTGCGGGCCGCCGCCGCCGGCGCCGCCTATATCGAGGGTGAAGCGGCCGACATCGTCCACCTGAGCGGCAAGGTCGGCAAGGCCACCCTTATCGCGTCATTGTACGATTACCACGGCACGCCCGACAACCTTATCCGCCGCATCAAGGAATTGGCCGGCCTGCCGGCGGATTGGGTCAAATTCTGCGTCACCTGCCGCCGCCCGCTGGACTCGGTCAGGGCGCTGGGGGCTATCCAGACCGCGACAAAGCCCTGCATCGGCCTGGCCATGGGCGACGAGGGGCTGGTCACCCGGGTGTTGGGGCAGGCGTACGGGTCGCGGATGACCTATGCCTGCATCGCCCCCGGTTACGAAACCACCCCCGGTCAGCCGACGGCTCGGGATCTCGCCAGAGTCTTCCGCGTCAACGACATCAGTCTCGACACGCCCGTCTACGGCCTGTTGGGCGATCCCGTCGCCCAGAGCCGGGGCTATCGACTCCACAACGCCGCCTTTGCCCGGCTGAATCTGGACGCCGTCTACATCCCCTTCCGCGCCGGCTCGGCGGAGGAATTTCTGGCCTATATGCCGGACGCGATCAACCTGAACGGCTTGTCCGTCACCATTCCCCACAAGCCGGCGGCACTGACCTGGGCGACGATTCGCTCCGAATCGGCCGAACGGATTGGCGCGGCCAACACCCTCACTCTGACGGAAGGCGGCTGGCGGGCGGACAACACCGACCTTCACGGCGTGTTCGAACCGATCAAGTCGCTGACCGACGCCCAGAGCATCAACCTCACCAATGCCCCGGCGCTGGTCATTGGCGCGGGCGGCACCACCCGCGCCGTCGGGTTTGCCCTGACCCTGCTTGGCTGCAAGGTCACCCTCGCCGCCCGCAACACCAAGAAGGCGTGGCGCATCGCCAGCCGGATGGATTGGGATGTCGAGGAATTGGAAGAGGCGCACCACGGCAACTGGAAGGTGGTGGCGAACACCACGCCGGTCGGAATGTATCCAAACATCGACGCATCGCCGTTTCCCGCGTCCGGCTGGCACGAGGGCATGCTTGCCTTCGACGCGGTCCATAACCCGCAGCAGACGCGCTTTCTCCGGGAGGCCATGGAGGCGGGCGCGATGACGGTGGACGGGGTGGAGATGTTCCTGCGCCAGGCGGCGGAGCAGTTCCGCCTGTGGACCGGGCACGACATGCCCCGGATAACGTCCTTGACCTAGGCAGCCCGGCAACTATACTTTTCTGATCCAGCTTACTTTGACGCGTCGCGTATATACGCCCGCCGCAACGGCGGACGACCACAGTGCCTTTTTAGGAGCATATCCCATGGCAACGATTTACTACGAGAAGGACGTCGACAGAACCGTCCTCGAGGGCAAGACCATAGCCATCATCGGCTACGGGTCCCAGGGTCACGCCCACGCCCAGAACCTCCGCGACTCCGGCTTCACCGTTATTGTAGCCAACCGTCCCGGCTCCGCCAACGCGCGCCTGGCCGAAGAACACGGCTTTACCGTACACTCGGCCGCCGAAGCCGCCGCCAAGGCCGATGTCATTATGATGCTTCTTCCCGACCAGACCCAGTCGTCCGTGTTCAAGTCGGACATTCTGCCCAACCTGGCCGAAGGCAATGTGCTGATGTTCTCGCACGGCTTCAACATCCATTTCAACCAGATTGTCCCGCCCGACAACATCGACGTGGTGATGATCGCCCCGAAGGGTCCCGGCCACCTGGTCCGCTCCGAATACGAAAAGGGCGCGGGCGTCGCCTGCCTAATCGCCATCGACCAGGACTACAGCGGCAATGCCAAGAAGATCGGCCTCGCCTACGGCCTGGGCATCGGCGGCGCGCGCGCGGGCATCATCGAGACCACCTTCAAGGAAGAGACCGAAACGGATCTCTTCGGCGAACAGGCCGTCCTCTGCGGCGGCGTGGCCGAACTCATCCGCAGCGGCTTCGAGGTGATGGTCGAGAACGGCTACCAGCCCGAAGTGGCGTACTTCGAAGTGCTGCACGAGATGAAGCTTATCGTCGATCTGTTCTACCAGGGCGGCATCAGCTACATGAACTACTCCGTGTCCGACACGGCCGAATACGGCGGCCACACGCGCGGGCCCCGCGTCGTCAACGACGCCAGCCGCGAGGCGATGCACGAGATCATGGCCGAGATCCAGAACGGCTCGTTCGCGCGCGAATGGCTGACCGAATGCCTGGTCAACACGCCTGTCCTGAAAAAGATGCGCGAACGCGACCACGAGCACCCCATCGAGGTCATCGGCCGCAAGCTGCGCAAGATGATGCCGTTTGTCAACCCGAAGGAAGTGTAGTCCGGGGGATGCGGCGGTTATTTCCAGGGGCGTCCCGCGTGGGACGCCCTTTTTCATGAGGAGACGGCGATGGTGGAGCCGGTGATTGAGATCGGGCGGGCCGAGTTGGCCGACCAGGGCAATGTGGGGCCGTTGTTGATGGCAGTCTACGGGCCGACGCTACGTCCGGAAAACATGGCGGCGGCGCGGGCTGGCCTGCCGGTGTCGAGCCTCGAAGACGAATTGATGGCGGCGGACGATTTCTACTTCAGCACGATTGAGCTGATGGACTGCTGCTATGTCGCGCGGGTGGAAGGGGAACTCATCGGCGCGGCCTGCGTCAATCCGTACGTGAACGAGTTGCATTATGTCGCGGTCAAGCCGGAATGGCGGCGTCGCGGCGTCGGCCGCAAGCTGGCCGAACTCGCGCTGGCCGAACTGGAGCGGCGCGGCTCCGACCACGTCCGGGTGGAGACGTCACTGGCGCTTGCCGCCGACGGCGGCGTAGAATTCGCGAAAGCGCTCGGCTTCGGCGACGTGCGGACATCGGTGATGATGGCGCGCCGTTTGGACGGGCCCGGCCTGCCGCCGATACCGGACGACGACGAGGACGACGAATGATTGCCGACATCAAGGGATGGACGACGGACGCGATCGGCAAAATGCGGGCCGAATTCGGCGAGCGGCTGGTGTATGTCGGCTTGCAGGGAAGTTATCGCCGGGGCGAGGCGAAGGAAGGGAGCGATATCGATCTGGTCGTCATCCTTGACGCGCTCGGGCTGGACGATTTGGACCGCTATCGCGGCGTCGTGCACGGGGTGCCGGGCGGCGGCGACGCCTGCGGCTTTATTTCGGACGTCACGACGCTGGCCCGATGGCCTGGGCACGAGCTGTTTACGCTCCGGAAGGATACGGTCGATTATTGCGGCAATCTGGAATCGCTGCTGCCGCCCTTGACCGACGCAGACGTCCGCGAGGCCGCCCGGGTGGGCGCGTCGGGGTTGTACCATATGGCGGCGCACGGTTATTTGTACGGCGACCAGGGCGAAGCGGCGCGCGGGGAGGTGCTGACGGCGCTGTTCAAGGGCGCGTTCTTCGTCATGCTGGCGGTGGAATATCGCCGGAGCGGGATCTATTACCAGACGAAGGCGGAACTGCTGCGGAACGTCTCCGGCGACGAAGCGGATATCATGGCGGCGAGTATCGACTATGCCGCGTGGGCGGAGGGGAAGACGCAGGCGGATGCGTTTACGCTGCTACTCGACTGGACGCGACGGGTTATTGCGGGGTGAATAAGGCTGGAAAAAATCGAATTCACACTTCATAATTATGGACCAATGAGACAACGGACTATTGTTCCTGTAATTCATTGTAAATCACCACTACTGTCCCATTATAAGTCGAACAATGTTGGCTGGTTAGATAAAGCTCTA
>JAJQBO010000046.1 GCA_021203245.1 Planctomycetaceae bacterium
CCAGCAAAAAATGCTGGACTCGGTCAATTATCTAGTGAAGGGCCAAACATGAGAGGCCATCCCACGGGGGATGGCCTTCGTTCCGGCTATATAGCCACGGTACAGGAGAATCAAAACGGCCCGCGCAGCCTCACACGCCGTGCTTGTTGATGCGGGCGATTTCGCCGTTCGAGAAGTTCAGGCGCGGCTGGTGGCCGGGCAGGGGACGGATGCGTTGGTGGACAGCGTCCACGAGCCAGAAGTCCTGCGGGAAGAACGCTTCTTCCTGCTCCGCCGCCGGGGTGATCCAGTTCCGGGAACCCACCACCGCGACCGGCGCGTCGAGGTAATCGAACGCCAGGCCGGTGACGGTCGAGGCGACGTCGTGCATGTACGAGCCGCGTTCGCAGGCGTCGGAGGCGAGGAGCAGATTGCCCGTTTTCTTGACGCTTTCGACAATCGGCTCGTAATTGAGCGGATTCAGGGAACGGAGATCCCACACTTCGACCGACAGGCCGTACTTTTCCTCAAGCACCTTCGCCGCGTCCATGGCGCGGTAGAGGGTCGCGCCCAGGGTGGCGATGGTGAGGTCCTTGCCGGATTTCCGGAGGGCCGGTTCGCCGAACGGCACTTCGTAACGGCCGGTCGGGACGCCTTCCTTGACAAATATCTCGGGCTGGTCGTAGATGCGCTGCGACTCCAGGAAGACGACCGGGTCGGTGCCCTTGAGGGCCGTGTACATCATGCCCTTGGCGTCATACGGGGTGGCGGGGAAGACGACCTTCAGCCCGGGGACGTGGGCGAACATCGCCGACCAGTCCTGCGAGTGCTGCGCGCCGTATTTCGCGCCGACCGAGATACGGAGGACGAGCGGCATCTGCAGCACGCCCGCCGACATCGACTGCCACTTCGCCATCTGGTTGAACACTTCGTCGCCGCAGCGGCCGATGAAGTCGCAGTACATGATTTCGACGATCGCCCTGCCGCCCGCCAGCGCATAGCCGACGCCCGCGCCGACAATCGCGCCCTCGGAAATCGGGCTGTTGAAGAGGCGGTGGTAGGGGATGGCCTCGGTCAGGCCGCGATAGACCGCGAACGCGCCGCCCCAGTCGCGGTTCTCCTCGCCCCAGGCGGCGAGGGTGGGGTCTTCGTAGAAGCGGTCGATAATCGCTTCGAAAATCGCTTCCTTGTAGACGATTGTCTTCATGCCGGAAATCTTCTTGCCGTTCTCGTCCAGGCCGAAACGGCTCTTGCCGGCGAGGCGCTTCAACTGCGGGTTGTCGGCCAGGGGCATGAGGACTTCCGGTTCGCGGTCGTCCAGCTTCAGCTCCGTCTTGTTCGAGAACATCACCTTTTCGATGCAGTCGGTGTGGAACGGATCCAGGTAGGGGCTGACCTGCGGGTCGATCGCCTTTTTGAACGCCTTCAGGACCATTTCCTTCGCCTTGGCGAGGTTTTCGTCGATGTCCGATTGCTTGCAGACGCCGGCGTCGACGAGTTCCTTCGCGAAGGCGGGAATCGCGTCCTGTTCCATCCAGGCGTCGAGTTCCTCTTTGGTGCGGTAGCTCATGGCGTCGGACGGGGAGTGGCCGGAGAAGCGGTAGGTCAGGGTGTCGAGAAGGACCGGACCGCGCCCTTCCTCGAGGATCTGCCGCTTGCGGGTATAGGCGTCGACGACGGCGAGGGGGCGCAGGCCGTCGACCCGTTCGGCGTGCATCTGCTCGGGGTTCACGCCCGCGCCGAGTCGCGCCAGCACCTGCAGGCCCATCGTCTCGCCGCAAGGCTGGCCGCCCATGCCGTAGAGGTTGTTGACGAAGTTGAAAATGAGCGGCAAACCGCCGTTGTGGCCTTCGGGCCAGAGCGAACGGTACTGCTCCATCGTGCCGAAGCAGAGGCCTTCCCAGACCGGGCCGCAGCCCAGGGAGGCGTCGCCGATATTCGCGATGACCAGGCCGGGCTTCTTGTTGACCCGCTTGTAGAGGGCCGCGCCGACCGAGATGTCGCCGGAGCCGCCGACGATGGCGTTGTTCGGGTAGACGCCGAAGGGCGGGAAGAAGGCGTGCATCGAGCCGCCCAGGCCCTTGTGCCAGCCGGTTTCGCGGGCAAAGATTTCCGCCAGCGTGCCGTAGACGAAGAAGTCGTCGGCGAGGTCGCGGACATCGCCCGTGGCGTCCTTTTCGACTCGGGCGAGGGTCTGGCCGCCGAAGTAGTTTTTCATCACGTCCATCAGTTTGGCTTCGTCAAGCTGGCGGATGGACCTGAGGCCGCGCGCGAGGATTTCCGAGTGGGCGCGGTGCGAGCCGAAGGAATAGTCGTCTGTCGTGAGCGTGTACGCCTGGCCGACGGCGAGGGACTCCTGGCCGATGGACAGGTGGGCCGGGCCGCGATGGTTGTATTCGATGCCTTCGTACTTGCCTTCCTTCTTTATCCTGTCGATCATCGTTTCGAACTCGCGCAGGATGGCCATGTCCCGGTGCATGCGGATGAGGTCTTCCTTCGGGAAGTTCTTCGCCGCCTTTTTCATCGGCGTGTCATACTGGTTCAGCATGATGTCCTGGAACTTCAGGACGCCCTTGGCCCGGATGGCGTCGGGGGAAAGCGTGATACTCTTGACCATTGTAGTTTCCTTCTATGTAGAGTTGAAAATCGAATAAATTCACAATTCACAATGCATAATTCACAATTATTCACCACAATTCAGTAATTGGACAATGCACGAAAGATCGCGGTTTTCATTGTGCATTGTGAATTATGAATTGTGAATTATAAGAACATCACTTCCTTCATAATCTCCGCCACAGTCGGGTGGGGGAAGACGACTTCCTGGATGTCCCGGGCGCGCATTTCGTTTTCGATCATGACGCAGGCCGCGCCGATCATTTCGCCGGCGTAGGGGCCGACGACGTGCATGCCGAGGAGTTCGCCGCGTTCGCCCAGGACCGCCTTGACGAAACCGCGCTCGCCTTCCGTTTCGGCAAGGAAGCGGCCGCTCGCGCCGAGGGGCATCTTGACGGAGCGGACGGTCAAGCCCTTCGCCTTCGCGCCGTCCTCGGTCATGCCGACGCCGGCCGCCTCCGGGTCTGTATAGATGACGGCGGGGATGGCGGTTTCGCGGCAGATGTCAGGGCGGCCGAACATGTTGTTCAGGGCGACAATCGCCTGGCGGGAGGCGAAATGGGCGAGCTGGATGCGGCCGGTGACGTCGCCGGCGGCGTAGACGCCGGGCAGGCTCGTTTCGGCGCGCTCGTTGACCTTGATGCCGCGCTTGTCCCAATCGATCGTCAGGTTTTCGAGGCCGATGTTTTCCACATTGGCGGCGCGGCCGGTGGAGACGAGGATGCGCTCGGCCTCGACCTTCTGTTCGGCCCCGGTTTTGTCGGTGAAGAAGACGGCGCCGCCGTCGACCTTGGTCACGGTGGCGCTGGTGAAGACGGCCGCGCCCAGCTTTTCCAGCTTGCGGTGCAGGGTGATGGCGACCTCCTTGTCGACCGGACCGCAGAGTTGGGTGAGCATTTCAACCACCGTCACCTTTTTGCCGAGGAGGGCGTGGAAGAAGGCGAACTCGACGCCGATAACACCGCCGCCAATCACGACGACGCTTTCGGACAACGACTCGGCATTCAGCATGCCGGTGGAGTCGACGACGCGCGGGTTGCCCGAGAGGCCGGGGATGGGCGGCACGGCGGGACGGGAGCCGGTGCAGAGGAGAAGATTCGCGGCTTCGTATTCGGTATCGCCGACGCGGACTTTGTTCTTCGCGACGATGACGCCGTCACCCTGCACCACCTCGACCTTGCCCCGTTTCATCATGCCGGCGATGCCGCTCCGGAGCGTGTCCTGCACGCCTTCGGTGCGCTTTTTCATGACATCGTACTTGAAGGTCGCGCCCGGGACCTCGACCCCGAAGAAGGCGGAGTGGAGGGCGTGGCTGTACAGCTTGGCCGAATTCAGGAACGCCTTTGTCGGGATGCAGCCCCGGTTCAGGCAGACGCCGCCCAGCTTGTCCTTCTCGATAAGGAGCGTCTTTTTGCCCATCGCCCCGGCGTGCTCGGCGGCGACATAGCCGGCGGGTCCGGCCCCAAGGATAATCAAATCGTACATGGTGCTGGCTCCTTAGAAAGCGCCGTAGAGGGCGAGGGTGGTCTGGACGTTTTCGATGCCCTTGGCGACAGCCTGCAGGAAGCGGCTCGCGGGCGCGCCGTCCACCGCCTGGTGGTCGTAGGTCAGGGACAGGCCGAGGCGGGGCTTGAACTCGAAGCCGCCGTCCTTTGTCGGGGCCGGGACGTTGGTGATGGCGCAGACGCCCAGGATGGCGACCTGGTTGCCGTTGATGATGGGGGTAAAGGACTCGATGCCGAACGAGCCGAGGTTCGAAATCGTGAAGGTGCCGCCGGCGAGGAGGTCGGGGTTGATGTTCCCCTTCCGGCAGGCTTCGGCGTGGGAGACCATGGTGCGGGACAGCTCGGCCAGGCCCATCCGGTTCGCGCCGGCGACAACCGGAACCACCAGGCCGCGCGGGGTGTCGACGGCGAAGGCGAGGTTGGCTTCGCGGTTGCGGGTGATGGTGCCGGCAGCCTTGTCGAGGGTGGCGTTCAGGTCGGGGAATGACGGCAGCGTCTGGCAGACGACCCAGCAGATGAGGTCGTTGATGCTGATCTTCGGCAGGCCGACGGCTTCGGCGTTTTCCTTGTAGATTTTGCGGAGCGCTATCAGGCCGGTGGCGTCG
Organism: Planctomycetaceae bacterium; assembly: GCA_021203245.1. Classification (GTDB taxonomy): domain Bacteria; phylum Planctomycetota; class SZUA-567; order SZUA-567; family SZUA-567; genus JAJBSZ01. The sequence continues at coordinate 4,706 of JAJQBO010000046.1, forward strand.
GCCGAGGTGTTGTGGGTCAGTTGCGCGTGCTCGGCAAGGGACTGCAGCATGCGGTCGCCGATCAGCTTGCGGATGCCCTTGTAGGGGACGACCTCCGGTTGGGCAATCGGTTCCTGGGTCGCGGCGGCGCGGCGGCTCGCCGCGCCCAGGTCGCGGGCGAGGGCGCGGCCGCCGATGCCGGACGCGCCGACCGGGACCGTGCCTTCGGCCTGCATGACCGCCTTGGCGAGGGGGCTGGCCTTGACGGCGCTCCCCGAATCGACCGCCGCCTGGACGTCCTTCGAGGTGACGCGGCCCTCGGGGCCGGAACCGAAGATGGCGGCTGCGTCGACGCCGAATTTTTCCGCCAGCTTGCGGGCGCGGGGCGAGACTGCCTTGAATTCGCCCGGCTGGACCGACGCGGCCGGAGCCGGGGCGGCGGCAGGCGCGGGCGCGGCGGCTGGAGCCGGGGCTTCGGCCTTCGGAGCCGGGGCGTCCGGCTTGGCCTGGGCGGCTTCGGGCGCGGCGTCGGCGACGCTTTCGCCCGCCTCGCCGATGACCGCGATGTCGGTCAGAACCGGGACGAGGTCGCCCGCGTTGGCGAGCAGCTTCAGCACCACGCCGTCGGCGGTGGATTCGACGTCGAACGACGCCTTGTCCGTCTCGATGGAACAGAGGATTTCGCCTGTCTTGACCGAATCGCCCGGCTTGACCCGCCACTCGACCAGGAGGCATTCCTCCACGGTGTTGCCCTGTTTCGGCATTTGCACTGATGTCGCCATAGATAGTTCTCCAGTTGGGTTATAGAATGTCCTTGAATATTTTGTGAAAAGGGGCCAGGCGCTTGTCGCCCGGGTCGAGGTCGGTGGCGAGGACCGTCTTGGCCGGGCCGTGCGACCAGGTGCCGCCTGCGACGACGCCCAATTTCGAATGGTCGAGGGCGACATAGACCGACTGGGTGCGGCGGGCGACCTGGTCCTTGACGAGGGCGTCCTCCATCGTCGCCTCGTTGAGGCCGAGTTCGGCATCAAGCCCCCAGGCGGAAAAATAGGCCTGCTCGAACGCCAAGGTCTCGATTGACCGCAGGGCGAGGGGGCCGATCAGGTTGTCGGTGCGGATGTCCAGGGTGCCGCCCAGCAGGATAGGGGCAGGGCCGTTCAGGGCCGCTATGGTGTTGAATGTTTCGACATTGTTGGTGGCGACCTGGAGGCGGGGCCGGTTTTTCAGCATCTTGACGAGATTGAGAACGGTGGTGGAGCCGTCGAAGTAGATGCAGCCCTGGTGCGGCAGGTTGGGGGCGACCTTGGCGACCGCCCTCGCTTTGTCGCGGGCGTTCGCCGACAGGCGGATGGAGAAGCGGGACTTCTCGGCCGCCAAGGCTCCGCCGTGTACCCGTACCGCCAAACCCTGCTCTTCCAAAGAATTGAGATCGCGGCGGATAGTCATTTCCGACACGTCGAATTGTTTGGCAAGCGATGATACGACGGCGTGGCCGCCGGTGTTGATCAGCTCGAGGATGGCTTGTTGACGCGGTTCGGCCAATTCAGGCATAGGATCCCCATATGTTCGAATATGTTTGAATTCACAATACACGACAATGGGGATTATGCAAGTTTTTTCCGAATAATTACGGTATTTTCACCAAAAAAACCTCCCGGCTGACCGGGAGGTGAGGTTATTTGCCTGAGCGTTTGTGTTTGGTTTGGCAAATTCGAACGCGGAAGGCCTTGCTAAATGGTTCGCCTGCCGCGAATCATGCCGGCGATAAACAGCACCAGGCACGCGCCAATGACGCCGACTATTATCTGCCCGAGCAACCCGTAGGCGGTAAAGCCGAAAAGACCGACCACAAACCCGCCAACCAGACTGCCGACAATACCGAGAACAATGGACCAGAGCAGCCCGAAACCGCCGTCGCCCATGATGGCAGAGGCGATGAAGCCGATGACCAGGCCCACCAGCAGCATGTACAACAAACCCATACCGGTAATCATAGTAGTTCTCCAACTAATGCGCTCTTAATGGTTTGTGAAAACGCTGTATGATTCCTCCCCCATGTCACCCTCGTAAACAGTCTCGCGACCGCTCAATAGTATATAGTCGCCCCCCGGAAGTTTTCCGCCGAAAAGTCGCAGAAAATTAACCGGAGGTAATAATAAACGTTAAAAATAATTGACATCGACCCCGCCGCTCACCATCATGGAACCAGGGGCGGCCGGCCGGCCGGAAGGGTTGCTGGAGGGCGGTGGACTATGACGTCGGTATTTCTGCAAGATTTCCTTATGGTGAGCCAGGGGATGACGCTCGTCTTCCTCGCCGTTCTGGCGGCGCTGATCCTCTTTGTCTACATGCTCCAGAAGCGGAAGGTCGGCTTCGCCACCCGCGTCCTCGTCGCCACCGGGCTGGGGCTCGTCCTCGGGCTGGCCATACAGATCGCGGCCGGATTTCCCGAAGACCCGATGGCGGTCCGCTTCATCGCCGAGACGACCAAGTGGTACGGGCTGGTCGGGAACGGATTCATCGACCTCATTCGCATGCTGGTGATTCCGTTGATCATGGTGTCCATCGTCAGCGTCATCATCAATATGAAGGGCGCGAACCTGCGCAGCCTGACGACAAACACCCTCGCCGTCACCATGATTATGGTGGTTATTTCCGTGCTGATCGGGCTGGGCCTCGGCCTCCTCTTCCACCTCGGTTCCGGCTTCGGCGCGGTCGCGCCGGGGCAGTCGCAAATCAAGGAGGTCCACCCCATCGCCGACACCCTGCAGGCCCTGCTGCCGGCGAATCCGGTGGCGGCGATGCTGAACACGAACATCATCGGCCTCGTCATCTTTTCCGCCTTTTTCGGCGCTGCCGCGATGCGCATGGGCAAGCGCTATCCGGAGGTGGTCAAGCCGTTTGGCGACCTTATCGCCGCGCTGCTGAAAATCATCACCTCGGTCGCCATGTACATTATCAAGCTGATGCCGTACGCGGTTATCGCCATGCTGGCGAACACCATCGCCCAGCGGGGCCTGCGCGGCGTGCTGGAGGTCATCGTCTTTATTATCGCCCTGTACCTGGGTCTTATCATCATGTTCGCGGTGCAGATGCTTGCCCTCATTCTGCACGGCATCGGGCCAATCATGTTTGTCCGCAAGGCGCTCGACCCGATGATCCTCGCCTTTACCTCGCGCTCAAGCGTGGGTACGCTGCCGGTCACCATCGCCACCCTGGTTCGCAAGATGGGGGTGTCGGAGGGGACGGCCAACTTTGTCGCGTCGTTCAATTCCACCGCCGGGATGCAGGGCTGTGCCGGCGTGTTTCCGGCCCTGCTCGTCATCTTTGTCGCCCGGGTCAGCGGCACGCCCATCGACCTGACGTTCCTTATTATGAGCCTGATCGTCATTTCCATCGGCTCATTGGGTATCGCCGGCATCCCGGGGACGGCGACCATGGCGGCGTCGGTGGCGTTGTCGGGGACGGGCATGGCCGCGTCGTTCCCGCTCATAAGCCCCATCCTCGCCATCGACCCGATTATCGATATGGGCCGCTCGTGCCTGAACGTCACCGGGGCGATGGTGAACGCGCTCATCGTCGACAAGCGGCTGGGTCTTCTCGACGCGGCGTCGTACAATAACCGGGAGCTGATCCATATCGCCGACGACGGCGCGGCGTCGATGAATGAATAGAGACTCATCTGCCTCCCCCTACCGTCACCCCGGCCGAACCGCCCGCTTATCGCGCTGGTGGAGGCCCGCACGCCGGGTGGCGGTAGAGGAAGTTGAGGCGTTTGTCTGAATCCGCAAGAGGAGAGAGATATGCATAAGGTTGTGGTCATCGGTGGAAACGCGGCAGGTGTGAGCGCGGCGGCGAAGCTGCGGCGGCTCATGCCGGACGGGGTGTCGATAACCGCCCTGGAAAAATCGGACGTCGTCTCCTACGCCGGGTGCGGCCTGCCGTATTATGTCTCAGGCCATATCGACGACGCCGACAACCTGATCGAGCGAACGGCGGAGCAGTTCGGCGAACGCGATATCGAGGTGCGGCTGCGGCACAGGGTGACGTCGGTCGACCTCGCCACCAAGGTGGTGCGCGGGAAAAATGTCGACACCGACGGCGCCTTTGATCTGCCGTACGAAACCCTCATCGTCGCCTCGGGGGCGCGGGTCCGGCGTATCCCGCCCTTTACCCAGAATGCGGAAAACCTCTTTGAAGTCCGCACCGTCGACGACGCCGTCTCGATACGCCAGTCGGCGCAACGGGAGGAAATCCGCCGCGTGGTCGTCGTGGGGGCGGGCTTTATCGGTTTGGAAATGGCGGAGGCACTGGTCCGGCAGGGGAAGAAGGTTCTGCTGGTGGAGTTCGCCACGCGGGTCCTTACGGCGCTGGACCCCGAAATCACCGACAAGATGACGGAGGAACTGGTCAAGGGCGGGGTGGAGGTGCGGACCGACGCGAAGGTGACGGAACTGGGCCTGAAGGACGGGCGCATCGCCTCGGCGACTGTGGAGACGGGAGGCAAAACGGACCAGGTGGCGGCGGATATGGTCGTCAACTGCGTCGGCATCGTGCCGAACGCGGAGTTTATCGACGTCGACAAGGCGCTGAACGGCGCGATTATCGTGGACGACCGCATGCGTACCAGCGCGCCCGACGTCTACGCCGCCGGCGATTGCAGCATCATGAAATCGTTCATCACCCGGGAACTCCTCTACGCGCCGCTCGGCACCAACGCGAACAAGCAGGGCCGCATCATCGCGGAGCAGATCGCCGGGTTGCCGCCCCGGCCGTTCAAGCTTATCGGCAGCAGCGCCATCCGCCTGTTCGATCTGGACGTCGCCAAGGTCGGCCTGTCGGAGGGAGACGCCCAGCGCCTCAACCTCGATTACAAGACGACGACCGTCACCGCCAACAGCTTTGCCTCGTATTACGGCAGCGAAAAATTGCTGATCAAACTGGTCTACTGCGCCAAGACGGGCCGCCTCTTCGGGGCGCAGACGGTGGGCATGGGCGTAGTGGTGCCGCGCGCGAACTATTTTGCCATCGCCATAGCGGCCGGGATGACGGCGCAGGAATTCGCCTTCCTCGATCTCTGCTATTCGCCGCCGTTTTCGGGCGTGTGGGACGCAAGTTTGATCGCCGCCGGAACGGCGAAATAATAATGAACAATGAATAATGAATAATTAACAATTACCTTGGGATGACGGGTTCATACCCGAAGATAATTGTTCATTGTTCATTGTTCATTTTTCCGTCCTAGCTCGCCGTCGGGACAAACGGGGCGGTGTCGGTGGCGTCTTCGGGCGTGGGGCCGCCAATCCAGGTGGAGTCGCTTGAACCCTGGGGCGACGGTGTCTCGTGCAGGGCGGACCGAGAAGCCGGCGGCACAAGCTCGTCGTCGTCGCCGATAGCGATCTGGACCGACGTCCGGCCGAGGACAACCGTGTCGCCGTTACGCAGGGTGCGGTGTTTGATAAGGCGCTGGTTGACGACGCCGTCAAAACGTATTCCGTTGATGACAATGCCGTTACGTGAACCAAGGTCGCGGATGCCGACGTGCGGCGGGTCGATGTGCAAACCGGCGTGAAGGCGGCTGATCATGGGATCGTTTTCGATGCGGACATCGCAGGTGCTGGCGCGGCCCAGAATTATATCCACCACGGTAGTATAAACGAGAACGCGCTCCGGGCGGTTGGGCTCGAGAATCGTTATCCGCACTGCCATCATTGCTCCCTTTCCCGAAAGTGCCCAATAAAGCACTTTCGCTGCTCATCTCCGTCCGCTCCGCGGGCAGGGCGCGCATCGTGAAGGCGGTAATTCCGGGGGAATCCGCTGTTCTGGAAAACGCGCATCTCCATTGTTGTGAACATGCCAGACTTTGTCAACCCATAAACACCCCGGCCAAGGACCGTCCGCTCGCAAATCCCGATCATTTTCACATCATACGTGAAAAAATTATCCCTGTTCTTGAAATTAACACTTTGCGTGTATATAATCGCGGCGGGGCAATTGGCGGGGGTGTCGACGCACTGTCGGCATGGGCCATGTCGAGCCGTTTCACAGACGGCGGGGGAGCGCTTACTTGGGTAAGAAGATTGTGATAGGCGGCATCGACATCGATGTCCCGTGGCGACGCCTGGATCAGGCGGGGCTGGTGCTGGAATTTGTCCCCAGGCAGGTGGCGGTGCCGCTGGCGCAGGGGTCGGGCAAACCGGCCGAGGCGGTGGTGGAGGTGGGGCAGGAGGTCAGGCTGGGGCAACTGATCGGCGAGGCGACGGAAAAATCCGCCGCCCGCGCCCACGCCAGCGTCTCCGGCACGGTGGAACGCATCGGCGACACGCCCACCGCCGGCGGCGAGAAAAAGACCTGCGTATGGATCCGCAACGATTATAAAAACACCACGGCAGACCCGATCGAGCGGCAGGACGACGGCGAGGGCGCGCCGTCGGAACGCATCATCGACATGGTCAAAAAGGCCGGCGTCATCGGCATGGGCGGCGCGATGTTCCCCAGCGGCATCAAGCTGAAGGTCGAGCGGGGCAGCATCGACTGGTGCCTCCTGAACGGGGCGAAATGCGAACCGCTGGTCGAATCCGATTCGGTCCTTATGGTGACGGCGACCGAGCGGGTCATCCGGGGCGCGGCCCTCATCCGCCAGGCCACGGGCGCGCGCCAGGTCGCCTTCTGCATCGAGGAGGACAAATCCGCGGCCATAGAAACGCTCACGAAAGCGGTCGGCGCGACGCCGGACGTGAGCGTCATCCGCCTGCCGCACCATTATCCCATGGGCGGTGAAAAACAGCTCATCCTCTACGTCACCGGCCGCGAAGTGCCGGAAGGTTGCCTTCCGTCCGATATCGGCGTCGTCGTCTTCAACGTCGGCACCGCCACGGCAATCGCCGACGCGGTCGATGCCGGCAAGGCCCTGACCCACCGGCTCTGCACCGTGTGCGGCGACGTCGTGCGGCCGGCCGTCCTCCGGGTGCCGATTGGGTCGCTCGCCGAAGAGGTCCTGGAGTTCTGCGGCGGCGCATCGTCCGCCTACGGCAAGGTCATCATGGGCGGTCCGATGATGGGCAAGGCGCTCGCCCGGCTGGACGTGCCGCTCCACAAGGGGGCGAACAGCGTGATCGTCGTCGCGCCCGAACGGGATCGCGCCACCCTGCCGGAACACCCCTGTATCCGCTGCGACCGGTGTTCGGAGGTGTGCCCGATGCGGCTCATGCCGCAACTTCTCGACCGGGCGCAGCGGCGCGACGATATGGCGGCCTGCAGACGCCTGAAGGCGACGAGTTGCATCAACTGCGGCTGCTGCACCTACATCTGCCCCTCGCGCATTCCCCTGGCCCGCAACATCACGGCCGCCTCTTCCACGGTCAAAAAGATGAAGGAGTCAGGCGATGACGGAAAATAACGACAAGACGGTGGTGGACGACACGCCCCGGGTGCGGCTGCCCGTCGCCGCGTCGCCGCACCTTCGGAACAAGCAGAGCGATGCCTCGATTATGTGGGACGTGGTGCTGGCGCTGCTGCCGGCGATTGCCGGGTCGATATATATCTTCGGGACGCGGGTGATTCCGTATTATCTTGTGGCCGTCGCCATGAGCATGCTGTGCGACTGGCTGTGGCAGCGGGCAAGGGAGGAGCCGTACCGCTTCGACTACAGCCCGCTCGTCACCGGCCTGCTCCTGGCCATGAGCCTGCCCGGCACCGCGCCCCTGTGGTTTGCCGCCGCCGGGGCGGTCCTGGCCATTATCGTCGCCAAGGAGTGCTTCGGCGGCATCGGGAAAAACCTGTTCAACCCGGCCATCTTCGGCCGCGGCGTGCTCCGCATCGTCTTTGTCGCCCAGATGACCCGGAATATCTGGCCCAGGGCCGAAGTGCCGTACCAGGTGACCGCCGACGTCGTGACCGGCGCGACGCCGCTGGAACTCATCAAAAACGGCATGGACCTGGACGGCGGCCAGCTCCTTGCCACCTTTCTCGGCACCACCGGCGGCAAGATAGGGGAGACCAGCGCGCTCCTCCTGCTCCTGGGCGCGGCGTATCTGCTGTGCCGCAGGGTTATCCGCTTTCGCATCCTCGTCGCCATGCTGGGCACGATCGCGATAGTCGCGTTCCTTTTCGGCGGCCGGGGCTTTGCCGGCGGATCGTGGGGAGTGGTCGCGGGCCACCTTCTTGGCGGCGCGTCCATCCTTGGCGCGTTTTACATGGCGACCGATTATTCCACCTCCCCCTCCGGTCCGCTGGCGCAGTGGATCTACGGCGCCGGCTGCGGGCTGGTGACAATGTTGTTCAGATTTTACAGCGATTACCCCGAAGGATTCACCTTCGCGCTCCTCGTCATGAACCTGACCGTGCCGCTGTTCGACCGCTTTATGCTGCCTCGCGTCATCGGGACGAAGGTCGAGGCGGATACGGAAAAGGAGAAAACCGCCCGCTGACGATTATGGACTCGCTCTCCTCCTACAATCGTGATCTAGAGTGCGTTGCAATAGGGTGCTAAACGCCTTTAGCGTCATCTTTTCAAATCAACGTAGAGGAATTGCCGTTTTCTGTACATTTAACTAAGAGGGGCTAGCGCGTAGACCAAGTGGTGTCTATGCAGAAAATGGCAGTTCGATAGGAGATCGAGATGAAGAAGGTATTGGCGGCGGTTGTCGCCCTCTTCCTGTCGGCGGGAACGGTTTTTGCGGTTGAAGCCGCGTACTGCGCCCCCGTCAACAACTTCGTGGATGTCGTGGAAACGGTTAAGGTTCAGGTGCCTGTCACCACCTATGTCGACGAACCGTACGAGTACCAGACCACCCGCATGGTCCCGGTCCAGCGGGAAGTGCAGGTGCCGACCGGCCGCTGGGTCACCGAAACCAGCACCGTGCCGACCACCCGCACCGTGTTCGAAACGCAGAATTACACCGCGTATGAAACCCGGTACGTCACCAGGCCCGAAACGCGCATGCGCACCGTCAACCGCACCGTGCGTGAGAACGAGACCCGCTACGTCAACCGCACCGTCTACGATCGCATCTGCGATGAATGCGGCCGCTCGCGCCGCGTGGCCCGGACCGAGACCCGCGCCGTCGTCGTGCCGGTGAAGCGCCGCGTCTGCGTTCAGGAACCGTACACCGTCAACGTGCAGGAAGCCGTGCAGGTGCCTGTGACCCGCACCCGCCAGGTCGCCCGGACCGTCCCGGCGACCCGCGAAGTCACCACCCGCCGCTGGGTCAGCGAGACGTCGACCCGCACCGTGACCACCATGCAGCCGGTTCAGGAGACCCGCACCGGGACCCGGAAGCGCGCCGTGACCGCGATGCAGGAACAGGAACGCCAGGTTGTTCGCCGCGTCCCGACGGATGCGTGCGGCCAGCCGATCATGTAGTTCGAATTCCGGTTCAACCGGTGATAAGGTAGGTTGATTTCGGGGGGCTGCCAGTGGCAGTCCCCCCCGACTTGTATATGGCTTTATTACATGCCGGCCCTGTCGTTTTCAACAATGTTCTCGTGACGTGCGCTCCCATGCCGAACGGGGTAGGGTGTTTTGTCTCGTACTGAAGCGTAAAGCATTTTAAGAACCTCCGTGAACAAATGAAACGGGTAGACGGTACTGAACCGCCCTGGTGAATTCCGG
>JAJQBO010000219.1 GCA_021203245.1 Planctomycetaceae bacterium
TGCACCGAACTCACGAAGCCATCGGCTGCGTTCACGTATTTTTTAAAATGCTTTAGGGTTATTCGCCCTTGCCCCGGCACAACCACACGCGTGCCCGCTGGTCGACGCTTCACCGCCGGGGTGACGTGAAGGGGATGAAGGAGCAGCGCTGGTAATTTTATGAAGTCAATTGGAAGAGAACATCGGGTGAATGGGTTGGCTAGCGGGCATGTATTACCGTTCCTTTCTTGACCCCACGTTCGCGGGGGTGACGGCGTTTCAGCGGCGAGCGGGGCAAGTAGACCGTTTGCCTATCTCACTGTTAGGCCAGATCGTACTCGAGCAGGACGGCGGCGCCGTCGTCCTTTTTAACGACCTCGGCGATAACTGCCGTAACCGAGAGGGTGACCTTGAGGCCGCGGTGGATTTCGAACAGGACGACTTCGCGCTTTTCGAACAGGACGTGGAGGTCGTCGTAATTGGCGATTGGGACGGTAAGCCTGGTCGCCAGCCGTTCCAGCGGGACCAGGGCGTCTGTCGTGGGTTGTCCCACCCGCCCGAACAGGGTGCCGGTTGCGCCGGAGATATGCTTGCCATTAATAAAGTAGCTGTCGTTGGTGCTCTGCGGTTCGACGGCGGACATGCGTGATCCTCCAGCAGGACGGGTTTTACCCAAAAAAAGGGCCGCCCCGGACGGGAGCGGCCCTCCTGCATGCCATTGTAATCCGTTAGCGTGCCTTAGATAAGGCCCTGCGCCAGCATGGCGTTGGCGACCTTGACGAAGCCGGCGATGTTCGCGCCCATGGCGTAATTGCCGGGCTGGCCGAACTTCTCGGCGGTGTCGAAGCAGTTTTTGTGGATGTTCTTCATGATGCTCTGCAGCTTCTGGTCCACTTCCTCGCGGGTCCAGTTGAAGCGCATCGAGTTCTGGCACATCTCGAGGCCGGAGACCGCCACGCCGCCGGCGTTCGCCGCCTTGCCGGGACCGTAGAGGATCTTCGCGGCGATGAACTGGTTGATGCCTTCCGGCATGGTGGGCATGTTCGAGCCTTCGCAGACCAGCTTGCAGCCGTTCTTGAGCAAGGTCTTGGCGTCGTCGCCGGTGACTTCGTTCTGGGTCGCGGACGGGAAGGCGCAGTCGCAGGCCACCGACCAGGGACGCTGGCCTTCCAGGTACTTGGCGGACTTGTACTTGTCGGCGTATTCCTTGATGCGGCCGCGCTTGACGTTCTTCAGATCCATCAGGAAGGCGAGCTTTTCCTCGTTAAAGCCGTCTTCGTCGATGACCGAGCCGTTGGAGTCGGAGGCGCTGATCGGCTTGGCGCCGAGCTGAATCAGCTTTTCGATGGTGGTCTGGGCGACGTTGCCGGAGCCGGAGACCAGGCACTTCTTGCCCTTGAGGCCGTCACCCTTGGTGGCGAGCATTTCGGCGGCGAAGTAGACGCTGCCGTACCCGGTGGCTTCGGGACGAATCAGCGAACCGCCCCATTCGATGCCCTTGCCGGTGAGGACGCCGGAGAACTCGTTGACGATGCGGCGGTACTGGCCAAAGAGGAAGCCGATTTCGCGGCCGCCCACGCCGATGTCGCCGGCCGGGACATCGCAGTTGGGGCCGATGTGGCGGTAGAGTTCGGTCATGAACGACTGGCAGAAGCGCATGACCTCGGCGTCGGACTTGCCCTTGGGGTCGAAGTCGGAACCGCCCTTGCCGCCGCCCATGGGGAGGGTGGTCAGGCTGTTTTTGAAAATCTGCTCAAAGCCCAAAAACTTGAGGATCGACAGATTGACCGAGGGGTGGAACCGCAGGCCGCCCTTGTAGGGACCGATGGCGCTGTTGTACTGGATGCGGAAGCCGCGGTTGACCTGAAGTTTCCCCTTGTCGTCGACCCACGGGACGCGGAAGAGGATCTGACGCTCCGGCTCGACCAGGCGTTCGAGAACACCCGATTCCACATAGCGCTTATCGGCGTCGAGGACGGGGGCAAGGGTCTCGAGCACCTCTTCAACCGCCTGGAGATACTCGGGTTCGTTGGGGTTGCGTTTCTTGACGTCCGCGATCACTTTTTCGATGATTTGCACTTGCTCGCTCCTTGACTGACTGACGGCCCATTTCGTCTATACAAAAATCCCCTTTGCGCCTCGCAAAGGAGATACGCCTTCACCCGGGCCGGTGATATCTGGAAAAACGTGTTATCACTCTACCAACCCAAACCGGCCAATGCAACCGGAAATATATGTTATATCATAGACAACACCCGGTCCGGGACAGGGCGTCGCCCGGCAACCTGATGCGGCGGAAGCGGTTTGGCCCTTCTTTGCGCTATCAATTTAAGGAGTATTGAGACAAGCACTTACTTTACCTTTGTAATCTGTTGCGTAAACGTGCGCCGCATACTCCACGCCGGTGGACTAAGGCTTGCCGTACAAACGTTTACAATAAACATGCTTGACAGGTCAGGGAAATCTGGTAAAGAGTAACGCTGAACCTGCCACGCTGTTTTCACCCGAGACCCGTTGCCGGACTACCACTACCGTCGTTGTTCTCGTTGTAAACCGAACGCGTAGGAGCCGCAGTTATGGCCGATCCGATCCTGGTAATGCAGGGAATTTCAAAAGCTTTCGCCGGCGTACCAGCCCTCACGGACGTCGGATTCGACCTGCGGGCTGGCGAAGTCCACGCCCTGATGGGCGAAAACGGGGCGGGCAAGTCCACCTTGATGAAAATCCTCACCGGCATCTATACCCGCGACGCCGGAACCATCCTCCTGAACGGTACCCCCGTCACCTTCGAAAATCCCCGCGAAGCCCAGGACGCCGGCATCGTCATCGTCCACCAGGAACTCAACCTCATGCCCCACCTCACGGTGGCGCAGAACATCTTCATCGGCCGCGAACCCATGCGCGGCCGGTTGATTGACGATCAACAGATGATTCAGGACGCCCGGAAGCTGTTCGATCTCCTGAACATCGACATCAATCCGGCGGAAACAATGGGCAACCTCACCGTCGGCCGCCAGCAGATGGCGGAAATCGCCAAAGCCATTTCGACCGACGCCCGCATCATCGTCTTTGACGAACCGACCGCCGCCCTGACGGAAAAGGAGACGGACGAACTGTTCAAGATTATCGCCGACCTCCGCTCCAAGGGGATCGGCATCATCTACATCTCCCACCGCATGGACGAGATCAAACGCATTACCGACAGGGTTACGGTCATGCGTGACGGCGAGTATGTCGGCACCCTCATTACCGCCGACTCCACCAAGGACGACATCATCAAGATGATGGTCGGCCGGGTGGTGTACGAAACGCCGAAGACCCACTCCACCGTACCGCCCGACGCGCCGGTGGTGCTGAAGGTCGAGGGCCTGCGGGCCGGACGGATGGTGAAGGACGTGTCGTTCGAATTGCGGCGGGGCGAAATTCTCGGCGTCGCCGGGCTGATGGGCGCGGGCCGGACCGAGATGGCCCGGGCCATCTTCGGCGCCGACCGCCGCGACGCCGGCGAGATCTACGTCAACGGCAAAAAGCTTCGCGGCACCACGCCGAAGGACGCCGTCGAGGCCGGCATCTCCTACCTGTCGGAGGACCGCAAGCGCTTCGGCGTGATGGCGGAAATGGACGTGACCGAAAACACCACCCTCGCCACCCTCGAGGATTACGTCTCCGGGCCGTTCATCAACAATACGAAGGAACGCCACACCGTCCGGACCTATATCTCGCAACTCAAGATCAAGACGCCGTCGGAACGGCAGCAGGTGCGCAAACTCTCCGGCGGCAACCAGCAGAAGATCGTCATCGCCAAATGGCTGGTGAAAAACAGCCAGATCCTCATTTTCGACGAACCGACGCGCGGCATCGACGTCGGCGCGAAGGCGGAAATATACGAACTCATGAACAAACTGGTGCATGAAGGCAAGTCCATCCTGATGATCTCGTCGGAACTGACCGAAATCCTCCGCATGAGCGACCGGGTCATGGTCATGTGCGAAGGCTACAAGACGGCGGAATTCTCCATCGAGGAGGCGAACCAGGAAAACATCATGCACGCGGCGACCTTGAGAAACTAATCTGTCACAATGGTAGCGCTTTTTAAAGAATGACTGGTTCCTGCCTGCGTTTACGGTTATTACTGGAATAAACCGAAACGCGCAGGGGAAGGTTCACATTCAATTTAAAACGCTATAGGAAAGGTACCGATGGACACCAACCCAGCCCTCCGGCCAGGACAGCAGGGCCGCCTGAAGCGCCTTCTCTCCAACCAGCGCACCGTGGCGTTGCTGGCCCTTATCGTGCTGTTCCTGTTCTTCTGCGTCGCCGGCGACAACTTCGCCTCCTATACCACCTTCATGAGCATCCTCGACTCGTCGTATTATATCGGCTTCCTCGCCATGGGGGTGACGTTCGTCATCATGACGGGCGGCATCGACCTGTCCTGCGGCACGGTGATGGTGTGCTGCGCGCTCATTTCGGGGCAGTTGATCAAGAACGGGTTCCCGGTATGGCCGTGCCTGGTGCTGTGCATTATCCTGGGCGGGATGTTCGGGCTCTTGAACGGTTTCATGGTCTCGGTGATGAAGCTGCCGGCGTTTATCGCCACCCTCGGCACGATGATGATTTCCCGCGGCCTCGGCTCCATCATCACCGCCACGGCGAGCGTGACCTTCCCGTCGCGGCGCTCGCCCGACGGGGCGTTCCGGAACATCTTCAAGATGATCTCCCCCGATTTGCCCACCGGCGGGCTGCCGACCGGTCTGGTCCTCTTCCTCGTGCTGGCGCTGGTCATGGGGCTGGTCCTCGGCAAAACAAAGCCGGGCCGCTACATCACGGCGCTCGGCAGCAACAAGGAAGCGACGCGCCTGTCCGGCATCAACATCGTCAAGTGGGAGACCCTGGCCTATGTCCTGAGCGGCCTGTTCGCCGGCTTGGCCGGCATCTCCTACGCCGCCACCTACTCGACCCTCCTGCCCGGCACGGGGAACGGCTTCGAACTCGACGCCATCGCCGGGACCGTCATCGGCGGCACATCCCTGTCCGGCGGCATCGGCTCCATCTCCGGCACCATCATCGGCGTGTTTATCATGAGCGTGCTGAAGACCGGCCTGCCGTTCGTGGGCCTGCAGCCCCACTACCAGTTGCTGTTTACCGGTATCGTCCTCGTCATCGCCGTGTTTGTTGACGTAATGAACCGCCAGCGCCAAAAGACCTGAACGGAATTTCCGGACGCGCCAGTGACGGCATTGGCGCCCATGATGAGTTTTTACCGTGTAGGAGGAAAAAACATGAAAAAGCGCATGGTGCTTGCAATGACGTTTGTCCTGTGTGCCGCGAGCGTCGCCATCGCCGGCGAAAAGTTGAACATCGAGGTGGTATCGAAGGGCTTCCAGCACGACTTCTGGGTCCAGGTAAACCGCGGCTGCACGGCGGCGGGCGAAGAATTCGGCGCCAACGTCAACTTCGTCGGCCCGGCCTCCGAATCGAACATCGCCGAGCAGATCGAACAGCTTTCGAATGCGGTCAACAAGAAGCCGGACGCCATCTGCTTCGCCGCCCTGTCGCCCGAGTCGTCCATGGACATGATCTTCCAGGCCCGCGACGCCGGCATCCCGGTCATCACCTTCGATTCGGACATCGGCGGCGACACCGGCGGCGCGGTGAAGGCGTTTGTCGCGACCGACAACAAGGACGCCGGCGCGGCGGCCGCGACCGAAATGTACAACCGCCTGAAGGACAAGCTGACCGGTTCCGATTACGTCGTCCACATCGGCGTCCTGTCGCAGGACACGACCTCGCAGTCGGTCGGCGACCGGACCATCGGCTTTATCGAAAAGATGGTTGAACTGTGCGGCGCCGACACCACCTCGGTCGAAGGCCACGTCAAGTACAACAAGCACGTCGTCGGCGCGAAAGTGGTGCTGGACGTCGGCATCCCGGCCGAGACGACCGACTCGCAGATGAACACCGTCACCCAGACCGTGTTCAACAAGTCGAACCTGGTCGGCGTCTACGCCTCGAACGAATTCGCCGCCAAGTCGATGGTGAACGTGGACGAGACGTTCCAGCTTCTCGGCCCCGACAAGGTCATCGGCATCGGCTTCGACTCCGG
Source organism: Planctomycetaceae bacterium (assembly GCA_021203245.1). Classification (GTDB taxonomy): domain Bacteria; phylum Planctomycetota; class SZUA-567; order SZUA-567; family SZUA-567; genus JAJBSZ01. Next base: position 6,086 of record JAJQBO010000219.1, read on the forward strand.
CATCGTGCAGGTTGAGGCGGTCCGCGAACGCATCCTCTACGGCGCCATCACCCAGAACCCGTACATGATCGGCTACCTGTCGGTGAAGTCGGCTGTCGAAGCGGCCAAGGGCCAGCCGGTCAAGGACATCGCGGTGCCGTTCTTCTTCTACACCGCCGACAACATGAACAACCCGGAAATTGCCTCCTGCCTGTATGAGTAGGCTCTAAGAGTGGTAGAGTTTAAAGCTTTAACAAGATAGCCGCCTTCGGGCGGCTTTTTTTATTAGGCTCTCTCGATTCTTGACTTGGAGCGTGATCCTCGCGTTTCCCTATCCCGGCACGTGTCCGAGCAGGGTGGGCAGGTTGGCGGTGAACAGGCGGACGGCGATGGCCATGAGGATGATGCCGAAAAACTTCCGCATCACATACACGCCGGAAATGCCCAGGAGCTTTTGCACAAAATCCAGATGCCGCAGGACCAGCCACACGACGATCATGTTGAGGAATATCGCTACGATAAGATCGCCGAAGCCGAATTCGGCCCGCATAGACAGGAGCGCCGTAAAGGTGCCCGGGCCGGCGATAAGCGGGAAAACCACCGGGACGAGGGTGATGGAATTGCCGGGGGCATCGAACTTGAATATTTCCACCCCAAACACCATCTCGATAGAGATGATGAAAATCACCAGAGACCCGGCCACGGCGAAAGACGACACGTCGACATTGAACAGGCCCAGAATCATCCTGCCGACAAAGAGGAAGGCGACCAGGAAAATAAACGAAAACACCGACGCCTGAAACGGGTGGATGACCCGGTCGCCCTTCTTGAATATCAGAAACAGGGGGACGGAGCCGAGGACGTCAATCAGCGCGAACAACACCACGGTGGCGCTGAGTATCCGGGTCGGGTGCAGGTCGAAATCCATAACCTCCTCCACTGGTTCATCATTTCCTCCCCATGATGATAGCTGTACCGACGCGTGGAGGCATCATGTTGTCGAGCCTTTCTTCTTGTCCGGATTTTTAATCCCCATCCCGATGGCGACGATGGCCATGATGGCGCCGACGATGTTCAGGGGGCCGGTGGCGGTTCCGTAGACGATGCAGTCCCACAGATAGGACATGGCGGGCTGGGTCAGCATAAGGATGCCGGCCCGGAACGGCGACATCAGCGGCAGGCCGAGCGAGAGAAGCACCCAGCCGAACGACTGGCAGAAAACTCCCAGAACCGCCAGTGTGGCGAGGGTCTGGACATCGGGCACATGCAACGACACGCCGGTGGCCGTGCAGACGCCAAAGGTGCCGATGCAGGTGACGGTGGTTATCCAGGCCATGTTGGCGACGGGGTTCATTTTTTCCGGCAGCATCTGGGTGCGCCTGACCGTGAGGATGTACGCTGTATAAAACAGCGACGCCACCAGCGCAAAGGCGGTGCCGACAGCGGCCGTTTCCGGCAGGCCGTGTTCGAAAACGCCGAGAAGCAGGGCAAGGCCCAGAAGCGCAAAGGGAATGGCCGGCTTTTGTTGCAGGCTCAACCGTTCCTTCAGGAACACGACGCCGAAGAGGGCCAGGAAAATGACCTCGAAATTGATGACAATGGTGGCGACGCCGGGACCGAGCAGGAGGATTGACTTGTGCCACAGCAGGACGTCGCCGATGAAAAACAGGCCGGCCATGACGATAAACGGCAGGAGCCGCCGGGACGGCTTCAGGGAGGAACGCTGCAACACCGCGACCGCGAACATGGCGGCAGCGCCGAAAAGAAAGCGGTAAAATGCCACCGCGCTGGAATCGATCGGCGCGCCCTTGACGAAAAACGCGGCAAAGCTGATGCAAAACGACCCTGCCAGCACCAGCAGGGTGCCGCGCCGGGAGTCGGCGGGAGTAGGGGAAGTCGTGTTCATGATGGCGCCCTGTCCATAAAAAAGAGTGGGCGCGCATCGGGCGCACCCACCATACCGATGATAACCTTCCCTGAACCAGACCCGCCGGTCAACCGAAATATCCTACCGCTCCGGCGCGGCGAGGCGTCGCACAGGCCTGGTCGGAACCGGCAGGGCTTGCATGCGGCGCTTGACCAGGACGGCCTCGAGTTCGGCGACGTTGCGGCGGAGGTTTTCGACAAGCTCCGCCATGTTGGCGCTGATGGCCGTCATTTCGCCCGAGCGGGCGGCGGTGTCGTCGGATATTTTATCGACGCTGGCCATGGCGTCGGTAATGGCGCCGATGGCTCCGGATTGTGCCTCGGTGCCGCGGCCGATGCGGTCGATAAGGCTGCGGACCTCAGCCATTGAGGCGATAATGGCGTTGAACTTCGATTCGAGGTCGGCGGCGATGGCGTTCCCTTCCGCCACCCGCTGCACCGTCTCGCCGATGAGTTCCGCCGTGTCCTTGGTGGCCTGGGCGGACCGGCCCGCAAGGTTCCTGACTTCGTCGGCGACGACCGCAAAACCCTTGCCGGCCTCGCCTGCCCGCGACGCCTCGACGGCGGCGTTGAGGGCGAGGAGGTTGGTCTGGAAGGAAATGCCTTCTATCGTCTTGATGATGCTGCCTATCTGCCGGGACGAATCGTTAATTTTTTCCATCGCCGCCGTCATGCCCTTGATCGCCGTGAAGCCGCTTTGCATGGTGGCGTCGCAGTCCCGCATGGCGGCCTCGGCGTCGCGGGTGCTTTCGGTGTTTTCGGTGATTGTCGTGCCGAGGCCGCGGAGGGCGGCGGAGGTGTCGTCCAGGGCCGCTTCCTGCGATTTGACCCCCTGGTCCAACTGATCGCTCGCGCCGGAGATGTCGCCGGCGCACAGGGCCATGCGGCTGGCCTCTTCCGCCAGGCTGTCGGCGACGCGTTCAATCGGCCGGGTGATGCTGCGGGCAAAGACCATGCCGACGCCGCTCCCGACAACGAGCAGCACCAGGGACAGGCCGACCGTCAGGGCGAGGGAGCGGCGCATGTCTTCGCCCGATTCCGTGGCAGACACTTCGCAAATCAGGAACCAGTTCAGGACCGGGATGCGCCGGGTGATGACCAGGCGTTCGTCGCCGTCGTCCATGTAGGAAAAGCGGTGCAGATCGTTGCCCGAAATCGCCTTCCACTCGGCGCTGTAGGCGGGGTGGATGGCTTCCATCTGTTTGCCGACAACCGTGTTGTCGGGGAAAAACGCACCATGCCGGCTTCGTTGACGATAAACGCCGCGCCGTGGCGGCCGACCTTCATGCGGTTGAGTTCGTCCGCCATGTCCTGGAGGTCGATGGAGGCGGACATGATGCCGCGCCATTTGCCGTCCAGTTCCACCCGTTCGTTGATGAACGCCTTTGTCCCCCAGGTCGGGTCGCCGACATAGATGACGATGGAGACCTGCTGGCCGCTGTCGCGGAAGCCGGTGAACCAGGTGTCAACCGTTTCGTCGACGTGGCGCAGATAGCGCTGACCTTCCAGGATGTCGAAGTATTTGTGGGTATGGTCGGAGATGAAGTTCGCGCCGAGAGTGCCGTAGGTCGTGATGATGCTGTCGACGGTGCGGTAGATCTGTTCCTCCTCCTCCTCCGGCTCGCTCGCGCGCATCCAGTCGATAAAGTAGGGGTTGGCAGCCGCCAGCTTGAGGGCGTCGGAGACGCGCAGGATGCGGGTCGAGACTGACGAAAGGGCGACGTCCGACACCAGGGGAAGCTGGTATTCGGTGAGCTGGGTGCGCATGCTTTGCGCAAACATGGACCGGTTGATAAACAACACCGCTCCGGCGGTGATGATAAGCAGGGCGATGATCAGGATGACGATTTTGCGCCCGACGCCTATGCGCGTTCTCATGGCTTTCTCCGCGAATGTGGTTTTATTAATGTAATCGGGATACATCCTTTATTCCCATTGACCCGATTTTAGCAAGGGGCAGACTCGTCCCGTTGTCATTGCACAGGATGCCCGACGGGGGCGCGCGAAGGGAAAACATCATTGACTTACATAATGGTATTATGGTACCATAAATGCAGGAAAGAGTGAGCGACAGAACAGGGAGACATCATGGCCGGGTTGTTGAATATTGGAGAAATGGGCGCGCTGGCGCTGCATGTCATGGTGGAATTGACCGTGCTCCGGGAGCAGGACGCGGAGGCCCGTCGCACCGTGCAGGAGATCGCAGCCGGGCTGCATGCCAGCGTCCATACCCTGCAAAAGGTGACGCGGCGGCTCGTCGCCATGGGATTGGTTGAAGGGACGCGCGGCGCCAACGGCGGGTTGCGCCTCGAGGCAGACCCGGAGACCGTCACCATGCTGGACGTCATCGAAGGGATAGAAGGCAAACTCGGCTGTAACGGCTGCATGTTTGCGCGGCGCGTGTGTCCCGACGGCGCGTGCCGCTTCTCCGGCATCACCGGAGCGCTGGAAAAACAGGTTCACGATTATTTTGCCGCGACCACCATCGCCGGGTTGGCGAAGGGGGCGGCGCAGCCTCAGTTTTGAGGATTCTTAACCCGTAACGCAAGGAGCTATAGATGACGGTTATGGAACGGAAAATCGTCTCCATCGACGAGGGAAAATGTAACGGCTGCGGCGTCTGCGTCGACGCCTGCCACGAAGGGGCGATTCAGATGGTGACGGCAAGGCCAAGCTGGTCTCGGACATCTACTGCGACGGGCTCGGCGACTGCCTCGGGCCGTGCCCCACCGGGGCGATATCGATTATCACCCGCAGCGCCGAAGCCTACGACGAGGCGGCTGTGGAACAACGCATGCAGGCGAAAAAGGCCGAGGCTCCGGCGGCGGGCCCGCTGCCGTGCGGCTGCCCCGGCAGCATGAGCCGGTCGCTGAAACAGACTGCCGCGCCGGCACCTGCCAGAGCGCCGGCGCACGCCTGTTCGTGCGACGGCGGCGAGTGCGGCGGATCGGCGCCAGCGTCGGAACTGATGAACTGGCCGGTGCAGCTTCGCCTTGTGCCGCCCGGCGCGCCATATCTGCAGGGGGCCGACATCCTGCTGGCCGCCGACTGCACCGCGCTGGCTGTGCCGGATTTCCACGCCCGTTATCTCTGCAACCGGCCGGTTGTCATCGCCTGCCCGAAGCTGGAGGACAACGGCCCGCAGATCGCCAAGCTGGCGGATATCGTCCGCACCGCCAACCCGGCGTCCATCACCGTGCTCAGGATGGAAGTGCCGTGCTGCGGCGGCCTGGTGCGGGTTGCCGAAGAGGCGGTGGCTCTGGCCGGAACAGGCACGCCGGTCAGGACCGTTGTTGTTGGGGTCGACGGGCGTGAGCGGTAGGGTTTGGCTTTTTTCCGGTTTTTTGTATGGACCGCGACCGCGTATCCGCCTTGCCCCGGCACAACTTCACGACTTTCGCCCGGTCAACGCAGAGACGCCGGGGCGACGTTTTTGGGAAGAATTTGACGCAGAGGTGACGCAAAAAAACCAAGCTTGTTTTGTTATTGGGTAATACCCAGCGAGACGACGGCTCTAAGGCCCTGTTCCACCGTCATGTCGGATATCCGGATTTGGGACTTTGGCAACATGATGAGGTAGCCGCTTGTCGGATTGGGAGTGGTGGGGACGAAAACATAGGTCATTTCGTCGCCGATGATACGGGTTTCCGACGGACAGGTGCCGGTCACGAAGCCGATGGACCAGCAGTCCTTGCGCGGAAATTCGACAAACACCACCTGGCGGAAGGAATTGGTGTTGTCGCCGAGGATGGTGTGGAACAATTGCTTCAAGGTGGTATAGAGGGTCGAGAGGACCGGCGTCTTTGCGAAAATGCCGTCGGTCAGGGCGACGACGAATTTTCCAAGCCAACTGGCGGTGAGAAATCCTATCAGGATCAACAAGCCGACAAGCAGGATCAACCCTATCCCCGGAATGCCGAAAAAGCGGGAATCCGGATAAAAGCGGTCGGGTAACAGCGACTTGACCCAGCGATCGGCGATGTTCACCAGCGCAATGACGACATACAGGGAAATGAACGCCGGGGCGGTGACCAGCGTGCCTGCGAGCAGATACCGCTTGAGCCTGGTCCATAACGGCCGTTTGTGGGGTCGATAGTTCGCCATTGTCGTTCCTCTCTGTTTGGGGATAGAGTATGGGTCCAGATAAACTGTCGCATAATCCTCCGTTCTCCGCATCCCGGGACATGACAAAATGCGGGATTCCGAAGGAATGTTCGAGACGAAGCTTGACAACCGGGAAACGCGAAGTATAGTGTAAGGGCTGCTGCTTCGAGTAGCACTCTTGAACCAGAGCATTTTCCGGAGCCCTCATGTTCGCGACACTGGCCATTATTAGCGTAATTATCGAACCGATTGCGATCGGGGACGCTATGCATGGGCCAGCCTGAGGATGACCGGAAGTATTCGGACAAAACCACAAGCCCCGGGCTCATGCCCGGGGCTTTTTCTTTTTCACACGATTGTCAGGACACGATGCAGGAGACGCCAATGTTGGGCACACAAGCCATACTGGAAGTCCTCAAAAGCGAAGGAGTCGACTTGGTCTTTGCCTACCCGGGCGGCCAGGTGATCCCCCTCTTCGACGCGTTCCACGACGAGACCTCCATCCGGCTTATCCTGCCCCGGCATGAACAGGGCGGCGCGCATGCCGCCGACGGCTACGCCCGCGCCACCGGCAAGGTGGGCGTGGTCATCGCCACCTCCGGACCGGGCGCCACCAACCTGGTCACCGGCATCGCCAACGCCTACCTGGACTCCGTCCCCATGGTCGCGATAACCGGCCAGGTCGCGGCCAACCTCATCGGCAACGACGCCTTCCAGGAAGTCGATTTCGTCGGCATCACCAAATCCATAACCAAGAAAAATTACCTCGTGACCGATCCGCAACAGTTGCCGGCCATCCTCAAGGAAGCCTTCCACGTCGCCCGCAGCGGCAAGCCGGGACCGGTGGTGGTGGACGTGCCGTCCTCTGTCCAGCGGGCCGAAGTGACGGCGCCCATACCCGCCTCCGTGCCGGCGACACCCGCCGCGACGCAGGCCGTCGATCCCGATCTGGCGAAGCGGGTGGCGGAACTGGTCAACGCCAGTTCGCGTCCGCTCCTCTATGCAGGCGGCGGCGTGATATCGGCCGGGGCGGCGGACGTGCTGCGGCAGGTCGCCGAGTCGTCGTCCCTCCCCGTCGCCACCACCCTGATGGGCCTTGGATCGTTTCCGTCCGACCATGCGCAAAACGTCGGCATGGTGGGAATGCACGGCACCTATTATGCCAACCATGCGGTGATGAACTGCGACCTGCTGCTGGCGGTGGGCGTGCGCTTCAACGACCGCGTCACCGGCAAGCTGGAGACGTTCGCCCCCCACGCGACCGTCATCCACGTCGATATCGATCCGGCGACCCTGTCGAGGACGGTGGCTGTCGACGTTTCGGTTGTCGGGGACGTCAAGGCTGTCCTGGAAAACGTCCTGCCCGGCCTCGAAAAACGGGACCGCTCCGCCTGGCTCGGGCAAATTAACGCCTGGCGCAATGAGTTGACTATCGAAGACGCCGGACCCGGCCTGACGCCGCAGTTCGTTCTCAAGGAAATGGCCAGATTGTCGGAAGACCGCGACACCGTCATGGTCACCGACGTCGGCCAGCACCAGATGTGGACGGCCCAATACTGGCGGCACCGCCGGCCGCGCCGCTTCCTCTCCTCCGGCGGCCTCGGCACCATGGGCTTCGGTCTGCCGGCCGCCATGGGCGCGCAACTCGGTTGCCCCGACAGCCTGGTGGTCTGCGTCTCGGGCGACGGCGGCATCCAGATGAACATCCAGGAACTGGCCACGGTCCAGCGCCTCAACCTGCCGGTCAAGATAATCATCCTCAACAACGGCTACCTCGGCATGGTGCGGCAATGGCAGGACATCCTCTGGAACAAGCGCTACGCCCACACGGACATATCCGACAACCCCGACTTCCTCCACATTGCCCGCGCCTACGGGGTGAAGGATTTTTCCATCACCCGCGAGGACGAGGCGGCGTCGGTCCTTGAGGCCGCCTTCGCCCACCAGGGGCCGGTGGTGGTGGATGTGCGTATCGAACGGGAAATCAACGTCCTGCCGATGGTTCCGGGCGGCGAGAGCCTGGACAACATGATTCTGGCCAGCCCGGCGTGAAGGTAAACCGATGCTGCCCAACCGAACCGGTGCGTTTCGGCGTGCCAAAAAAAAGAAGCGGCCCTTTCGGGGGCCGCTTCGCTCATGTTTGGCTATCTCACGGCATAGCATACGGCATGTTTCAGGGAGTTATCGT
>JAJQBO010000147.1:0-52812 GCA_021203245.1 Planctomycetaceae bacterium
GTCTCGTTTTACGTTCCGCAAAGGATTAGTCATGAAAAACGTCATTTCCATCCAGTCGCACGTCGTCTACGGTCATGCGGGCAACAGCGCGGCGGTTTTTCCCATGCGCAGGGTCGGGGTCGAGGTCTGGCCCCTGAACGCGGTCCAGTTCTCCAACCACACCCAGTATGCCGAAGGATGGAAGGGGCTGGTGTTCCCGCCCGATCACCTGGTGTCGATTGGCGTCGGGCTTGAAGCCATCGGCGTCCTGTCCCGCTGCGACGCGGTCCTGACCGGCTATATCGGCTCGGCCGAACAAGGGGCGGCCGTGCTGGACATCGTCGCGCGGATCAAGACCGCCAACCCCGGCGCGATTTTCTTCTGCGACCCGGTTATGGGGCACCCGGTCAAGGGCTGCAAGGTCGCGCCCGGCGTTGCCGAATTCCACCGCGACCAGTCGGTCAACGCCGCCGATATGATGAGCCCGAACGTCCTGGAACTCGGCACCCTGGTCGGACGCGAACTGGACGACGTCCCGGCCTGCCTCGCCGCCGCGCGGGAGGTGATGGAACGGGGGCCGAGGCTTATTCTCGTCAAGCACCTCGCCTATGCGGCCGAGGACAAGAACGCCTTCGAAATGATCCTGGCGACTCCGGACGAGGCGTGGCATATCAGCCGGCCGCTCATCGATTTCGAGCGCCAGCCCGTGGGCGTGGGCGATTTGACCAGCGGCCTCCTGCTCGCCTCGCTCCTGAAGGGGATGCCGTACCGCGAGGCGCTCGAGTTCACCGCCGCCTCGGTGTACGAAGTCATCCTCGCGACCAAGAAGGCGAAGGCGTACGAACTGCAACTGGTGGCGGCGCAGGACCTCATCGCCAGACCCGAACACCAGTTTGTCGCGACAAAGCTGTAGCCGCGCGCCTAAGGAGCCATATGCCTATCAACATTCCGGCAGACCTTCCCGCCCGCGCCAACCTGGAAGCGGAAAACATCTTCGTCATGACGGAGGAGCGGGCCTTGCGGCAGGACATCCGGCCGCTGCGTATCGCCATCGTCAACCTGATGCCGACAAAGATCGCCACCGAGACGCAGCTTCTCCGGCTCCTCGGAAATTCTCCCGTCCAGGTGGACATCACCCTGGTCAAGGCCGAGGCGCATGTGTCGAAAAATACCTCGGCCGAGCACCTCGAGCGCTTTTACACCACCTTCTCGCGGATGAAGGAGCGGCGCTTCGACGGCATGATCATCACCGGCGCGCCGGTGGAGCAGTTGGAGTTCGAGGCGGTGGATTATTGGGACGAACTGCGGGCCATCATGGACTACAGCCGCGAGCGGGTGGCGTCGACCCTCTATATCTGCTGGGGGGCGCAGGCCGGCCTGTACCATCATTTCGGCGTCCCGAAGTACCTGCTGCCGGAAAAGATGTTTGGGGTGTTTTCCCACAGCATCGGCAACCGCTTCCACCCCATTTTCCGGGGGTTCGACGATGTTTTCCACGTGCCGCACTCGCGCCACACCGAGGTGAAGCGGGAGGACGTGGCGGCGCGGCCCGAGCTGGAAATCCTGGCCGAATCGCCCGACGCCGGCGTCTGCGTCGTCAAGGACCGCACCCGCAACCAGTTCTTCATCACCGGCCACATGGAATACGACGCCGATACGCTGGGGCGCGAATATTTCCGCGATGTCGAACGCGGCCTCAGGCCGTCGGTGCCGCGCAACTACTTTCCTTCAGACGATCCGTCGCAACGCCCGGCCGTCAGCTGGCGCGCCCACGCAAACCTGTTTTTCTCGAACTGGCTGAACTTCTACGTCTACCAGGGCGTCTCATTCGGGTCGTAAAATTGGTGTAAACCGGTTCCCTCGCCCCCGGAGGGGGAGAGGGGTGGGGTGAGGGGTCTTTCGGTCAGGGTTTTCCCTGTGCCGCACCTAGCACACGGGCCAACACCACCCGTCCAGCAATCCTATCCCCCCAAGTACGCCTCACGCACCTTCGGGTTATGCAGGAGTTCCTGCGCCGGCATCTCCATCACCACCCTTCCCACCTCGAGCACATAGCCGTAATGCGCCACAGACAGCGCGGCGAGGGCGTTCTGTTCCACCAACAGCACCGTCTTGCCGAGCGAGTTGATGCGGACGATGATCTTGAAGATTTCCTTCACCAGCAGGGGCGCGAGCCCGAGGGACGGCTCGTCCAGCATGACGAGGTCGGGGCTGCTCATCAGGGACCGCCCGACCGCCAGCATCTGCTGCTCGCCGCCGGAGAGGGTGCCGCCCTTCTGCCACAGCCGTTCCTCGAGGCGCGGGAACAGTTCGTACACCCTGCGGATGTCCTCGGCGATGCCGTCCTTGTCGGTCCGGGCGTAGGCCCCGAGGAGCAGGTTTTCCTCCACCGTCAGGTGCGGCAGGATGCGCCGCCCTTCCGGGCACAGGCTGATGCCCCGGCGCACCATGTTTTCGGGCGGCATGCCGAGTATCTGTTCCTCCCGCCCGCCGTCGCGGCGGGTATAGACGACCCGGCCGCGGCTGCCGGCGCACAGGCCGGCCACGGCGCGGATGGTGGACGACTTGCCCGCCCCGTTCGCGCCGATCAGGGTGACGATTTTGCCGCGCGGTATGGTGATGTTCACGCCCTGAACGGCGTGGATGCCGCCGTAATGGACGTGGAGGTCTTCAATTTTCAGCATGGGCACCCCTCCGGGATTTCGGCCGCAGCCGCATCGATGGAGTCGCCGAGATAGGCTTCGACCACCTTCGGGTTGGCGCGGATTTCCTCGGCCGACCCTTCGGCGATAAGCCGTCCGTACTCCAGCACCCAGATGCGTTCGCACACGCCCATGACCACCTTCATGTCGTGCTCGATAAGGAGGATGGTCAGTTCGAACTCGTCGCGCAGGCGCTTGATGAAACGCATCAGTTCCTCGCTCTCCTGCGGGTTCATCCCCGCCGCCGGCTCGTCCAGCAGCAGAAAAGCCGGCTGGGTGGCGAGGGCGCGGGCTATTTCCAGACGCCGCTGCGCGCCATAGGGGAGCGCCGTCGCCTTTTCATAGGCGTATTTGTCCAGGTCGAGGCGGTGGATAAGGGCCTCGGCCTGGAGGCGGATGTCCTTTTCCTCCGCCCTGGTGCCGGGCCAGAGGACAAGCGGCATCCACCACTGTTTTTTGCGGCGGACGTGGCAGCCGACCATGACGTTTTCGAGCGCGGTGGCGTTGGCGAAGAGGCGGATGTTCTGGAAGGTGCGGGCGATCCCGAGGCCGCAGATGGTGTGCGGCGCCAGGCCGGTGATGTCGCGGCCGTTCAGGACGATGCGGCCGTGGTCGGGGGTGTAGAAGCCGCTGATCATGTTGAAGACGGTCGTCTTCCCCGCCCCGTTCGGGCCGATGAGGCCGGTGATGGATCCGTGCGGCACCGCCATGGTGAGGCCGTTGACCGCCATAACGCCGCCGAAGGACCGGGTCAAGTCCGCAATGTCCAGGATGGGCGCGGTCATTTGTCCCCCCTTCCCCGGCCGAACAGCCAGTTCCACGAAAATTCGTGCATACCCATGATGCCTTCGCGGCGATAGAGGATAATGGCCAGGAGCGCGACGGCGAAAATCACCATGCGCATGCCCGGCACGCCGGGAATCGTCCAGCCGCCCAGGGTGAAGTCGGAGTCGGCGATTCGCAGCCACTCCAGCATCACGGTGATGATGACCGAGCCGATGATGGAACCGGTAATCGAACCGAGCCCGCCCGCCACGACAATCATCAGCACGTTGTAGGTCAGGAGGAAGGTGAACATGTTGGGGTCGATGGTGGTGATGAGGTTCCCCTGCAAGGCGCCGCCGATGCCGGCAAAGAACGCGCCCAGGCAGAAGGCCAGCACCCGGTAGCGGAAGGTGTCGATGCCCATCACCTTGGCGGCGATTTCGTCGTCGCGGATGGCCTTGATGACGTTGCCGAAGTTGCTCCGGAGCAGGCGGACGATGCAATACAAAGTCACGAACAGGCAGGTGTAGTTGACATACAGGGTTGCGTGGGGCGGAATCCCCTTGATGCCGAGAGAACCGTTGGTGATGGACGCCCAATTGACGATGAGGACGCGGATGATTTCGGCAAAGCCGAGGGTGGCGATGCCGAGGTAGTCGCCGCCCAGCCGCAGCACCGGCAGCGCGATGACCAGGCTGAACGCGGCCGCGGCCAGGCCGCCGGCGAGGAGCGAGACCCAGAACGGCGTCTGCAGGACCGAGAACGGCCACGCCACGTCCTGGAGCATCCACATCATTTCCTTTTGCGCCGGGCTGAGGACGAGCAGTGCCGACGTATACGCGCCAATAGCCATAAATCCGGAATGGCCGAGCGAAAACATGCCGCCGAAGCCGTAGATGAAGTTTAAGGACACCGCCAGGATGGCGTTGATGGCGATGAGGTTGATGATGCGAATCTTGTAGGCGTCCAGGTGGGTGTCGATGAGGAAGATGCCGACATAGGCGAGGCCGAGGGCCGCCAGCGTCAGGACGAAGTTGCGGGTTTTCGTCGTCATATCTTTTCCTCCAGCCGCTGCCCGAACAGGCCGGTCGGCTTGAACAGCAGCACCGCCACCAGCAGGACAAAGGCGAAGGCGTCGCGGTACCCCGACAGGGTGGGGAGGAAATAAACGGCCATGATCTCGATAAACCCGAGGCACAGGCCGCCGATCATCGCGCCCGGTATGGAGCCGATGCCGCCGAACACGGCGGCGATAAACGCCTTCATGCCGGGGAACACGCCCATATAGGGCTGGATCTGGGGATAGCGGAGCGCCCACATGATGCCGGACGCCGCCGCCAGGGCGGTGCCGATGCCGAAGGTCATGGCGATTATGCGGTCGACCCGCACGCCGAGGAGGCGGGTCGTTTCGATGTCATGGGAGATGCCCCGCATGGCGAGGCCGGGTTTGGTCCGGTACACCACCCAGAGCAGGATGCCGACCAGCACCACCGTCACCACCGGCACGACCAGGGTCATGGGGATGAGCCGGCTCGACCCGACGGTAAAGGGGGTGATGAGCCAGTCCGGCTGGTAGACCGGCCGCGGCAGGCCGGTGAACAGCACCACCGCCAGGCTTTCGATAAAAAACGACACGGCGATGGCGGAAATCAGGGCCGAGATGCGCGGCGCCTTGCGGAGCGGCCGGTAGGCGACCCAATCGACGAAGATGCCGAACAGGGATACCGCGACGATGGCCACAACCACCGCCAGCCCCCACGGCAGGTGGAAGGTGACGGTGCCGAAAAAGAGGAAATACGCCCCCAGCATGAGCATGTCGCCGTGGGCGAAATTGATCAGGCGAAGAATGCCGTACACCATGGTGTAGCCGATAGCGATCAGGCCATACAGCGACCCCAGGGTCAGGGCATTGAAAAACTGCTGCAGAAACATGTTTCTCCAGATAGACGGAAGAAGACGGGAGGGCGCGCCCGGAAGCGCGCCCTCTGAAAGGATACTGGTTATTCGGGAACGACTTCGCCCAGATAGACCTGTTTGCCGTCGCGGATTTCGGTGATGCCGACCGGCATTTCGGCGTCGTGCGTTTCGTTCAGGTTCAGGGTGCCGAGCGGGGTCGCGAGATCCTTAATCCCGGCGAGGGCGGTGGTGACCGCTTCCGCTTCGGCGACGCCGGCGCGTTCAATCGCGTCCTTGAACATCAGGTAGCAGTTGAAGCCGAGGGCGGCGTTGACGTTCGGGTCCTTATGCGGATAGGTCTCGCGCCACGCCTTGGTGAAGGCTTCCGCCTCGGGGCTCATGTTCGGCATATTGATTGAATAGGGGAAGGTGGTCTGCAGGAAGCCTTCGGCCGCCTTGCCTGCGATCTTCACCGTGTCCGGGTTGTCCATGGCGTCGCCGCCCATGAGGACGAAGGTGCCGCCGAGTTCGCGGGCCTGCTTCATGATGATCGAACCCTGGGCAAAGTAGGCGGGCATGAACACGACGTCCGGGTCTTTCGAGATGATCTCGGTCAACTGCGCGGTAAAGTCCTGGTCGCGGGACTGGTAGTTCAAGGTCGCGACAATCTCGCCGCCGAGGCGCTGGAACGAGCGGCGGAAAAAGTTCGCGAGGCCGACGGCGTAGTCGTTCGACACGTCGATGAGGAGCGCGGCCTTCTTGTAGCCGCGGTTCTTGATGGCGTAGGTCGCCGCGCCCGCGCCCTGGTAGGGGTCGATGAAGCAGGCGCGGAAATAGTACTTCTTCCCCTGGGTGACGAGGGGATTGGTGCACGAGGTGCCGATGACCGGCACGCCGGCGCGTTCAGCCACTTCGCCGCCGGCCATGGCCAGGGACGACCCGTAGGTGCCGATGATGCCCATCACCTGGTCGCGCTCGACCAGCCGCGTGACCGCGTTGGCGGCCTCGATTTTGTCGGACTTGTTGTCGACGACGACGAGTTCGACCGGGCGGCCGATGATTTCCGGGTGCTGCTTGTAGGCGAGCTGGATGCCTTCGAGTTCGAGCTGGCCGCCGAAGGCGTTGTCGCCGGTCAGGGGCAGGTAGACGCCGATTTTGATGGGATCGGCGGCGTACGCGGTGAAACAGGCGAGGACAAGTGCCATGGCACAAAGAAAGCGCGCTTTCATAAAGTTCTCCTGTTGTGGTGGAGGGGGCGGCGCTCGCCGCCGGACGAGCTCCCACTATACACAACTCCCGTCCGACCGTCAAAAGTTGAAGCAAAAGAAACGCGCGGGACGGATAAAAATATCTTGACAATATTTCCCACAGGGGGAATATTATTGGGATTGCGCCGCCCGTGAGGCGGCGTCGTTGTTTGTTGACGACCAACCGGCCGGGTTGCTCTGGCAGTGGTTCAAGTCCTGGATACCATACACAGTTTTGCTCCGGCCCGCCGGAGTCCGGAAAAGGAGTCCTTTGTCATGGCCAAGAAGAAGAAAAATCCGGTTGAAGTCTATCAGATGGTGTGCTCGAGCTGCGCCAGCCGCAACTACGTCACCCGCCTGAAACGGGAAAACAAGTCGCTCGAGGTGTCGAAGTACTGCCCTGTCGAACGCAAGCACTTCCCCCACAAGGCCAAAAAGGCCTAAGGCGACCGATATACGCTTGGTACTCAGGAACGCCGGCTCGAGGGCCGGCGTTCTTCGTTGGCTATCGGGAGCACGTTCCGTCATCTCCCCTGCGTCACCCCGGCGTGCATACAGCCATCAGGGCTAAAAACGGGCGGTTCGGCCGGGGTCCACGACCCGAACGTACAATGCACCATTCCCATTACCTGCATGAGCTGGGTGCCATCCCCGATTATCCCCGTGGACCCCGGCCGAACCGCCCGCTTACCTCGTTGGTGGAGGTCCGCACGCCGGGGTGACGCAGGGGAGATGGTGACACTTTTCTCTTTTGACATTTCACTATCGCCGAAATTTTAACATTCCCCCGCATCCCGGTTTATGATAAGATTCCACAACCGTCCGCCGGTGCGGACGTTGCGTCATATCCTCGTTGCCACACTCATCCGGGAGAACGGATCGCAATGCGCCGCAATCTGGTTGCAATCCTGGTTTTCGTCATCGCGCTGGGGGGAGCGCCCATCCTTCGCGCCGCGGACGATCACCCCTGGGACAACAAGCGCATCTACTATATTATCGAATTCATGGGCCATATGGTTGAACGGGGCTTTTTCACCCGGTCGCGCGGGTCGTTCCAGAAACAGCCGTCCCTGGTTGTCGAGGAGGAACGGAGCTTTTTCACCCTCGGCAACCCCAATCCCATCCGCTCGGTCCGCACCCGCACCACCACGACCCCCAACGGCTTGGCGCTGCAGCGGGTCGAAACGTCCATGATGGGGGACGAATCGCAGGAAACGATCACCATCCTCGGGAACGACGCCCTGTTCGAGGCAACCGGAGCCTATGGCGGCGGCGGCAGCATGCCGATACCGGGCCCGGTGCTGTTCGAGGTGACGGGCGAATTCCTGGCCAGCCTCGGCACCAGGCAAACCGGGCCTATCGAAGTCTTTGTCCTCGACCGCGCCACCCGTGGCGTCGTCGTCACCGGCGTCCAGATAGTCGGCCAGGACACCCCCGCCGCCGGCGGCCGTCCGGCGGTCTGGCTGGCCGATATCACGACTCCCGGCCGCCCGGCTGTCCGGGCCCGCTACACCGAAGACGGAAGGTTGCTCCGCCTCGAGGGGGCGGGCATGGTTTACCAGGTGGTGGCGCGGGCCGACTACGACCTCGGCCGCATTCCCAGGCAACCGGTCCCGTCCGAGCCCCAGCCCCATGCGCCAGGGGACTCCGTCGCCACGGCCCCGTTGCCGGAATCGTTCCCGACCCAGCCCATCGCGGCTCAGGTGGGCAATATCGTCATCCCCGTCGGGGAAGACATCCCCGCCTGGGACAACTTCGACTGGCTGGTGCTGCAGGCCGACCCTGCCTACGACTGGTCGATGGCCCTCCCCAACACCGAGTATTCGCGGGCCGAGTTGATGGGCCCCAGCATGATGGTGACGGCGTTCCGCAACGCCCCCTATATCGACGGATCGGTGGTGTTCCCGATGGCTGTCCCGACCGAAATCCAGACCTATCTGGGCGCCAGCCCGACCATTCCCTCCGACCACCAGGCGGTGGTCGAGGCCGCCTACGTGGCTGTCGCCGACACCGACACGCACCGCGAGGAACGCAACGTTCTCCGCGCCATCTCCTACCTCGCCGGATGGATTTTCCAGTCCGTCGCGCTTGAGGAATGGAGCGGCTACGACAGTTCGGCCCTCGACACCCTCGCGAACCGTTCCGGCGACGCCCTCGGCCATGCCCGGCTGTTCTCGGCCATGGCCCGGACCCTCGGCGTCCCGACCCGCTTGTGCCAGGGCCTGATGGCGTTTCGCGGCAGGGCGCAGTTCCACTGCTGGTCCGAGGCCTGGATCAACGGACGCTGGATTCCCATCGACACGACGGTCAGCCGGGTCGGCCTGCCGGCCGGGTACATTCTTGCCGAACGGGGCGACGGGCGCGGCGCGTTCCGCATCAATTTCGCGCATTTTCTCCGCAGCCCGACCCTGCGGCTCCGGTTGCTGACAGCCGGCCGCGAGACGCCGAGCGGACGCAATGTCGAACTGCGCGTCGGCGACCGGCGCACCTATGCCGTCGCCGAATACGACTGGATGGCCAACTTGTATTGGGGGTTTGCGCTGCGGTTGCCCGAAGGCTGGCGCGGCCAGTCGAGGTTGGATTCGGTGGAACTGACCAGCAGCGACGGCGTCGGCAGCGTCCGCTGCGAGGCGCTGGAAGGCGATTTCCGCGCCGGACGGCCGGAACTCGAAAGCACGGTGGCAAGTTTGCGCGACTCCCTGACGCGGTTCACCGTCATTGAAAGCCGTGTCGTCACCTTCGACGACGAGGGCGCGACCCCTGCCCTGTACATCGACTTCACCTGCGAGGAGGACGGAGTGACGCTGCGCTGTAAACAGTACGTCGTGCCGCGCCGGCAGCGTGCCTACCGCATTTCGTTCTGGGCGCCGCAGAACCGCTTTACCCGCTATTCGGCCGATTTCGATTCGATCCTCGCATCCTTTGAATTTTAAAACAAAGGCGTCGGTATGAAAACAGCGCTCATCATCGGCGGCACCGGCACCATCAGCCTTTCCCTTACCCGGCTCATGGCCGAACAGGGCGGCTGGAAGACGACCCTCCTCAACCGCGGCAACCGGTCCGACCTGATACCGGCGAGAATCGAGACGCTCCGGGGGGATATCCGTGACGTCGACGCCGTCCGCGCACGTATCCAGCCGCGCCATTTCGATGTCGTCGCCAATTTCCTCTGTTACACCGGGGAGGACGCGGCGGCGTGCGTCGACCTGTTCCGGGACCATACGGATCAATATATCCATATCAGCACGTGCGCCGGCTATACCAAGCCTCTCACCCGGCTTCCCCTTACCGAAGACGCACCGTACGAAAATACCGCCTGGGAGTATGCCATAAAGAAGCGGGAGGCGGAGGCGGTGTTCCGCCAGGCCAAGGGCTTCCCCCTGACGGTGGTCCGGCCCAGCCATACCTACGACGACCGCAACATCCCCCTGGGCGTACGCGGCAAAAACGCCTGGTCCACCATCACCCGCATTGAACAGGGCAAGCCGGTCATTATCCACGGCGACGGCACCAGCCTGTGGACAATCACCCACGCCGAAGACTTTGCCGTCGGCTTTTTCGGGCTGATGGGCAATCGCGACGCGCTCGGCCAAACCGTCAACCTCGTCTCGGACGAAACGCTGCCGTGGGAGGTCATTTACCAGCGCGTCGGTGCCGCCCTCGGCAAACCGGTCCGGGCCCTGTTCCTGCCGTCGGACGATATCGCCCGTTCGAACCCGTCGTTTGTCGGCGGGCTCCTGGGTGACAAGAGCCACTCGCTCGTCTTCGACACCAGCCGCCTGCGCCGGCTCGTCCCGGCTTTCCGGACGCGAAAGCGCTTTGACAATAACACCCTTCAGAAAATCCTCGCCACCATGCGCGCCGATCCGGCGCTGCAAATCGACGACCCGGAGTTCGACGCCTGGTGCGACGACCTTTGCGCGGCCAACCAGGAGCGGATAGTGGAATTGGACAACCGCTATCGGAAAAGTCTGTTGATTAACCCAATTTAGCCATTTTTGAGATGCATCCTCCACGGTAACCCTACAGTAGTTGGGAGAGGGGGTAACGAAGCGTTCGGGGAAGCGCGTTTTCCCCGCAGCGTTTTTGGAATAAGGAGAGATGCATGTTCTGGGCATTGATTTCCTGGCAAAGCATCCTGGCGGGCGTCATTACCGCGCTGGCCATTTCCATCATTATGGCCGTCCTGGGTGTGGCACTGGGTTTTACCGTCATTAAGCCGACGTCGAACAAGCCGTTTTCCGGTCTCGGGACCGCGTTCGGCATCTGGTCGGCGATATCCGTGCTACTGAGCCTTGGCGCCGGCGGTTTTGTCGCCGGGATGTTCTCGGGCATCAGCGGCCGCGAACACGGCTTCATGGTCTGGGCGTCCGCCCTGATCGTGGCAACCCTGTTCAGCTCGCTGGCCTTCGGCTCGGCCGTACGCGGCGTCAATTCCGCCATGAAGACGGTCGGCGCAGGGATGGGTTCCCTGGCTCAATCGCCCATGGCGTCGCATCCGGCGTGGGTTCTGTCGCCCACAGCGTCGGTCCCGGCGTGTCGAACATGGCCCATGACGCCATCGACCACGCGAAGGCGAGCCTGGGCGATCGGTTTGACATCGATTTCGACAATATCGATCCGGAGAAAATGAACCAGGACGTCAAGGCGGTCCTGCGGGATACCGGTATCGAAACGCTCCAGCCCGAATATCTAACGGATCAGATTCAGGCCGCCAAGGCGGAACTGCGCGAAGCTGTCCATCAGATTCGCATCGACACCGACAACTACGATCAGATCATCAACAAGTTCCTGACCGATCAAAAGGCGCGCCTCGACACCATCACCAGCGCGGTCGACCACGACGCCGCCGTCGCGGCCGTTGCCAAGCACCGTGGTGTGTCGCAGGAGGAAGCGGCCAAGGAAGTCGACAATGCGCTGAAGGTTTACCACAAGGCCATTGCCAAGACCGATCAGGCCATCGCCCGCGCCCAGCGCCACTACCAGGCCACCCGGGAACACCTGCACCGCATGAGCGAAAATGCCCGCCTCCGCGCCAATGAAATGGCCTCGACCGCCGCCAAATCGGCGCTCGCCGCCGCCGTGGCGTTGATCCTGGGCGCGGTCATCTGCGTCTACGCCGGGATGTACGGCACGCGCTTCTCCACCCGGGAGGCGGTGATTATCGAAGCGAATCGCGGCATCACCCTGCCGCTGTCCCGCGCCGATACCGTTCGCCCCCTGCCCTAACGCATTGCATCGCATTCTGAGTGCCAAGCGCCTCCGACGGTCGGAGGCGCTTGGCTTATGAAAGACGAATCATCTTTACGATACCCACATCGCCTCCCAAAAGGTCACCCCGGCGGTGAAGCGTCGACGGGCGCGCACGCGTGTGGTTGTGCCGGGGCAAGGGCGAACGACCGTATGCTCCACCATTATCCAAGATTTTCTGCCATGCACGTCCAGGCCGCCTGCCCCGGCACAACTTCCCGTTCAGGGTGCGGCGGACGTTTTTTCCGGCTGGTTGACGGTTGGGGAATACCGGGTTGACTCCAGGCCGAATTCCACTATAGTTAATCCCCTACATTGCCGCCATGAAGGCGGTAGCCGCGCAATACATCCTGGTGGTAGCCATTCCCATGAAGGGCATGCTGGAGGCACGCAGGCGCGTGCCGGGCCGTGATTGGGAACTTTCCATGCGCCGACTCGTCGCTCTTTTCGTTTTCCTCGCTTGCGTGATCGCTATCATCCGTCCCGCCTGCGCCGGCGAGGACGGGATTGTCGTCTATTCGTATCCGGCCAACGCCGGACCGATAAACCCGCACATGTATTCCCCTAACCAGATGTATGCGCAGGAGATGATCTACGAGCCGCTGGTCGCGCTCGGCGACGACGGCCGCATCCGACCCTGCCTGGCCGAGCGCTGGGAGGTGTCGGAAGACGGACTTGTCTATACGTTTCATCTTCGCCGCGACGTCCGCTTTTCGGACGGCGCGCAGTTCGACGCCCACGCCGTGGCCCGCAATTTCGGTCATATCCTCGCGAACCGCGCCCGCCACGCCTGGTTGGAACTGGCCAACGCCATCGCCTCCCACGAGGCGGTCGACGATTTCACCTTCCGCCTCACCCTCTCCGCCCCGTACTATCCGACGCTGGAGGACCTGTCCCTGCCCCGGCCGTTCCGTTTTCTCAGCCCGAACGCGTTTCCGGACGACGGCATCACCCGGGACGGCATCAAGTTCCCGGTCGGCACCGGTCCGTGGCGGCTGGCGGAAACGCGCCTGGGCGAGTTCGACCGCTTTGTTCCAAACGAACTGTATTGGGGCGACAAGCCGGTGCCGGCCGGGGGTGCTTGTCAAAATCATTCCCGACCCGGTCTCGCGGGCGCTCGCGCTCCAGACCGGGGAAATCGACCTTGTCCTCGGCCAGGGGCAGATCGGCTTCGACACCTTTGCCGCCATGCGGGCCGATCCCGCCTACGCGACCGGTGTCTCCCGACCCGTCGGCACGATGGCGGTGGCAATAAACTCCGCCCGCACCCCGACGGACGACCTGCGGGTGCGGCAGGCGATTCAGCACCTGGTCGACAAGGATGCGCTCATTGACGGCGTGTTTTTGGGCGCCCAGCCCCGGGCCGACTTCCTGTTTTCCCCGTCCGTCCCCTACGCAGACATCGGCTTGACCCCGTACCGGTACGACATCGACGAAGCCAACCGCCTCCTGGACGCTGCCGGATGGACGCTTGAACCGGGCCAGACGGTGCGGACGCGGGACGGCTTGCCCCTCGTCATCGACTACTGCTTTGTCGGCAACGACGCCGCCCAGAAGGCCGCGGCCGAAGTCCTGCAGGGCATGGCCGCGCGGGCGGGGATACTCCTCAACCTTGTCGGCGAGGAGGAAGACTCCTACTACCGCCGGCAAAAGGACGGCAACTTCGGCATGATCGTCAACCCGACCTGGGGGCCTCCGTTCGAGCCCCACGCCATGCTCGGTTCGATGCGGTCCGCCTCGCACGCCGATTACCAGGCGCAGCTTGGGCTGCCGATGAAGGCGCGGCTGGACGCTGCCATCACCAGCGTCATGCGGAGCGTCGACGAGGCCGAACGGGCGGCCCTGTACCGCGACATCCTCACCACCCTGCACGAGCAGGCGGTGTATCTGCCGCTGCATTATGCGGCCCTCCTCTCGGTCCACCGTCCCGACCGGCTGGAGGGGGTGCATTTCGGCCCGGGCAAGTCGAAGTATCTGTTTGAAGATTTCCGGAAAAAGGACTGACGCCGCATGCTCCGGTATATCGTGACTCGGCTGGCGATGCTCATACCCATCCTGCTCGGGGTGTCGATAGTCGTCTTTATCCTGCTGCGGACGGGCGAGAACGACCCCGCCCTCAGCTATCTCCGGCTGTCGAACATCCCCCCCGACCGACGCCGCCCTCGCCGAGGCGCGGACGGCGCTGGGCCTGGACCTGCCGCTGCCCGAACAATACCTCAACTGGCTTGGGCGGGCGGTGCGGCTCGATTTCGGCGTCTCCTACGTCACCGGCGCGCCGGTGACGACGCACCTGCTGCATTATCTCCCCAACACCCTGTACCTCGCCGCGGTATCGCTCCTCCTCACCGTCCTCCTCAGTCTGCCGCTCGGGGTGGCCGGGGCGGTGTGGAAAAACCGCTGGCCGGATCACCTGACCCGCGCCCTCGCCTATATCGGCGTGTCGACGCCGTCGTTCTGGCTCGGCTTCGTCCTCATCCTCGTCTTCTCGGTCAAACTCGGCTGGCTGCCGTCCATGGGTATCGGCGGCTGGCGGCACGTTCTCCTGCCCGCCCTGTCGGTGGTCCTGATGTCGATGTGCATCAACATGCGCCTGATCCGGGGAAGCATGCTGGAGCAGATGCATTCGCGGCCGGTCCTGTATGCGCGGATTCGCGGCGTCCTGCCGGGGCGTATCCTGGGCGGCCATGTGCTCCGCAATTCCCTCATTCCCGTCGTCACCGCCCTCGGAATGCATATCGGCGAAATTCTCGGCGGCGCGGTGGTGGCGGAGGTGGTGTTTTCCTGGCCCGGCGTCGGCCGCTATGCCGTCTCGGCCATCATGAACCGGGACTTCCCGGTCATGCAGTGCTTTATCCTCATGATGACCTGATCTTCGTCCTCTGCAACCTGGCGACAGACATCCTCTACGCCGTGATTGACCCCCGCATCCACCTGGAGACCAGCGACAATGCCTGACCCGGCCGCACCCGCCGTCCCGTCCGCCTCGTGGCGGGGCCACGCGGCGACGACAATGCTCGTCCTGTCCCTCTGCGTGCTGGCGCTCCTCGTCGCCCTGGCCGCATTCGCCCCGTGGATAGCCCCCTACCCGCCCGACCACATCGACCTGGCGGCGCGGCTGTCGGGGCCGACGGCCGACCACCTGCTCGGCACCGATCACCTCGGCCGCGACATCCTGTCCCGCCTCATCTGGGGCGCGCGGGTGTCTTTGGGCGCGGTGGCGCTGATCGCCGTGTGCATTCTCGTGACCGGCTTTGCGGTCGGATCATTTTCCGGCTGGATGGGCGGCTGGGTCGACAGCGTCGTGATGCGCGTATGCGAAGTGTTCATGACCTTCCCCACCTTCATCCTCGCCATGTTCCTGGTGGGGGTTCTGGGGCGCGGCATTACCAACGTCATCCTCGCCATCGTCCTCACCCATTGGGCCTGGTACGCGCGGTTGACGCGGTCGATGATCATCAGCGTCAAAAACCGCGATTACATTCTGGCGGCGCGCGTCGCCGGCGGCGGCAGGGCGGCGATTTTCTTCCGCCATATCGCCAAGCCGGTGCTGGCGCAACTCCTCATCCTCGCCAGCCTCGACCTCGGCCACATGATGCTGCACGTGTCCGGCCTGTCGTTCCTGGGCCTCGGCATCCAGGCGCCGACGCCCGAGTGGGGCGTGATGATTAACGACGCCCGCGCCCTGATCTGGACCAACCCCGGGCTGGTGGTGCTGCCGGGACTGATGATTCTCCTCACCGTTCTCGCCTGCAACATCCCGGGCGACTTTCTGCGGGACCGTCTTGATCCCGCCCTGGCGGACGAAGGGCACTGAATGAGCTGCACGCGTCTTGACATCCACGGCCTTACCCTCGACCTCCACGCGCCCCGGCCGCGCCGGCTGGTGGACGGCTTGTCCCTTTCCCTCCACGCGGGGAAGGCCCTGGCCCTGGTCGGCGAAAGCGGCGCCGGCAAGAGCATGACCGCCCTGGCGATCATGGGCCTGCTGCCGCCGGCCGTCCGTCAGGTGAGCGGCGACATACTTGTCAACGAAACGCGTTTGTCCGGTTTGTCGGAGGAGGAACGGCGGCGGCTCCGGAACCGCACCGTCGCCATGATCCTGCAAAAACCCCATGAGCGCCTTCGACCCCATCGTCACCGTGCTCGGCCATTTTCGCGAGACGCTCCGCTCGCACATTCCGGGCCTGGACCGCGCGGCGGTGCGCCGGCGGGCCGTGGCGTCATTGGCGGAAGTGGGGTTCCCCGACCCCGAGGCCCTGCTCGGCGTCTATCCGTTCCAGATGTCCGGCGGGATGCTCCAGCGGGTGATGATCGGCCTCGCCCTGTGCACCGACCCGACCTTTATCATCGCCGACGAAGCCACCACCGACCTCGACGTCGTGCTGCAGAAAAGCATCCTCCGCCTTCTTCGCGACCGCTGCCGCGATCGGCACCTCGGCCTTCTGGTGATAACCCACGATCTCGGCGTCGCCGCCTGGCTGGCCGACGACATCGCCGTCATGCGCCATGGCCGCATCGTCGAGTCGGGAGCGACAAAAACGGTGTTCGCCTGGCCGCAGGCCGCCTACACCCGCGAGCTTCTGGTCGCCCACCGCGCCCTGCACGGCGACCGTTTCGCGCGGCTCATGGCCGCCATCGGCACGGAGGCCACGGCATGAGCATCGTCACCCTGTCGAACGTGTCGAAAATATACCGGCAGGGCGGCCTGTGGCGGCGCGGCCGCACGGTGCGGGCGGTGGACGGGGTGAACCTGGACATCACAGCAGGGCGATGCCTGGCGCTGGTGGGTGCGAGCGGGTCGGGCAAGAGCACGCTGGGCCGCATCATTCTCGGTCTGGAACGGCCGGACGGCGGAGCCGTCGCCTACCGGGGCCGCGATCTGTGGACGCTGTCCGGCGACGACGCCGCGCGGGCGCGCCGCGACGTGCAGGTGGTGTTCCAGAATTCCCACGGCGCCGTCAACCCGCGCTGCAGCGCCTGCGACATCGTGGGCGAGCCGCTCCGGAATTTCGACAGGCTGCGCGGGCCGGCGTTGCGGGATAGGGTGGCGGAACTGCTGGAGCGGGTCGGGGTCGACCCGGGTGAAATGGACAAGCTGCCGCACCAGTTCAGCGGCGGTGAGCTGCAGCGGATTTGCCTTGCCCGCGCCCTTGCGCCCCGGCCGGGGCTGATCGTCCTGGACGAGGCGGTGAGTTCACTCGATATGCTGAACCAGGCGCGTATCCTCCACCTCCTGGAAACGGTTAAACGGGAGACCGGTACAGCCTACCTGTTCATCTCCCATGATCTGCGCGTGGTGTGCCGCCTTGCCGATTCGCTGGCGGTGATGGAGGCGGGCAAACTGGCGGCGCGGGTTGACGACGTCGCCTCGCTCCAGCCGGGCGGGCTTGGTTGCATTCCCGCCCTGCGGAAGCTGGCCGACGCGCTCCTGCCGGCCGAACCGGCGGCCGGCGGCGGCGCATCGGCGCACGAGCATACGGCGACCCTTATTTTCCAAATTTGAAATATTCCACCGCGTTGTTGTAGCAGATGTCCTTGACCATGTTGCCGACCAGGTCGAAGTCCATGGGAATCTCGCCCGCGTCCATCTCCGTCCCAAGCTTGTGGCAGAGGAGGCGGCGGAAGTACTCGTGGCGTGGGTAGGACAGGAACGACCGCGAATCCGTCAGCATGCCGACGAAACGGCTCAACAGGCCCATGCTCGCCAGGGCGCTCATTTGCCTGAGCATGCCGTCCTTGTGATCGTTGTGCCACCAGGCGGTGCCGAACTGCATCTTGCCGGGAACGTCGCCCTGGAACGATCCGATGATGGAGGCGATCATGTCGTTGTCCTTGGGATTGAGGACATAGATGATGGTCTTCGTCAACTTGCCCGCCCGGTCGAGGCGGTCGAGCAGAGCCACCAGCCCGTCCCCGATGGGGAATTCGCCCATCGAATCGTAGCCGGTGTCTGGACCGCGAAGCGCGAAGGCGCTCGACCGGTTGTTCCGTTTTGCGCCGAAATGCAGTTGCTGGGTCCAGCCCTGCTCGGCGTCCATGACCAGGCAGTCGTAGAGGACTGCGGAACGGAACCGCTCCAGTTCCAGCCCTTCCAGCGCGAACCCGGACCGCAACTTGACGAACGCCGCCTCCACCTGCTCCATCGTGTAGGGGACGGCGTAGGGACGCTCGATGCCGTAGTCGGAAAGACGGCAGCCCTGGCGGTGGAAGTGCTCGTGCCTGGCCCACAAGACCTCGCGGAATCCGGCGTAGGTGTCGACGGCCGTGTCCTCGGAAGCCTTGAGATTTTCCAGCCACTGGTTGAAAAAGGCGGGCTGATCCGCCGCCAGCGCCTTGTCCGGCCGCCAGGCGGGATAGACGCCGGTGACCCATTTTTCCGCCGCAAGGGCGCTGTGGGCGAGGAGGTCGTCGCCCGGGTCGTCGGTGGTGCAGACGGTGGCGACGTTGGAACGGCGAATAAGGCTGCGCACGCTGAACTCGGGCGTCTTCAGTTTGCGGCCGCACTCGTCGTAGATTTCCCGCGCCGTGGCGGGGGACAGCAGCAGATCGATGTCGAAATACCGTTTCAGTTCGAGGTGGGTCCAGTGGTAGAGCGGATTGCCGACGGCCTGCGGCACGGTGGCGGCCCAGGCCTCGAAGCGGGCGTAATCGTCGGCGGCCTCGGGTATGCCGGAGACGAGCGTTTCCGGAAAACCGCAGGCCCGCATGGCGCGCCATTTGTAATGATCGCCGTAGAGCCAGACCTGGGTGAGGTTTTCGAACGACGCGTCGTCCAGAATCTGGTTCACCGGCAGGTGCGAGTGGTAGTCGCAGATCGGCATCGCTTCCGCGTACTCGTGGTAGAGCCGCTCGGCCGAGGGCGAATTCAGCATAAAATTGTCGGTGATGAACGGCTTGGTCATGGACTTCTCCTGGGGTGGGGAATAGAAGACGCACTGCACCCGACAGTAATCAGCACCGGCGTTTTGTCAAGACAATCGTTGACAATCGCCCTGGAGCGGGCATCATCGGGTGGCGGGGGAATAAAGGGCACGCATGGAATCCATCAGCGCCTTCGACGTCATCGGTCCCGTCATGATCGGGCCGTCCAGTTCCCATACCGCCGGGGCGGTGCGAATCGCGCTCCTGGCCAGGAAAATCGTCCACACCGACATCGCCCGCGCCGACATCATCCTCTACGGCTCCTTTGCCGCCACCTACGCCGGCCACGGCACCGACCGCGCCCTCGTGGCGGGGCTGCTCGGCTTCCAGCCGGACGACCCGCGCATCCGCGACGCCTTCGCCTGGGCCGACAGGGCGGGCCTCGCCTACGGCATCACCACCGGCGAAGCGGCGGGCGGCATGCACCCGAACACGGTCGACATCGCCCTGCTCCGATCGGGCGGAAACGTCACCCGCGTGCGCGGCGTCTCGACCGGCGGCGGCGCGGCCGCCATCGTCGCCATCGACGGCGCGGCGATGGACCTGACGGGCGAGTTCCCCACCATCCTCGTCAAGCAGCGGGACGAACCGGGCGTCGCCGCGCACCTCACCCGCTGCCTTGCCGACGCCGGCATCAACATCGCCTCCATGAACATCCACCGCGAGGGGCGCGGAAAAACCGCCTTTACCGTCGTCGAGACGGATCAGCGCATCGACCCCGGTCTTCTCGGGCTGCTGCGGGACTATCCGTCCATCCTCGACGTCAACCTTATCGAATGACGGGAGCAGCCATGCCGGACTTCACCAGCGCGGACGACCTGCTCCGCCTCTGCCGGGAACGCGGCTGGACCCTGTCCACGGCGATGCGCGAGCGGGAGATCGAGTTGTTCGATCAGGACCGGCACTCGGTCGACAACCGCATGGCCGCCACCCTCGCCGTCATGCAAGACGCCGTCCGCGAAGGCCTCCACTCCCGCGCCAGGGGGATGGGCGGTTTGATCGGCGGCGAGGCGGCGCTGCTGAACGCCCGCGTTGCGGAAAGCCTCTCGGGCAGGACCGTCGCCCGCGCCGCCGCCTATGCCCTGGGCGTGCTCGAGGTCAACGCCGCCATGGGCCGCATCGTCGCGGCGCCGACGGCCGGAGCGTCGGGCGTGATACCGGGCGTCCTTTTCTCGCTGGACGAGGACAATCGCTTCAGCGGCGACCGGTTGCGGGACGCCCTCTTCGCCGCGGCGGCGGTCGGGTATCTGTTCATGCGCAACGCCACTGTCTCCGGCGCGCGCGGCGGCTGTCAGGCCGAGGTCGGCGTCGCGTCGGCGATGGCTGCCGCCGCGGTGGAACTGATGGACGGCGCCGTCGGCCAATGCCTCGACGCATCGTCCTTCGCCATCGTCAATATTCTCGGCCTGGTGTGCGATCCCGTCTGCGGCTTGGTGGAGGAACCGTGCCAGAAGCGAAACGCCCTCGGCGCATCCAACGCGCTCCTTGCCGCCGACATGGCCCTGGCCGGCATCAAGTCGGTGGTCGACCTGGACGGCGGCATAGCCGCCATGATGCGGGTCGCCGACGCCCTGTCGGAAGACCTGCGCGAGACAGGCAGGGGCGGCGTCGCCGCCGTCGCCGGCTGCGGCGCCTGCTCGCGCTGCGTTTCGCAGGCCACGTGAATTTCGTTTAGCAACACGTGGCAGTAACCACTCCCCCTCCCCTGGCGGTTGACAACTTCGGCAAGACGCGACACAATGGGTTTTTCAAAAGGTCGCCGCGCGTTCACGCGCCGTGAATCGATTTTTCCTGCACCTCCAGGGGACCATTCCATGGCAGACAGAGCGGCCGCCACCACCACCGGCGCCAGGCCGGCATTCGGACCCGGCCAGCGCATGGTGTTCTTGCTGGCCCTTCCCATGCTGATCCTGGCCTGCCTCGTCTCCCTGTCCGCCTATGGCTGGTTCAAAAAAGAAGGCGTCGAACACCACTACGCCACGGCGGAATCGGTCGCGCGGACCATCGCCTCCTTCCTGGACGGCACCGCGGAACTGGACACGACGGCCGACGGCGGCGACGCCGGCTATTGGCTGGGCGTCCACGATCTCCTCCGTAAAATCCAACTTAACACCCGCGTCACCGCCCTTAACGTGGTCGGCACGGCCAATCCCGATGCCGGCGGCTACCCCGTCTACGCGGCCTCGGAATACGACCGCCCCGCCGGCTGGCGCATGCCGGCCGACAATCTCCCGCCCGAACTCCGCCAGACCCTGGCGACCGGGGCCTTGCACCGGTCCGCCATCCGGCCCACCCACGGGCCGTCGTATCACGGGCGCGTCGCCAGCGTTTCCGTACCCATCGCCGGGCCGGGCGGCGAGACGGCGGGCGCGGTTGTCGTCGACGTGGCCGTGGACGGAGTCCTGAACCTGGCGCACGGCTTCGGCGCGGGGATTTTTGCGCTCTCCGTCGCCGCCGCCGGCCTCATCGTGTACGGCTGCTTTCTCTATGTCCGCCGCCGCATCGCCGCGCCCCTCGCCGCCCTGACACTGGCGTCGTCGCGCCTCGCC
The DNA here is from genome assembly GCA_021203245.1 of Planctomycetaceae bacterium. Lineage (GTDB taxonomy): Bacteria > Planctomycetota > SZUA-567 > SZUA-567 > SZUA-567 > JAJBSZ01. The sequence goes on from JAJQBO010000147.1 coordinate 21,310, forward strand.
GACGGCGACGTCGACATCCCGGTCCTCGACCACGGCGACGACGAGTTCGGCGACCTGTCCCGCAACCTGGATTCGATAGCCGCATCGGTGGACGTGCTGACCCGGAGCGTCGGCGACCTCACCGGCGACCGCCGCCACCGCCTCGACGACGGCACGATGCCGCCGGCTCTGCGGGGAGGATTCGGCGAAGTCGCCGACGGCATCCGCAAGGCCATGACCATCATGGACAACTTCGACTCCCTTGTCTATGTCGTCGATCCGCGCACCTTCGAATTCATTTATTTCAACCGCAAGATGGAAAACACCTTCGCCCTCGGCCTAGCCGACCAGGCGGAAATGCGCTGCTGGAAGCTGATGGGCGACAACCCCGACGGCCCCTGCTCCTATTGCCGCGCGCCCAGGATGCTCCTGAGAAAAGGCGAACTCCCGTTCGAGGAATGGGAGCGCTACGACAGCCAGAGCCGCTCGTGGCTGCTGGTCCGCGCCTCCATCATCCGCTGGTTCGACGGCAGGCTGGTGTTTCTGGTCGAGTCCCGCGACATCAACCGGCTCAAGGAGGCGGAGGAAAACCAGCGCCGCCAGGAACGCGCCCTGGCGGAGGCAGCCCGCGCGGCCGAGGAAGCGAATCGGCTGAAAACCGCCTTTCTCGCCAACATGACCCACGAAATCCGCACCCCGATGAACGGCATCATCGGTTTTTCCGATTTAGCGATGGACGAACCGTCCCTTTCCGCGCGCGCGCGCGGCCATATCAGGAAAATCAGGTCGAGCGCCGAAGGACTGATGAAAATCATCAACGACATCCTGGACATCGCCCGAATCGAGTCGGGCACGGTCGAACTGGAATCCGTCGCCTTCACCGTCCACGACATTTTCGCCTCCCTTGAGTCGGCGTACACCGCGAAAGCGCTGGACAAGGGCCTGGCCATCCACTTCGACGCCGAGCCGTTTGTGGACGAGCCGCTCCTGGGCGATCCGACCAAGCTTCGCCAGGTGCTCGAAAACCTCGTCGACAACGCGGTCAAATTCACCGACCACGGCGTCGTGCGGGTCTTGTGCTCGGTCGACGCGCGGACGGACGAGGGCGCGACCCTCCGCTTCGTGGTCGCCGACAGCGGCATCGGCATGTCCCAGGACCAGATCGGGCGGGTCTTCGAACCGTTCGCCCAGGCCGACACCGGCACGACCCGGAAGTACGGCGGCACCGGCCTCGGCCTGGCCATTACCAAGAGTTTTGTCGCACGGATGGGCGGCGAGTTGCACGTCGTCTCCACCCCCGGCGTCGGGTCGAAATTCACCTTTGTTCTGACATTTCCTCTCGCTCACGCCGACGGCCGTACGACGCGCATTGACAGACATAAGAGCCTGGAGGCGGAAGAATGACGGACGACGCCAGATTCAATATCCTTATTGTCGACGACGAGCGCTCCAATATCGACGTGCTCACCCATATTTTGAAGCCGCAGTACGGCGTCCGCGTCGCCAAGACCGGCGCGTCCGCCATCAAGATGGCGAACGAACACCAGCCGGATCTCATCCTCCTGGACGTCCTCCTGGACGACATGAGCGGCTTCGAAGTCCTTGCCGCCCTGAAGGAGTCGGACCACACCCGTCACATCCCGGCCATCTTCGTCACCGGCATGGCGCGGGTCGAGGACGAGGAGCAGGGCTTCCGGTCCGGCGCGGTGGACTATATCGTCAAGCCGTTCAACAACTCCATCGTCCTCGCCCGGGTCAAAACCCACCTGATGATCGTCAAGCAGATCCGCACCATCGAACGGCTCGGCATGATCGACGCCCTGACGGATATTCCGAACCGCCGCTCCTTCGACCACCAGATCACGGTGGAATGGCGGCGCGCCGTCCGCGAGGGTCAGCCGATTTCCCTCCTCATCATCGATGCCGACCAGTTCAAGCGCTACAACGACACCTACGGCCACCCGCAGGGGGACGCCCTCCTCCAGTCCATCGCCAGGAACATCTCCCGCGCCCTCAAGCGCCCCACCGACCTCTGCGCCCGCCTGGGCGGCGAGGAATTCGCCGTCGTGCTGCCGGGCACCGATCTCGACGGCGCGCTCCTGGTGGCCGAGCAGGTGCGCCGCTCGATTGAAACGTGCAAGGTGCCAAGCCTCCATTCCGACGCCACGACCTCCATCACCGTCTCCATCGGCGTCGCCACCTCGCTGCCGGGCCAGGACGACAAGATCGAGGATCTCATGGCCCGCGCCGACCAGAAGCTGTACCAGGCCAAGCAGGAAGGCCGCAACCGCGTCTGCACCTGACGATCACGTCGCCATCCCAACGCCCTGCCACAAGCGGGATAAAGCCGCCGTCCAGGACAGCATTAGGTATTGGGGCGGGGAGATGGGAGGCGTATCATGCGGTGGGAAAATCTTCCGGGAAGCGATAATGTTGAAGACCGGCGCGGCCAGCGCACCGGCAGAGGCGGTGGCGGGGGCGGTTTGGCGATCGGCGGCACCGGCGGCATTCTGCTGGTCGTCGTGGTGCTGGTGGCGGGGTATTACGGCATCGACCTGTCCGGCCTGCTCGGCGGCGGCATGGTCGACGGCCCGACAACCACCCAATCGGCGCCGTACACCCCGACGCCGAACGAGGAAAGCATGGCCCGGTTCACTTCGGCCGCACTGAAGACGACCGAGGAAACGTGGGGCAGCATTTTTCAGCAGATGGGCAGGCAATACCGGCCGCCGCGGCTTGTCCTCTATTCCGGCGTCACCCAGACCGGATGCGGCTATGGCCAGTCGGCGATGGGCCCGTTCTACTGCCCTGACGACCAGACCGTCTACATTGACCTTTCCTTCTACCAGGACATGAAAAACCGCATGGGCGGCGGCGGCGACTTTGCCCAGGGTTATGTCCTGGCCCACGAGGTCGGCCACCATATCCAGCATCTCTTCGGCATCGACCAGCAGGTGCGGAACCTCCAGGCCCGGGCGGGCCAGCGCGAATCAAACCAGCTTTCCGTCATGCTGGAACTCCAGGCCGATTGCTACGCAGGCGTCTGGGGCCAGGCGATGGAGCGGGAAGGCATTCTCGATCCTGGCGATCTCGAACAGGCCCTCAACACCGCCGAGGCAATCGGCGACGACCGGCTCCAGCGGCAGACACAGGGCCGGGTTGTGCCGGACAGCTTTACCCACAGCACGTCGCAGCAGCGGTATTACTGGTTCAAACGCGGCTTCGACACAGGCGATCCCGGCCAGTGCAACACCTTTGCTTCGGCCCAACAATAACACTTCCGGCGAACACGGCACGTCATCCCCTCCACGCGCGGGATGACGTGTTCGCGTTTTGGTATTGGTCACGAACCCGCTCGCCGCCCGGCGTGGTGAAGAAAAGGAGCGGCGCGCGGATTTGGCATAGGTGCCCTAATCGGGTATACTGTTCCAAAATTCCGCCAAGGAGCAGTCCATGCACGATGTCGCCGCGTATCTTCAGTCAACCCTCATGGGCAAGACCTCTACACCGACCCGCTCGTCTATTCGCTCGCCACAAGCCGGTGGCGTTCGCGGCGGAATGCCGGGTGTTTGTGGAAAACGGCCTGGCGGCGTATGCCTATACCGGCCGCTGCTTCGACGTCGATCCCGATACCCTGAACCGTACCCCGTCCGACGCGGTGTTTCCGGTCTTTGTCGCCAGGGAGAAAGGAGCGCATCCGGCGGGCTAGGGGTTCATCGTTTTCCCGACACAGAGTGATAGGGGGTTCCGTCACTGTTCGGCATGAAAGGCGCTATGCGATATTTTCCCCATTTCTTTCTCACCCTCGCCGTCGTTATCCACCTTTATGTCTTTCTCAGCCTGCGGCGCGGCTGGCGGCTGTCTCCCGCGCCATGGCTGTTCTTCGTTCCGGCGGTCGCCTTTATCGCCGTACAGGCGGCGCGCTTTTTCTGGCGCTGGCGACCCGAACACCCCCTCGCCGTTACGGTGACGTACTACTGGATGGGCTTTGTCATCATGATGGCGCTGGCCCTGTTGTTCCGCGATGCCCTCGCCCTCCTTGCCTGGATGACCGACAGCGTCGCCGGTCTGCACCTCGGGCAGTACCTGGGCCGGCGCAGCGTGCGGATTGCGGTCTATGCCGGCTTCCTCCTTTTCGCCTACGGCCTGTACGAGGCATGGAACATCCGCGTCCGCGAGGTGGAAATCGTCAGCCCGCGACTCCCGCCCGGCAGCGCACCGCTTCGCCTCGCCTTCCTGACCGATCTGCATTTCGACCGTTCCACCCGGCTGTCCACCATCCAGCGCATTGTCGATATGACAAACCGGCAGCGGCCTGACATCGTCATCGTCGGCGGGGACGTCGTCGATGCACAGTTTTCTCCGGACGGGCCGCAGGCGCGGATTCTCCGGACGCTGCAGGCTCCGTCGGGGAAATTCGTCGTCGTCGGCAACCACGACGTCTACAGCCGCCTGCCGGTGTTCCTCGCGTTTATGGACGGATCGGGCCTGACGCCGCTGCGGGGCGAATCGGTCCGCGCCGGGGACATCCGCATCGTCGGCGTGGACGATCCGCAAACGCCCGGCCGGCGCGGCATCGTCGAGGCGCTTGCCCGGGGCGAGGACGGGGGCTTTACCCTGCTGGTCAGTCACCGACCCGAGGTGCGGGAAGAGGCGTTGGGTCGGTTCGACCTCCAGGTGTCGGGCCATACCCACGGCGGCCAGGTGTGGCCGTTCTCCTATGTCAGCCGCGCCCTGTTCCGGTATCCACAGGGGCTGTCGGTCCTGCCGGCCCCGGACGGCAGACCGCGCGGGCAGAGCTTCCTGTATATCGCCAACGGCACCCGCTTCTGGGGTCCGCCGGTCCGTTTTCTGATGCCGCCCGAAATAACCGTGTTCACCCTCCGACCAGAAAGGGATTCGCCATGACCAGCCTGACCAATGTCGCGCAAACCGAGCCCTTTACCATTCTGGACGCGGCCGAGGCCGTGCGCTTCGATTACTTTACCCTGCAGGATTTCCTCTGCCCTATCATCCTGTTCGACCATGTCCGCATGCGCTCCGCCGGTTTTCCGCCCCATCCGCACGCCGGCCTGTGCATCATCACCTACCTGTTCGAGGATTCGCCCGGAGCGCTCAGGGACCGCGATTCCATCAACGAGGAGGTATTGGTCCAGCCGGGGGATATGCTGTATTTTCAGATGGCGTCCGGTCTTATTCACGAGGAAAATCCCGCCGTCGACGGCGTCCCGATCAACCAGATGCAGATATGGGTCAACCTTTCCGACGCCAAACACTCGCTACCGCCAGCCACCTTCCACCTGAAGTCGGCCGCCGTGCCGGCGGTCAGGGCCGGCCAGGGCAACCGCGGCCTGGTCGTCTTGGGGGAAGACGGCTTTTTTTTTTAATGATTTTGCGACCACCGAGATCTTCACCCTGCTGGATTTATTCGTGGACGATGTCGTCGACTTCCCGGTGCCGGCCGGGTGGACAGGCATCGTCTATGCCGTCGACGGATCGCTCCGCGTGGCGGCCGGCGGCGACGAGCAGGCGGTCGGGCCGGGAGCGGTGGTGGGCATGCGCGAAGGCGCGGCGCGGCTGACCGGTTCGGGGGCGCACGCGCTGGTTATGGCCCGGCCAATCCTGAATCAGCCGCTGGTCATCCAGGGCATGTATGCCATGAGCCGGCAGGAAGCCATCGACGCGGCGAAACGGCGCTTCCACAGCGGCGAATTCGGCGACGTCACGCCGTATCCCAAGAAGCTCAATCCCGGCAAGCCGTATGTTCCGGCCGGGACGGAACACGACCTCGCCGTCACGCCGGTGCCGCTGCACCAGGCGACGGTGCGCCATTACGATGAAGGCTGGTGGAATCTGCACCTGCAATATTGCCGGTACGAATACAACAACGCTGAGATAGCCTACGGCTACCACTTTGTCTGGGAAAACCCCGACGGCTCGGAAGAGCCGTACCGTCTGGGCGGCTATATCCCCTATGCCGATTATATCGCCACCCTCTTGGAGACGGCGCGTACCGAGGGATGGGGCACCATTCCCTCCCGCGATTCGTTCTGACCCGGCGGAGGATTCTCTAGTCTCCAAGCGAAGTATATAAACTTATTTGCATGTTCCTGACGGGCGCCGTGACGACACGGCGCCCGGTGCCGTTTCGGGGTCCACCAGCACCCTTCCATAGCGGGGTGAGACCGGAATTTTGTCCTGTCGCATGGAAATCCTCAACTGAAAACGGAGGAATAAAAAAAGTTGCACCCTCTTTCCCGTTTACTAGGTGAACGCAGTTTAGGCAAAAACGTTCAGGAGGCAATCATGGCCAAACAACAATCTCTGGAAAACCATACTCTTTATGGTGAAAGAGCTTGCGATGATGATGAATATTTTTCCACGCCAGCTCCGGGTGTGTGCCTCACTATCTACGGTGGGTCGAACGATCGCAAAAGTGTGGAAATTAAACGGTGTGGTACATATCTTTTGGGCCGTTCAAAAGATTCCGACTTTAGATTTTCCGACTACAACCGTATGGACTCTAGGGTAAGCCGCAGGCATGCCGCCCTGCACATCGACCGCCAAACGGTCGTCCTGGTGAACCAGGCTCCCCGCAACGGCCTGATGCTCAATGGCGTGTATCTGGCCGATCACCAGGAAGAGCCGCTCAACGACACGGACGTCATCACTCTGGGCGACAAAGGCCCAAACATCCGTGTTCGCATCGGAGACCTGGGTTCGCTCGAGCAGGAGCCCCCCTCTCATGGAGCATAGAATGCGGACAGCGCATGAATCACAGACCACCAGCCGGCCCAACGTCCCTCCGTCGACCCGCTTCCCCACCGGCCTGACCGAGAGCCGCGACCTCGAACAGGCGCGGCAATATCTCAAGGATCTCTCGGTCCACTACGACCGCTACCTCGACAAAATGTTCGACAAATATTACCGCTGGAATCACATGGAATCGGAAATCGACGAAATCATCGGCAACGTCAAGGACCACCTCTTCTGGCCCGACGACAGCCGGCTGACCTCCGATTCCTTCTGGCTGTGGCGCTACCTCCCCGGCGGGCGGGGCAGGCTCAGGTATTACCTCACCGCCTGCGCGAAAAACTTCGCCCGGGACAAACTGCGCAAAAAACACCCGCTGCGCATCACCGCCAGTCCTTCCGACGCCCAATTCGACGTCCCGGCGCCGACGTCCAGCCAGCTCCTCGCCAACGCCCGCGAGATTCGCGCCACCCTGACCGAATACGCCAAGGAAAAGTACCTGGAGGAATGCGGCTCCGACAGCGTCAAATGGCGCGCCTTTGAAATGCTCAGCCTGAGCGGTAGAAAGCCCTCCCTCGAGGAGGTGGCCAAGCGCCTTGACATCACCGAGCACATGGCAAACAACTACTCCTACAAGGCCAGGCAGCGCATCATGGAACTGATCTGGCTCGCCCTGTACGATCTCGAAAAGGCCGATGTTCTCAACGACGCCATCGCCGCCATCGACATGGCGGTCATCACCGCCATCGCCAGCGAAGCGGAAAAGCGGCGCGACACCGTCTTCGACGTCATCGGCTACGACGATATCGACGCCATTTCCGCCAAGGAGACCCTGGCCGCCCGAGACGTGGCGGCCTCCGAGGCCGCTGATTCCGACATGGTGGAGTTGTTTGGCTTTTTACCAAAAACACGAACAATGAAGAAAATGCCCAGGCGGTAACGGAGTAAAGGGTTCCTCTATTTGGCAGAGATACGGAAGTTGACGTGGATTACCGTGAAGTCGCGGGATAGAGCCTCCGCGTAGAACCATAGACCAATCAGCGCGTTACCGATATCAATCTCGCGATTACACGCGGAGGTTGTTTTTTTCGCCGCTAGGTTTTATCGATTAGTCAACTTCATCAGTAAAAAATTATGGGCTACAGGAAAAATTTACCCGTTGAGAAATCGTTGTACTGTATAGGGGGTACTGTGGAGGGGGTTATGAAATTCAGATCGCTCTGGTGGCTCCTCGCGGCGATGGTGGCAGTCGGCTGCTTCGGCGCCATGGGGTGGTCCATAGTGTCCGCAGACTGGCTGGAGGCGCTGACCCTTTCGAATACGTTTCCGCTTATCATCGCCATGGGCTCGGGAGTGTTCCTCATCCTTGCGGTCCTCCTCTACCGCGAGTTCGGCAAGCGTGCCGACCCTGTGGCCCATGTCCACGAGACGGCGGACCATCTGAAGTTCGGCCTGTTTCACGGGATGCCGGAAGCGGCAGGGGCGGTCGGGGCCGACGCGCCCGGCGGCATGGCCGCCCTGTCCCACACCCTCCGCACCCCTGCCGACGCGGTGCTCGGGTTGTCGGAACTTCTTCTCGCCGAACCGCTGGAAGAAAAACATCTCGCCCATGCCCGCGACATTCGGGACGCGGCCAGGGCGCTTGTCATGGCCGTGAATGCGATGGGAAACGGCGGTTCACTTGCTACGGAGCCTGAAATGCGCGCACATCCCGTAACGGGACCGGTGCGGGTGCTGGTGGTCGACGACAACGCGGTAAACCTTACCGTCGCCCAGGACCTGCTCCGCTTCGAGAACATCCCCTGCCACACGGCGACATCGGGCGAAGAGGCGCTCGCCAAAATATCCGCTCACGAGTATGCCCTGATCTTCCTGGACCATGTCATGCCCGGCCTGACCGGCGTCGAGACGGCCAGGCGCATCCGGTCCCTGGCGGGCGAAAAAAGCAGGACGCCCATCATCGCCCTGACAGCCAATGTACAAGCGGAGGACAGGGTGCGGTATATCCAGGCCGGCATGGACGACGTTCTGCCCAAGCCAATCGAACGGGATCGCTTGCGCGCCATCCTGGACAAGTGGCTGTTGTGCGACACTTCCGACGGCGAAACGCCGACGGCGGATTTCCAATGAACGCGTCCGACGATTCCGGCGGCTTTTCGCACCATGTCCCATACGGCTTCACCATTCCCCTCCTCTGCTCGGTCGCCTTCTGGGCGACCCTGACGGTGGCCTGTTTCGCCCATGCCGGCGAGAACGAAGGCGACGCGGTGGAGGATCCGATAGCCCAGCTCTGGAACCTCGGGGCTGAATTGTCCGCCCAATTGCGGCTCACCATCGACAGCCTGGAACAGATTCTGCCGCAGGCGGGAGGCGCTTATACCGAGATCATGGCGTTTCGGCACGCCCATGTGAACCTGGTCCATCAGGCGCGCAGGCTCTGTCAGACGCTTCCGCGGGAAACGGCGTCGCGCCCGCAAGAGTTGGACGTGTGGCTGGACCGCCAGCTCGGGCGCTATAACGCGCTCACCGACAGGTGCACTATTCTCACGGCGCGATTGGGGAGAGCGGTGCTGGCCCGCAAGGCGGCCGGCACGGAAAAACAGGATACCATGGCGGTGCTGCAGCTCGAGTCCATCAGCGGCTGGCTTGCCGACATGACCATGGAAATAAAAATATTGGCCGCCGGGCTGGAAGTGGTGTACGACAACCGCCTTTTCATCACCGGGAGCGCGGCGTCCGAAGGGGCCGCCGTGGTCCTCGACCAGGCTGAAAAGCGTATGGCGTCGGTGCAGGAACAGTTGCGCTTCCGTTGCAGCACCCGCGATTCCATGTCGGAAATGATCCGCTCCTGTCCGGGTTCGATGGCAGGCATGGCAATGGAGAGCGACCACCCGTCGTTATGATCGGTTTACGGCTTACTCCGATAGTTTACCCCACGCTCATCGAAAGCCGCCGCCACGGCTTTCGCGGCTCTTGGCCGCCGCAGCGCGCCCCCGACCACACGACGCGGGCGTCCGGTGTCCTGTCCAACTGATAAGGCGGCGTATGAGTAGCTTCGATTCCCATGATTTTACCGAAGTGGAACGGCTCTGGGAGGCCGTGGTCGATTTCGAGGGCAATCCCGCGCCCGAAGTAACAATCAAAGGCCCGGGCATCCATGCCCTCTGCGACGTCTCCACCTGGGTTGACGAGGATTTCGACGCCAGCCTGGACGAAGTAGGCGACACCCGCCGCCATCTGGGCGAGTTCCTCCTGCACCTGCGCGCCAGCCGCGTCGCCATGGCCGGCGGGCCAGACCCGCGTAACGACGACACGGACGGGTTCGATTTCGTCCTTGGCGAAGAATTGGGCCGGGGCGGCATGGGGGTTATCTATGCCGCCCGGCAGGGCTCCCTCGACCGCGTGGTGGCGGTCAAGATGATTGCGCCCGAGATCGCGGGCATGACCGGGGCCAGACAGAAGATCATTTCCGAAGCCCTCATCACCGGAGAACTCGACCACCCCAACATTATCCCCATCTACGATCTCTCCCGCACCGAGCGGGACGAAATCTTTTACGCCATGAAGGTCGTCAACGGCACGCATTGGGCCGACCGCCTCGCCACCTCCACCCTGCGGGAAAACCTGGGCATTCTCCAGCGGGTCGCGGACGCGGTCGCGTTTAGCCACGACAAGGGCATCATCCACCGCGACCTCAAGCCGGGAAACGTCATGCTGGGCGACTACGGCGAGGTGATGCTGCTCGATTGGGGATTGGCCGTCAGCCTCGATCCGTCCTCCAAGGCGGAGCGCCTCAATCACCTCACCGCCCTCGCCGGGACACCCGCCTATATGGCTCCGGAGATGGCTCTCGGCGAAACGGCCAAGATCGGCAAAGCCACCGATATCTACCTCCTGGGCGGCATCCTGTTCGAAATCGTCACCGGCCGCCGGCCCCATTATGGCAAGGACGCCCGCTCCTGCTTGAAGAAGGCGGCGCGAAACGCCATCACCCCCACCCCGCACATGGACGACCTGCTGGAAGTCGCCTACCGCGCCATGGCGACCGAACCCGAAGATCGCTACGCCTCGGTCAAGGAGTTCCAGACGGCGATTGAGGAGGTAGAAATCCACCGCGAGTCCCGCGCCCTGGCGGCGCGGGCGGGCGAATATCTCGCCGCGGCCCAACGGGACGACCGATACACCGATTATTCGCGCGCCATCATCTCCTTCGAAGAGGCGGTGAACCTGTGGCCGGAAAACGAATACGCCAAGATGGGCGTTGTAGAAGCGAAAAAGAAATCCGCCGCCTCGGCCTTTCTGAAAACCGATTACGATCTCGCCCTCGAAAGCCTGGACGGCCTCGACGGCGACGATGTCGCCTCCTTCACCGCCACGATAACCGCGGCCCGGGAGGAGCAAAAGGCGCGGGTGCGGCGGGTGCGGCGACTGTCCATCGTCGCCCTGTGTCTCCTGGTGGCGGTGGTGGCGATACTCGGGACAGCGACGCTGGTGGTCGTCAACCAGATGCGGCGGGAACGGGTGGCGCGCGACGACGCCCGCGAAGCCGTCCAGGCGCGGCTCCAGGCCCTGCAGGCCACGCAGGACGAGCGCAGGCGGCACGAGGCGACGGTGCAGGCGCGGGCGCAACTGGCCGACGAGTTGTCCAGAAAGGGCATTCTCGAGGATGCGTCGTGGTGGGCGTTCAGCCCGGCGGAAGCTCGCGCGCGCCAGCGGGCGGCGGCGGCGGAACTCGGGCTCCCGGTTTTCCCCAGCGTCGACCTCAACGGCGTGACGATGGACCTTGTCGTCGTCCCGGCGGGGGAATTCGTCATGGGGTCGAACCCGCGTTGGCTCTGGCACAAGACAGACCAATTCCTCCACCGGGTGGTCCTGACGCGGCCGTTTATCCTCAGCCGCACCGAGGTCACCCGCGGCCAGTGGCGGATGGTGGTCGGCCTGGAAAGCGAGGAAGATTTGATGCCCCACTACGACCCGGCGGTGCGGGGCGAGTGCGAGACGGTGTTCAGACAGAACCAGTTGGTCACCTGGGGCTGGCGAACGCGCCCCCTCGAACCGGGCGAAGCGGACATGCCGGCCACCGGCGTCTCGGCTCGGGAGGTGGACGAACTGTTCCTCCCCGCCCTGGCGCGGTTTGTATCGCCGGGGTACCAGGTCACGCTGCCCAGCGAGGCGCAGTGGGAATACGCCGCCCGCTCCGGCACGCCGGGTCCCTACTTCGGCTATGTGGACGGCGATGACCTCCACCCGCCCGGATGGACCAGGGAAAACAGCAACCTGTTCATTAAACCGGTCGGCCTGAAGGAGCCGAACGCCTGGGGCCTCCAGGACATGCACGGCAATGCCGGCGAAATTGTCCTGGACGGCTATTCCCACAACTACTACCTGACCTCCCCCAACGTCGACCCCGTCAACCTGGACGCCGCCACCTTCAGGGTTTATCGCGGCGGCAATATCATCCATCCCGCCGACGAAAGCCTGAGCAGCAGCAGACATTTTGTCCATATCGATAACCGCTATCCGCAGATAGGGTTCAGGGTAGCGATTCTCAAAGACCCACCGAAAATATCGACTCCCGGACTTGACTAAGCATAAGGTGATCGTAAAATGTGATCATCAGACCAATCTATGCGGTGTCAAGCCGACAGGAGATCGCCATGCATTACCTTTTCACCATGAACGCCGAGACGAAGTCCCGTTATTGGGTCAACAACCCCACCCTCGCCGAAGCGAAGCAGGCTCTGGAAAACGGCGTCCATTCCTGCACCACCAACCCCGCCCACTGTTCGAAAATCCTCCAGACCGATCCGTCGTACATGAAGGCCAAGGTGCGGGAGGTATTGGCGTCCGGCGTCTCCCTGGACGACGCCCCTGAGGCGATTTACCACCAGGCCTGCGGCGACATCATGGCCCTGTTCCGCGACCACAATGACAAGACGGGCGGCCGCGAAGGCTTTGTCACCGTGCAGGAAGACCCGAGCCGGGAGGAGGATCACGAATACATCCTCGCCGCGTCCAGGCGCGCCAAACAGCTTGGGCCGAACTATATGGCGAAGATCCCCGTCACCGAGTCCGGCCTCAAGGTCATCGCCGCCATGGTGGAGGAAACGTGCCGATCTGCGCCACCGAGGTCTTTACCCTCTCCCAGGCCTTCGCCGCCTACGATTGCTACAAAAAGGCCTCGGAAAAGTCCGGCAACAGCCCAATAATGTACATTACCCACATCACCGGCATCATGGACGACTATTTCACCGACCTGGTGAAAAAGGAAAAGATTGCCATTTCCGACAAGGCCCTCGCCATGGCCGGGACGGCTGTGGGCCTTAAACAGTACCGGCTGTTCAAGGAGCGGGGCGTGCCCTGCCCCATGCTCGGCGGCGGCGTGCGCCGGACCAGCCATTTCACCAATTTCATCGGCGGCGACATGCACGTCACCATCAACTGGCCGACGGCGGTGGAGTTGATCGAAAAGAACCCGACGGTCGAAAACGCCATCGACCAGACGGTGCCGCAAGACAGTATCGACGAACTGCTGGAAAAGCTCCCGAACTTCCGCCGCGCCTGGGAGGAGGACGGCCTGCCAGTGTCGGAATTCGCCCAATACGGCCCGGTCATGCTGTTCCGCACCCAGTTCATGAACGGCTGGTCGCGTCTCTATGACGAGGCGCGGCTGTTGGCGAAATAGCGATGCGCCCGCTTTTCCCGGTTACACCCCCACCATGCCGTCCGGCCTGTGCCGGGCGGCTTTTTACATGATCCCCGGATGGAGGCGACACAAACTACCAACACCCAAAGGAGAACGCTGTGCGAACCGCTTCCCTCATTCTGGCCGTGGCTGTTATCGCCATTTCTGCCGCCTATTCCGGAGACATCATGCCCACCTACAACCAATTGACCCCCGAAGAGGAGCGCGTCATTCTCCGCAAGGGGACGGAGCGCCCCGGCAGCGGCGCATTCCTGCACCATGACGAAGACGGCATCTATACCTGCCGCCGCTGCAACGCCCCGCTTTACCGCTCGGAACACAAGTTCGAGTCCGGCTGCGGCTGGCCCGCCTTTGACGACGAGATTCCCGGCGCTGTCGAGCGCCGCCCCGACGCGGACGGACGGCGTACCGAGATCGTCTGCGCCGCCTGCGGCGGCCACCTCGGCCACGTCTTTGCCGGCGAACGGTTGACCCCGAAAAACCTGCGCCACTGCGTCAATTCCGTCTCGCTCGGCTTCGAGCCGAAAGGCTCGGAACCGGAGCGCGCCTCGGAATCCGAACAGACGGATGCGACAACCGGCGAAGCCAGCGTCGCCTATTTCGCGGCCGGCTGTTTTTGGGGCGTGGAACATCTGTTCAAAAAGGAACCGGGCGTGATTGCGACCGAGGTCGGCTACATGGGCGGCAATTTCGCCAACCCAATTTACCCTGACGTCTGCGCCGGCCGGACCGGCCACGCCGAAGTCCTGAAGGTGGTCTATGACCCGGCCATGACGTCGTACGACCTGCTGGTGCGGCTGTTTTTCGAAATCCACGACTTTACCCAGGTCAACCGCCAGGGGCCGGATATCGGCGAACAGTATCGGTCGGAGATTTTCACCGTCGGCCCGAACCAGGCGAGGATTGCGGACGCGGTGCTGGACGAACTCGTGGCCAAGGGCTACGAACCAGCCACACAAGTAACGCCCGCCGGCCCGTTCTGGGAGGCGGAGGAGTATCATCAGGATTATTACGCAAAAACAGGCAAGCAGCCATACTGCCACGCACGGCGAAAGATCTTTTAGCAGCAATTGTGAATTGTGAATTGAAAGGAAAAACAGGCCCCCTCGCCCCCGGAGGGGGAGAGGGATGGGGTGAGGGGTCTCCGCCAAGGTTTGCTCTGTGCCGCAGCGATGCGCAACGGCAAAGGACATCCCTGTAAAAAACCGGCCTATTCCTCCCACGCGACCCGCAAGGCCTCGTTGTCAATGGACCCTTCGCGGAGAATTTCAAACCCGCCCTCGAAGCACCGCACCACGGTGGACGGCAGGCCGCACATCACCGGTCCGCCGTCGACGACCAGCTCGACGCCGTCCGGGCCGCCGGCGAAGACATCGGCCGCATTGACGTCGCAGGGCGGTTCCTCGCCGGCGTGGTTGGCCGAAGAGGAAATGATCGGCCGGCGCAACCGCTCCAATAGGGCGAGGACAAACGGCGAATTCGGGACGCGGAGCCCCAGGGTGCCGTTCCCGCCGGTGCCGTCGGGGACGACCATCGTCATCGGGCCTGGCCAGAAGTGGTTGGCCAGCCGGCCGGCCCGGCCGGGAAAGACCGCGCCCATGGCTTTCGCCATTTCGGCGTCGGCTACAAGGTACTGGAACGGCTTGTCCGGGCCGCGTTCCTTCAAGCGGCGCAGTTTGTCCAGGGCGGCAGCGTCGCCCGAGACGACGCCAATGCCGTATACCGTCTCAGTCGGGAAAATCGCCACCCCGCCGTTTTCCATCACTTCCGCCGCGGCCTCGACAGCCTCGTCCAGGCCGTCCTGTACCGCGATATGTCGTGCTGCCATTGTGCACACTCCTCGTGCCGCGGCCTATTCGCCGGACAGGGACTCGTCGGCCAGCACCAGACCGCCGCTTTCGAGCGCCTTTTCCCGCAGCCGGGCCATAAACTCGCCGGCCAGCCGGACAAACCGCTCCTCCCGGAACCTGGCCAGCACTTCCTCCCTCACCTCTTCAAAGGACGGGACGTTGCGTTCCTCCTTCTCTTCCACCGTCAGGACGTGAAAGCCCATCGAGGTGCGAAGGGGCGTGGTGATGGATCCCGGCCTGATGGCGAAGGCGGCATCCTCGAGTTCGCGCAGGAGTTCGCCCCGCTTGACCCACCGCGACAACTGGCCGCCGGTGCCGTAGGCGCGGGCCACGTCGGCGAAATTCTCGCCCAGGCGCAGGCGGTTGTGGGCCTCGAGTATCTGCAGTTCGGCCCGGCGCCAGTCCTCTTCGGTCGGTATTTCCTCCCCGGGCGCGTCGGACCGGGGCGCGACAAACACCTGCGACACCAGCACCCGCTCGGGCCGGATGAAATCGGCCTGGACAGAGGCGTAATACGTCCGGAGATCTTCGTCATTGAGTTCCAGCGTCGCGTCCATGACTTTCCGCAGGGCGAGTTCGACCCACACCGTCCGCTCGCGGTACTCGTCCGGCGGCATGCCGGCGGCGGCGCGGGTCAGGGCGTCGGCGCGCTTGAGGTGCGGATAGGCCTTCCGCAGCACCGCCAGATGGGCGTCGAAGCAGTCGCCCACCTCCATGTCGGTCACGGACAGCCTGAGCCGCCGTAGTTCGCGCTGGAGGATGTCCCGGCCCACCATCCATTCGAACGTCTCCTTGCCGCGCCGCTCCCACAATTCATTGAGCACGTCCTCCTCGGTTATGGGCGTGCCGTAGAGGGTGGCGAGGACGCGCGGTTCGGAGCCGCCGCTCAGGTCCACCGTCTCGGAGACGATGGCGTCGGCGGGAAATTCGTCTATCGTCACCACCGGCAAAACGGTCTGGTCGGCGTCGCCCGCCGTCGGCGTTATTTCGGACGGATAGGAGACGGCGACCCGCACCTTGGCGAAGGAGGGCGATACGGATTCGGCGTCGGCGGCCGCAGCCGCGCCGGTGGACAGCGCGACTGCGGCCAGGAGTGAGGGGAGCGTGGCGATTCGGCGCAACGGGGCCTCCTTGTGTTTCGGACGGATAGCCGCCGGTTATTTCTTGTTGTTGTCCATCAGCGTGTTCCAGAAGGCCTCGCCCGCCTTGAAGAATGAATTGATGCCGCGCTCCGCCACTTCCTTGATATCGTCAAAGGGGCTGGACGCGTCGGCCTTGCCCGTATCGCCGCCCGAGCCGGCGAACTCGCCCCAATAGGCGAGCGACGGATCCCTGACCTTGCCGGTGGCGGGGTCGACGGTCGCGCCCGCGTCCGATTGCACGCCGGCGGGGTCGGTCAATTCGCCCGAGAGGATGCGGGCGGGAATGCCGCTGGAGAACCAGTCCAGGAGATCAATGCGGCGGATCAGGGCGACCGTGTTCTGACGGTTCATCGCCAGGGCGAAGCGGCGCATTCTGCTGTTGGACCAGTCGGCCTGGTGCGACAGGGCTTCCAGGCCCTGGATGCGCAGGTCGTCCGGCCGGGCGACGCCGCCCCAGGCTTTTTCGCCCGCGCCGGCGAAACGGGACAGCAGCGCGGCGACGGCCTCGGGATCGCCCTGCGCCAGGGAGGCGGCGCGGTCGGCCGAGAACATGGCGTACCGCCGCCAGTTTTCAATGCCCCACGCGGGCAGCGCGGCGGGCGCGCCGGCGATGCCGTAGAAGTCCATGAACCAGCGGGAGAAATCGGCGGCGGCGAGGAGGGTGGCGTTGCCGAGGCGGATGGAACCGGCCTGCATGGCCAGGAGCGCGCCCATCTCCTCCTCCGACAGGGTACCCAGGAGGCGGCAGTCAAGGATGACGCTGGCGTTCTGGTTGCCGCCGCGAAGGGAACAGGGCTGGCGGGCGTCCCAGGTGACGTGCAGCGGCACGCCGTGCAGGCCGAACAGCGACTGGACGCTATTCCACAGGTCGGCCAGGACCGGATACACGCCGCTGCCAACCCGGACCATCGAGGCGATCTCCGCCTGGCGCTCGGCCTTGACCCCGGAGTTGTCCGTCAACATGTCGAGGGCCTTGTTGAAGCCGGGAATCTTTTCCAGGCGGGCGCGGGCTTCGCGTTCGCCCGGGTGACGGTAGAGTTCGGGGTTCAGGTATTTGAATTCCACAGTGGCGGTCATGGCTGTTCCTCCCAGTTCCTTTTTGTGTGCCCAGAAAAACCCGTTACCCCCTCGGGTGAAGCGGTTGAAAGCGCTCAATCTCGTCCTTCCATTGCCGGCACAGCGATGCCAGCATGTCGTCGTGGGTCATTTCGAACCTTAGCGGCGTCAGGACCGCGTAGCCGGCCTTGAAGGCGGCGGCGTCGCAGTCGCCGTTCGAGTCGACGACAATCCAGTCCGCGTCAAGCGTATAGGTGTTGTCGTCCTGCGGATCGACGCGCAGATAGTCGCGCACGCCGCCGACGCCCTGGCGGGCGATGACGAGGCCGGGGATGTCCTTCGGATTCCGGGACGGGACGTTCAGGTTGAGGACAAACGGCTCGTGCGGCTGGGGCAGTTCGAGGATTTTTTCCGCCATCCTGCGGGCATAGTATTTCGCTCCGGCCCAATTGACGTCGGAGGCGTATTCGACCGAAACGGCCAGGGCGGGCACGCCGGCGGCGACGGCCTCGAAGGCGGCGCCGACCGTGCCGGAACAGCGGATGTTGAGGCCGAGGTTCGGACCCAGGTTGATGCCGCTGACGACCAGTTTGGGCGGGACGTTTCCAAGCACGTGCTGGAGGCCGAACTTGGCCGCGTCCGACGGGGTGCCGTCTATGGAGTACCGGGGCACGCCGCCCGGGCCGTCCGGATGTTTCCTCGCCCTGAGGGCGCGGCCGAGGGTTATGGACATGCCGACGCCGGAGCGGTTGTCCTCCGGAGCGGCGATGGAAAGGTCGTCCAGGCCGGACAGCGCCTCCGCCAGGCAGGCAAGGCCGGGTGCGTCGATGCCGTCGTCGTTCGTCAATAAAATTGCCATGCATTTTTCCCTGCTTCCTGTAATATATGGCCGGTAGCGCCGTGGATCATTTTACAACTTCCTCCGGGACAATACAAGAAAGCTATGACACGGGGGGCGGCGGCACACCGTCCGCCAGCAGCGGCGATTCGTACGGGAGCACTCCACCGTCATGGAAAACAGCGAACAATTCGCGGCCAAGCTTCACCGCATGACCACCGAACCGGTCGAACGGCTGGTGGTCAAAATGGCCATACCCACCATCATCATCATGATGATTTCCGCATTTTACAACATGGCCGACACCTATTTCGTCGGCAGCCTCGGCACCACCGCCACCGCCGCCGTGGGGGTGAGTTTTTCCTTTATGGCCCTCATCCAGGCCGTCGGGTTCTTCTTCGGCCATGGCGCAGGCAACTTCATTTCGCGGCAACTCGGGGCGCGGAACTTCGACAACGCCTCCCGCATGGCCGTCACCGGCTTCGCCTCGGCCCTGACGACCGGGGCGGTCATCGCCGTTCTCGGCCTCCTCCTCATCCGCCCCCTCGCCATCGGCCTCGGTTCGACCCCGACCATCCTGCCGCAGGCGACCGAATACCTCCGCTTCATCCTCCTGGGCGCGCCGTGGATGGCCGGCTCCCTCGCCCTCAACAACCTGCTGCGCTTCCAGGGGAGCGCCGTGTACGGCATGGTCGGGGTGGCTTCGGGCGCCATCCTGAACGTGGTCCTCGACCCGCTGTTCATCTTTGTTTTCGGCCTCGGCGTCGCCGGGGCCTCCCTCGCCACCATGATCAGCCAGTTCGTCAGTTTTTGCCTCCTGTTCATCGGCTGCGCGCGCGGCGGCAATATCGCGATCCGGTTCCGGAACTTCTCGCTCCGGCTCCGCGACTTCCGGGAAATTCTCCGCGGCGGCCTTCCGTCCCTCTGTCGCCAGGGCCTGGCCAGCATCGCGGTCGTGACCCTGAACCGGCTGGCGGGCGGCTACGGCGACGCCGCCATTGCCGCGATGTCTGTCGTGATGCGGGTGTACTGGATGGCCAGTTCGGCCCTGATCGGCTGGGGCCAGGGCTTCCAACCGGTGTGCGGCTTCAACTACGGGGCCGGACGGTTTGACCGGGTCAAGGCGGCGTTCCGCTTTTGCGTCAAGACGTCCACGGTCGTGCTGGTGGTTCTGGCCGCCGTCGGGATTATTTTCGCCCCTGACATCATCGTCCGGTTCCGGGACGACCCGGAAGTGGTGATGATCGGCAGCCTGGCGCTCCGCTTCCAGTGCGCGGTCATGCCGCTGAACGGGTGGGTCATCATGAACAACATGATGCTGCAAACCATCGGCAAGGCGGTTCCGGCGACCATCCTGGCGCTGGCGCGGCAGGGGCTGTTCCTCATGCCGCTCCTGGTGCTGCTGACGCCGACCCTGGGGGTGCTGGGCATCCAGGCGGCCCAGCCGCTCGCCGACCTCCTCACCTTCCTGCTTTCGCTGGCGCTGGGCATTCGCGTCCTGCGAAACATGGGGTCGGAAGGGGTGCCGGAAATGCCGAAATCCGAACTCGAGATCGAGGTAAACGAGGACATATAATACCGGGAGGGACGGCTGACAGGGGAAATTTCGATGCTCAATTGGGTCGCCATACTGCGCCGCATTCTCGGCCTCTACCATGTCAAAAGCCAGCAGGAACTCGGCATGGCGCTGGGGGTGCCGCTGGCTGCCGACGGGGGCCTGGGCGAGGGCGAAATCCCCTGGCTCATCCTGGCGCGCGTGGTGGCGGAAAAGGGCGTGTCGTGGGACTGGCTCCTCACCGGCCGGGAATACGGCGGACAAAAGCAGGACGACGAGCACAAGCAGGGGACGGCCGGCGAAAAGGGACCCGAAGCCCCGGCCACCCCGGACAACACCGCATCCCGCGCCGGTGCAAAGACGCCGCCCCGCATCGAGACGCGGGAATTCATGCGCGTCATGATCGACCCGGACAAGAACCGCGCGCCGGACGACGACATCGCCGCCGGCCAGCGGGAGATCGACGACCGGGTGCAATCGGGCGAAGACAGCGAAGCCCGGCTCGAATCGGAATTATTGCTTGACGCCGAACCCGAGGACGAAGCCAGCCTCCTCGATCACCTGCGCGATCTCAAGGAATCGATGCAACGCGAAATCGATCGCGTCGAGCGCCTCCTCCGCGAAAAACGCGGGTCAAAATAATGAACAATGAACAATTATTCCACAATGGTGCGAGTGAACTCGCGAGCCCATAATTGTTAATTTTTAATTGTTAATTGTCGTTGTCACACCTGCATCGCCAGGTCCTTCAGCGCATCGCTCGACATCCGAAACGTCGTCCACTCGTCCATGGGCTGGGCACCGAGCGAGAGGTAGAAGCCTATGGCGGGTTTGTTCCAGGTCAGGCAGCCCCATTCGAGCCTGCCGTAGCCGCGTTCAATCGTCAGGGCGGCGAGGTAGCGGAGAAAACCGGTGCCGAAGCCGTTGCCGCGATATTCCGGCAGCAGGTAGAGGTCGTCCAGATAGAGATCGGGACGGCCGACAACCGTCGAATACGACGTGTAATAGAGGGCAAACCCGGCCACGACCCCGTCCACCTCGCCCACGATCACCTCGGCCCGGCCTTCCTCAAACACCCATTTCCGCAGCAGCGCCGGCGTTATTTCCACCTCGTCCTGTATCCGCTCGGAATCCGCCAGCGAGCGGATAAACCCGATAATGGCGTCGATATCGTCCGTCGTGGCCGGCCGGATGGCAAAACGGTCTTGACCCGTCATGACACAACTCCTCCGCAGCGCGGCATTCCACGGTTCGGTTTACCGTAAGTGCCGCTTAAAATTATTTGAATTACGCGCAAATCCACCCTCTTCACTTCAAATTATACCCAATATAAGTATTTTGCAAGCAACACATTAAAAACTCATTAAATTTTTTACATTGGTTGTAGCTTTACTAAAGGCTCGGCAGTGAGTATACTTACGAATGATATTTACACCCTCTGCCCGACTGCTTTCTACCTCTAAACCTTAAGGCACTCTCCTCACAGACACAGGTACCACCTTTGGCGCGTTTGCGGGTTCTTGTTGTGGTTCCTTATACCTCTTTTTGAAGGAGAACGCTATGAAGAGATTCCTCGTGGCTCTGGCACTGGTCGTAGTACTCGGCGGAACGGCTTTCGCCGGTCAAATTCGCATTGGCTTCGTCCCCAAGGCGATGGATTCCGAATTCTGGCAGGCGGTGCGCCGCGGCGCCGAAGCGGCGGCGGCCGAACATCCCGAAATTGAACTCAGCGTCCTCTCCGCCGATCGTGAAGTCAATGTCCAGCAGCAGATCCAGATTATCGACGATTTCCTCATCAAGGGCGTGGACGTGCTCTGCGTCGCCCCGCCGGCGCCAAGGAAGTCGCGCCCACCCTGTAGAAGGCCCACGACGAAGGCGTGCCGGTCATCGTCTTCGACTCCGACGCGCCCGACTTCACCGACCGGGTCGCCTTTGTCGGCACCAACAACATCATCGGCTCCCGCCTCGCCGCCGAATACATCATCAAGCGCCTGAACGGCAAGGGCAAGGTCGCCATCATGATGGGCATCATGGGGCACCAGACCGCCCGCGAACGCCTCGAAGGCGCGGAAAAACTGTTCAACGAGACGCCCGGCATCGAACTGGTCGCCAAAAACTCGGCGAACTGGGAACGCGCCCAGGGCATGAACGTCATGGACGACATCCTCTCCACCAACCCCGACCTTGACGCCATCTTCTGCTGCAACGACCTCATGGCGATGGGCGCGGCCGAAGCCGTCCTGGCCGCCGGCGCCAAGACCTTTATCGTCGGCTTCGACGCCAACGACGAAGCCGTCCGCGCCGTCGTCGACCCGAACAGCCCCATTGCCGCCACAGTCGCGCAAAACACCCACAACATCGGCAAATTCACCGTCGAAGCCGCCTACAAGACCTTTATGGGCGAAAAGGTCGAACCGCACATCGACACCGGCACCGAACTGGTGACGGTCGAAAACGCGGCCGATTATCTGAAATAACCCGGCTATCAGCGCGCCTCCGGGGCCACGTGCCCCGGAGGCTTCTCAACCAACCTGTTTCCTCCACATTGGAAAGGGGGTTCCTCATGTCAGCGAACTTCAAAATCGGTCTTGTCGGCGCGGGCCGCATCGGCAAGGTCCACGCCAAAACCTTCTCGACCCTCGTCCCGGACGCCTGCGTCGCCGGCATCGCCGACATAGACCTGGCTGCCGCCAAGAGCCTGGCCAACCAGTACGACATTCCCGTCGCCACCGACGACTACCGCCGCCTCCTGGACGACAAGTCCATCGACGCCATCGCCGTCTGCACGCCGACCGATTTCCACGCCGACATGATTATTGGCGCGGCCGAGGCCAAGAAACACGTGTTCTGCGAAAAACCCCTCGCCTTCGAACTCGACCAAATCGACGCCGCCCTCGCCGCCGTCGAAAAGAACAAGGTCGTCTTCATGATGGGCTTCAACCGCCGCCACGACGTCGGCCACAGCCGCATCCGCAAGGACGTCGTCGCCGGCCGCATCGGCAATCCCGAACTCTGCCTCATCATCAGCCGCGACCCGGCACCGCCGAGCGCCGAATACATCCGCACCTCGGGCGGCATCTTCGTGGACATGATGATCCACGACTTCGACCTGTCCCGCTACCTCCTTAACGACGAACCGGTTGAAATCTACGCGACCGGCTCCTGCATGGTCGATCCCGAATTCGCCAAGTACGACGACTTCGACACCGCCATGGTGGTCATCCGTTTCGCCAAGGGGGCCATCTGCCATATCGACAATTCACGCCGCGCCGTCTACGGCTACGACCAGCGCGTCGAGGTCATGGGCTCCAAGGGGAGACTGACGACCGCCAACCTGCTTGAAGACAACACCACCTTCGCCGGACCGGACGGCTTCCACGAGCCGCGCGCCCTGAACTTTTTCATGGAACGCTACGTCCCCGCCTTCCAGACGGAAGGCATCATGTTCGTCGACTGCGTCAAGAACGGCACGCCCCCGGCCTGCACCGGCTTCGACGGCCGCGCCGCCGTCGCCATGGCCAAGGCGGCGGCCTTGTCGGCCAAGACCGGCCGGGCGGTGAAGATGGAAGAAATAGGATAACCTGACGCGATAACCCGAAATTTTTACCAGGCGGTCAATCCCGGCGACTGCCATCGAGGGAGGAAGACTTATGGTGGATATCGATTCGCGCAAGCTGCGGCTTGCCATGGTCGGCGGCGGCCCGGGCGCAGGCATCGCCAGGGCGCACCGCTCCGCCGCCTACATGGACGGCGAGTACGAACTGGTGGCGGGCGCGTTTTCGTCCGATCCGGCGAAGTCGAAGGCGATGGCGAAGCCGCTCTACATCGATCCCGCCCGCGCCTACGGCTCGTGGCAGGAGATGCTGGAGACGGAAAACAAACTGCCCGCCGACAAGCGCCCCGACGCCGTCAGCATCGTCACGCCGAACCACATGCATTACGGCCCGGCGAAGATGGCCCTGGAACTCGGCTTCCACGTCATCATGGACAAACCCATCACCGTCACCCTGGACGAGGCGCTGGATCTCCGCGAAACGGTCCGGAAGACGGGTCGCGTCCTGGCTCTCACCCACCCCTACGCATCCTGCGCCACCGTGAAGCTGGCCCGCGACATGATCAAGGCCGGCCACCTCGGCAAAGTGCGGAAGGTGGTAGTCGAATACCCGCAGGGCTGGCTCTACAAGCTGTTCGAAGCCGAGAAGGGCAACAAGGC
Organism: Planctomycetaceae bacterium; assembly: GCA_021203245.1. Classification (GTDB taxonomy): domain Bacteria; phylum Planctomycetota; class SZUA-567; order SZUA-567; family SZUA-567; genus JAJBSZ01. The sequence continues at coordinate 45,402 of JAJQBO010000147.1, forward strand.
CGCGGCCTGGCGCACCGACCCCAAGCTGGCCGGTTCCGGTTCCGTCGGCGACATCGGCACCCACGCCGCCAACCTGTCGGAGACGGTCACCGGGCTGAAAATAACTTCGGTCGCCGCCGACGTCGGCACGATTGTGGAAGGCCGCCTCGCGGACGACGACTTCACCGCCCTCGCCCGCTGGGAAGGCGGGGTGCGCGGCAGCGTCCAGGCCAGCCAGGTCTCGACCGGCGAAGGGAACGGCCTCGACATCCGCGTCTACGGCGACAATGCCGGGCTGCACTGGCGGCACGAGGATCTCGATTTCATCACCCTCATCTACCAGGACAAGCCGGCGGAGCGCTGGTACCGCAACACCGATTGGGCCAACGCCATAAGCCCCTCGGCGGCGCGGGTTTCCAGGTGTTACGCCTTCCACCCGGAAGGGTATCTGGAAGAATTCGCCAACGTCTATTACAACGCCGCGCAGGCCATCCGCTGTGTCGAAACGGGTCGGACGCCGAGCGAACTCGATCTCGATTTCCCCAATGTCGAGGACGGCATCCGCGGCATGGCCTTTGTGCAGGCCTCCCTCGAATCGTCCCGCAACAACAGCGCCTGGACCGACGTCGTCCGATATTAGCGCTTTGTAAAAAATGACTGGTTCCTGCCTGCGTTTTACGGTTATTGGAATAAGCCGAAAAGCGAAGGGAGAGGTTCACATTCATTTAAAACGCTCTAACAATCGCCGCACTCAGGAGAAACCATGAATCCAAAAACATCCGAATTCCTTCGCCGTTTTGGTTCGCTCATCGGCCTCATCCTCCTCTGCATCATCATCGCGCTCATGTCCGACAAATTCCTGTCGATGAAAAACCTCATCAACGTCGCCCGCCAGTCGTCCATCACGGCGCTCCTGGCCCTGGGCGTGCTTCTCCCCATTCTCCCGGCGGCACCGACCTGTCGGTCGGCTCCATCCAGGGCTTTACCATGTGTTTCATGGCCTACATGGTGGTCACGGTGAAGATGAACTCCATCCTCGGCATGGTCCTGACCCTCGCCGTCGGCCTCGGCATCGGCATGGTGAACGGTCTGCTGCTGACCAAATTGAAGCTGCCGCACCCGTTCATTTCAACCCTGGGCATGCTCAATATCGCCCGGGGCTTTGCCCTGATTATCACGGACGGCATGCCGATTTCCGGCCTGCCCTACGAAGTGCGCTGGCTCGGCTTCGCCGACATCGGCCCTGTCCCGGCCTGCGTGGTGCTGGTGGCGGTCGTCTGCGTCCTCATGTACATCATGCTGAACCACACCCCCTTCGGCCGCCACATCTACGCCATCGGCGGCTCGATGGAGGCGGCGCGCCTGTCGGGCGTGAATACGACGAGCGTCATGAACTGGGTGTTCGCCATCGGCGGTTTCCTCTACGCGCTTGGGGGCATCGTGCTGGCGGGCCGCGTGAACTCCGGCTATCCGCTGGCCGGCCTCGGGGCCGAGCTTGACGCCATCGCCGGCGCGGTTATCGGCGGCGCTTCGTTATTCGGCGGTGAGGGGACGGTGATGGGGACGATTATCGGCGTCCTGATCATGGGCGTGCTCCGCAACGGCCTGAACCTCCTGAACGTGTCCGCCTTCTGGCAGACGTCCGTCATCGGCATGGTGGTCATCCTCGCGGTCTGGATCGACGTGCTGCGCCGCACCGCCGAATACAAGACGGCAGTGGCGAAGAAGGCGTAACGATTCCCTCTTGCGCGGCGGCGGCCCACACCCAGCGTCTGCCAACGGTGCGGTCGCCGCTCGCGCTTCGGCATAAAAAGGATACCGCATGACTGCCAACGCAAACCAGGACAACCTGCTCCTGAAGATGACGGATATAACCAAGCGTTTCCCCGGCACCATCGCCCTGAACAAGGTGAAGCTCGATCTTCGCCCGGGCGAAATCCATGTCCTTCTCGGCGAAAACGGGGCGGGCAAGTCGACCCTCATGAAGATCCTCGCCGGCGCGTATGTCCATGACGAAGGCGATATCTGGATCGAAGGAAAAAAGGTGGAACTCGGCAACCCGCTGGCCGCGCAGGCGGCGGGGGTGGCTATTATCTACCAGGAACTGACGCAGATTCCGCAGCTTTCGGCGGCGGAGAACATCTATGTCGGCCGCGAGCTGCGCAAGGGCCCGTTCATCGACTGGCCGCAGATCAACAAGAACGCCCGCGAACTGCTGGCGCAGGTCGAGGCCGATTTCAGCGAAAAGACCGAAACGCGCGAGCTGTCCGTCGCCCAGCGACAGATGGTGGAAATTGCCAAGGCCCTGTCCATGAACGCCAAGATCATCGTCATGGACGAGCCGACATCGTCCCTCACCCCGCACGAGGTCGAGGGCCTGTTCAAGATCATGAACCGGCTGAAGGACCAGGGAAAGGGCATCATCTTCATTTCCCACCACCTCGAGGAGGTGAAGAAAATCGGCGACCGGGCCACCATTCTCCGGGACGGCCAGTACGTCAGCACCGTCGACGTGGCCGACCACTCCATCGACGAGATGATCGAGATGATGGTGGGCCGCAGCCTGGTCACCAAGTTCCCGAAGATTCACGCGCCCGTCGGCGAGGAATTGCTGCGGGTCGAGGGCCTGACCCGGTACGGCGCGGTCGACAACGTGTCGTTCAACGTCCGCGCCGGCGAGGTGCTCGGCCTTGCCGGGCTGGTCGGCGCGGGCCGGACCGAACTGTGCCGCCTACTGTTCGGGGCGGATGAAAAGGACGAAGGGCAAATCTTCGTCCAAGGGAAGCCCGTCTCCATCCGCAGCCCCCGCGACACCATCAAGAACGGCATCGGCTTCCTGACCGAAAACCGCAAGGACGAGGGGTTGGTCCTGCACATGTCCATCACCCGCAACATCTCGATGCCCATCCTCGAACAGTTGAACCGGAGTCCGTTCAAGTGGCTGAAGCTGATCGACCACAAGGCGGATGAAAAACTGGCGCAGGAGTATTACGAAAAGCTGCAGATCCGCGCGCCCAGCGTGCAGAAAAAGTCGGGCGAACTGTCGGGCGGCAACCAGCAGAAGGTGGTGTTTGCGAAATGGATCGCCAGCCGCTCGAAAGTCCTCATGATCGACGAGCCGACCCGAGGCATCGACGTCGGCGCGAAGGTGGAAATCTACAACCTCATCAACGAACTCGCCCTTCAGGGCTGCGCCATCATCATGGTGTCTTCGGAAATGCCCGAGGTCATTGGCATGGCCGACCGCATCCTGGTCATGTGCCAGGGCCGGATCACCGGCGAACTGCATGACCCGAAGGAGTTCAGCCAGGAGGCGATCATGAAGTACGCCGTCATGTTCTCGCGCAAGGCGGGCAAGCTGGCGGAAGAAACGGCATAGCGGAAAAACGCACCCGGTTCGCACCACGGCCGCGCCCCCTATGGGCGCGGTTTTTTTCCGGGTTGACGGCACGGCAAAAGCGGTACAATTGCCGGTCGCAAGAGGATTCTTCACAGGAGACCGAACCATGCACAAGACGCTTTTTATCGCCTGCGCATTCGTGGTAATGGGCGCGGCCGCCGCGGCCGACGCCATCCGCCTGCCCGAACCGGACAAGACGGGCGGCCTTTCCCTGGCCCAGGCCCTGGCGCAACGCAGTTCGAGCCGCGAGTTCGCCGACGTCGCGGTGAGCCGGCAGGACATTGCCGATCTGCTCTGGGCCACGGCCGGCGTCAACCGCCCCGACGGCAAGCGGGTTCACCCCGTCGCCATGGGACGGCAGGACATGACGGTCTATGTTTTCACGAAGGACGGCGCCTACCGCTACGACGCGCCCAGCCACACGCTGGAACCCATGCCCAACGTCTCGGGCGACAACCGCGCCGCCGCCGGCAGCCAGCCGTTTGTCGCATCGGCGGCTATCAATCTGGTCTATGTCCAGGACATGAGCTTCTGGACCAAATCGGATCAGGAGCGCGCGGCAGGCGCGAACTTCGGCTATGCCCACGCCGGCGCGATGATGCAGAACGCCTACCTCTTCGCCGCGACGAAGGGCTGGGCGGCGGTGGTGCGCGCCTTTTTCGACGAGGCGGTCCTGAAGCAGGCGCTTGGTCTTTCCGACACCCAGCGGGTGCGGTTGACGCAGAGCATCGGGCCGGAGCAGTAACCGGACCTCTGCACCGGTTTTCTACCCTAACCGTCATTCATCTGAACGTCACCCCGGCGTCTTTACGGGCGAGGGGCGTGTTATTGGTAGCGGGATGGTGGGTGACGGAAGTAGCCACCTATAATAACCCCCGGCCGTTTGGCCGGGGGGCTCACGTTTGGCTTTTGGCGTCACCATTTCACTGGCAATTTATGCCCGTAAACGCTCGATTCTCCCCAAAACGTCACCCCGGCGTGCATGCGATGAACCCGGCGAGGGGCGTGAAGTTGTGCCGGGGCAGTCGGGGGCGCGGTCGCATTATGGTATGGCTCGATACGGTAAAGAGGATTCCGGCGGGATAGTTATGGAGAGAACTGTTCCGTACACCATTTACGCCGTATAATCCAGCAACCCCTTCGTCCCATACCCGTCCAGCAACGACGACGCCTTGCCGGTCCCGCCGCCCTTGATCAGGGTGCCCTGGTCGAAATCGGCCACGATATCGCTGTCCGCGCCATACCTGACCTGGAGGACGGACATGACCCGCAGATTGAGCGCGTCAAGCCCGGCCCCGCGCCGAAGCTGGCTGGGCGAGAGGTTTGCGTATGTTTCCGACGCCGAAGCGGACAACCCGTTTGTTCCGCTCGTCCCGGCCGTCACCTTGGCGCTCGGGGTCGAACCGTCGGCGGTGAGGGTTATCGTCTTGGCGCTGGAATCGTAGTTGGCCAGCGTTTCCTTGCGGAACGCATCGATTACCGCCTTTTCGTACTCGGGGTCGTTCAGCATTTTTTCATAGCCGGCGTCGGTGATCTTGACCCGCACCTCCAGCTTGGACAGCATGGGCGCGCCCACCATCGATTCGATGGTGTTGAGGAAGGACTTTTTGTAGGCAGCCACTTCCTCGGCCGTCTTTTTCTGTTCCTCGGTCAATTCCTCCGTCTTCGCCGTGCCTTCGCCCGATTCCGCCGCCTTTTTCCTGGCTTCGGCCTCCTTGACCGCCTTGTACGAGAGATAACCAAGGCTTTCCCTGTCCGACCGTATTGCGCTCATGCTGATCTCCTTTCGCTGTCGGCAGGGTTATGCAAATTGGCGACCAGTTCTCGGAAGCGGGTACCATTCGCCGGGCGGCTAACCGTGTTCGCCACGCTATTTGTCGACAAATACAGAACTTATGGAGTCCCGAAATGCGCCCGGGCGACGTCTGGACCCGGGGCGTCGGCTAAGCCCCGACATCGGCTGCGGAGAATTTTTCTGGTAAAAACCGGCAATTCTGGTTGGATTGGGGAGCACGGCCCACCCAACCAGGAGGAGGAAATACATGGACACGATTCAGCGCCTGGAACAGTTCGACACCCCGTCCATCACCAACGTCGTCGCCACCTACCCGAAGAACCCCGAGTTCTGCCTCGGGCTGTACCATCCCTGGGAGGGCCGCTGGTATACGGACGAGACCCTTCGCTGCATGTTCCCCGAACACGGCCGCCGCGCCGGCTATGTCGTCACCTGCGTCTATGGCATGCCCGATGCCGGCTTCGGCCGCCTCGGCCTCGGCGATGTCTTCCAGGCCATCGCCGCCGCGCCGAAGCCGGTCATCCTGGCGGTCAAACAGGATTTCCCGCCCCACATCAAGGCGAAAAACGGCCTTGTCGGCGGCAACATGATGACAGCCTTCACGTCGCTGGGCGTCGTCGGCGTCCTGTCGGACGGCCCGTCCCGGGATCTCGACGAGATTCGCCCTATGGGGGTACAATATTTGCTGACAGGCGTGTCGGCCGGCCACGGGCCGTTCGAGGTCCAGGCGGTCAACGTGCCGGTGGATATCTGCGGCATGGACGTCGCGCCGGGCGAAATCGTCCATATGGACGAAAACGGCGCGGTCAAGTTCCCGGCCGAGCACCTCGACGCGGTGCTGGAGCGGGCGGCCCATCTGCAGGCGGTCGAGGCGAAGCGCCAGGCGCTGATGCGGCAGACCAACGACCCGGCCGAACTTGCCCGAATCATGAAGGGGCAGTACGATTAATGCGGCTTACGAAATTCCGTGAACAGTGGTGTATGCTCCATACGTCACCCCGGCGTGCGGACGTCGACCAGCGGAGCGAGCGGGCGGTTCGGCCGGGGTCCACTGGGATAAACGGCGAAAACACCAAACTCAAGCGGGTATAGCCAAATTAGAGCTTATTCAAAATGCACGGACCAACACCCAGGAAGAGCCAACCCACGCAAGGAGAGAATCGCATGAAAGTCATCGTCATCAATGGCAGTCCGAAACCACGCGGCAACACCGCCCTCGCCCTCGACGCCGTCTGCGCGGTCCTGAACGGCAAAGGCATCGAAACGCCCCGCATCGAAGTGGGAACAGGCGCAATACACGGCTGCATCGCCTGCCACCGCTGCTCCCGGGAAAAGGATTGCCGCTGCGTCTTCGACGACGACCTCGTCAACAAGAGCATGGACGACATCATCGCCGCCGACGGCGTCCTGATCGGCTCGCCCGTCTACTACGCCGGCATCAACGGCGCGTTGAAGGCGTTTCTGGACCGCGTCTTCTTCGTCGCTTCCGCCAGCGGCAGCCTGATGCGGCACAAGGTCGGGGCCGCGGTCGTCGCGGTGCGCCGGGGCGGCGAAATCGCGGCCTGGGATCAGGTGAACAAGTATTTCACGATTTCCGAAATGTTCGTCCCGTCGAGCGTCTACTGGAATATGGCCTTCGGCCTGACCCCGGGCGAAGTTCTGGAAGATCCGGAAGGCATGGACACCATGCAGATGCTTGGCGAAAACATGGCCTGGCTTCTGGAAGCGCGGCAAAAAGGCGCGGCCGCCCTGCCCGCCCTCCGGGAAAAAACCTATACCAACTTCATCCGCTAGGTTTTCAGCTCGGGTCCAGGTCGGGCCGGCCGGCATAGCGCTGACGGTAGGCGCTCGGGGTCATCCCGGTATGGCGGGTGAAGATGGCGACGAACCGGTCGAGGGTGCGGAAGCCGGACAGCATCGCCACCCGCTTGATCGACAGACTGTAGTCGCGCAGCGTCTGCTTGGCCTGCTTGATGCGGGTGCGGTGAATTTCCTCCAGCACCGTCCTGCCGACGGCGGAACGGAAGCGACGCTCGAGGTTGCGGCGCGAGGTGTGCAGAAGCGACGCCACCTCGCCGGCCGAAAGGTTGTCTATCGCGCGGCTGCGGATAAGCATGAGCGCCTCGCCCACCAGCGGATCCGCGACGGCGATGATGGACGACGAGGCCCGTTCGACCAGCGGCTGCGGGCGAATGCGCACTTCCGGCAGAGACGGCGGGGGGGGGGGGCCGTGTTTT
>JAJQBO010000147.1:52822-53625 GCA_021203245.1 Planctomycetaceae bacterium
CCCTGCCCCCCCCCCGCGGCCGGTCGCCCCCCGGGCGGGGGCGAATGCCCAACCCCCGCCCCCCCGGCGGGGGGGGGGGGTGCCCTTTGTGCCGCATCAGCGCCTCCAGGCGTTCGGCCGAGCGCAGGCCGATTTCATGCCTGTCGAAGGGGATGCTGGAGATCGGCGGGTTCGACAATTCGCACATCAGCACTTCATTGTCCACGCTCACCAGAGCCACGTCGTCCGGGACGCCGAGCCCGGCGATGCGGCACGCGCCGATGACGTTCATGCCCACATAATCGTTCGCCGCCATCACCCCGAGAGGCTTGGGCTGGCGCAGGAGGAAATCGGCCAGCGCCGGAGAAAACTCCGGCCGGTGGTACCAGTCGATGCGGCGGCAGAAGACGGCAAGGCGTTCGGTACGGTAGGGTTTGGTCGCTTTTTCGAATCCGGCGAGGCGTTCGTCCGACCAGCGCGATCCGGCGGCGGCGCAGAAGGCGAAGTGTTCGAGCCCGTTGTCGGCCAGGTGGGTGCCGCCCATGGTGCCGATTTCCGGATTGTCGTTGGTGACGAGCGACAAACGCGGGTCCAGTATCGCGCCCGAGGTGTCGACGACCGGCCGTCCCGAGCGGGTGAGCATGGCGATGTCTTCGTGCGTCTCCACGGCGGCGATGATGCCGTCGCCGTCCCAGGTGCGGAAATCGTCGATTTGGCCCATCGGCCAGTACGCGCCGCACAATTCCCAATTGCCCCGCTCGCGGGCATAACTGATGATGCCGTTGGTCATGCCCTGGTGGTGAATGAGGGCGAGATTGAAATAG
>JAJQBO010000035.1 GCA_021203245.1 Planctomycetaceae bacterium
CGCCGCACCATCCCCCACTCGCCACAATCAACCCCGTCACTCCCGCGAACGCGGGAGCCCAGCGGGCGGATCGCCAAGGAACGGTGGTACATACCCGAATACGGTGCTGCTCTGCGGTTGGAAAAACAATCCGTTCCCCCGTCGATCCGTCCGCTGGATTCCCGCGTCCGCGGGAATGACGTCGTTTTGTGACGCGTCACACCAGCAGCAGCAAGCTCACCGCCATCACCGCCATGCCGGCGACAGCGCCGTAAATAGACAGGTGGTGTTCGCCGTATTTCTCCGCCGACGGCAGCAGTTCGTCCAGGGAAATGAATACCATGATGCCGGCGACGCCGGCCAGAACCATGGCGGAGAGGGTCGGCGTCATAAAGGTGCGGAGTACCAGGTAGCCGACGAGCGCGCCCAGCGGTTCGGTCAGGCCCGACAGGAACGACCACTTGAACGCCTTCGCCTTGTCGCCGGTGGCGTAGTAGATCGGCACCGAGACGGCAATGCCTTCCGGGATGTTGTGGATGGCGATGGCGACGGCGATGGACAGGCCGATGCTGGTGTCTTCGAGGGTGGACATGAAGGTGGCGAGGCCTTCGGGAAAGTTGTGGATGCCGATGACGAGGGCGGTCATCGTGCCCATGCGCATGAGCTGGCGGGTGTTGCCCTGTCCGGGCCGGTGTCTCCCTGACGCTGCTTCGGCGCGGGCGGACGCGCGGGCCGAAGCGGCGGCTTCCTCGTCCTCGCGCATTTCCTCGACCCGCTTGACCTCGTGCGGGTTTTCCACTTCCGGCACCAGCTTGTCGATAATGCCGATAAGCACCATGCCGGCGAAAAACGCGCCCACCCCGAGCCAGTTGCCCCGGGCGGGGTCGCCCGCCGCCACGGCGAGGTCGCGGAGCGCGCCGGCCAGCAGTTCGACAAAGGAGACGTAGATCATCACCCCGGCCGAAAAGCCGAGGGACGCCGCCAGGAAGCGGGTGTTTGTCCTGTCGGCGAAAAAGGCGAGCGCGCTGCCGATGCCTGTCGACAGACCTGCCATCAGGGTAAAACCGAACGCTATCAGTACGTTGTTGTCCATGGCTGTCCCCGTCGCCGGGCCAGTGGCCCTACTCCAGATCGCCCAGCCTCACCCCCATGCGTTCCAAAATGCGTTGCGCATCGTCGACCGAATAGTATTCGACCACGATGCGGCCCTTGCCGTCCTTGTCCTCCACCACCACTTTCGACCCGAAGTGCCGCCGGAGGCGGTCCTCGAGATCGGCGACGTGGGGCGGCAGGACCTTTTCCGGCGTCGCGGTGCGGTTCTTTTCCTTTTTCAGGTCGGCGACCATCTTCTCGACCTGGGCGGTGCTGAGTCCTTCCTCGACGATGCGCCGGGCCAGCTTTATTTGCAGCACCGGGTTTTCCAGGGCGGCGATGGCCCGCGCCTTGGTCGGTTCCAGTTCCCGCGCCGCCACCATGCGTTTCACTTCTTCCGGCAGGGAGAGGAGGCGGATGCGGTTGGTGATGACCGAGCGGTAGCCCGCGCCCTTGTTCAGGCGCTTCGCCACTTCCTCGTGGGTAAGGCCCAATTTCGAGACCATTTCGTCGAAGGCGGCCGCTTCCTCGATGGGGTTGAGGTCTTCGCGCTGGAGGTTTTCGACCAGCGCCAGTTCGCGCATCCGCGCGTCCTCGACCCGCATGAGGCGGACGGGGACCGTCTCGCGGCCGAGGATGTCCCGCATGGCGCGCAAGCGCCGTTCGCCGGCGATGAGTTCATAGCCGCCGTCCTGCCCCAGGCGTACCACCAGCGGATTGATAAGCCCGTCCGTTTCGATGGAGCGCGCCAGTTCCTCGAGGCGGTCCTGATCGAACTCGTGGCGCGGCTGCCAGCGGTTGGCGACGATGCGGTCGACCCGCAGTTCCCAGACGCCGTCGCCTCCCTCCTTCAGGGGAGCGTCGCGTTCGGCCACCGGCGGGGCGGCGGGTATAAGGCTTTCGAGGCCGCGCCCGAGTCCACGCACTTTCGCCATCAGGACACCTGTCCGCCGCTGGGGAAGTCGGGCTTGTCCAGCGTCACCAGGGAGATAGTGTTGTCGGGGCCGTGGGCGGCCAGGAGCATGCCGTTCGACCATTCGCCCCGCAGTTTGCGCGGTTCCAGGTTGTCGACGACGACGATGCGGCGGCCGACCAGGGCTTCGGGTTCGTAATAGGCGCGGATGCCGGCGCAGATCTGTTTTTCCCGGTCGCCCAGGCGGATTTGCAGTTTGATCAGCTTGTCGGCGTTCGGGTGCGGTTCAGCCTTGATGATTTCCGCGACGGTGAGGCGGATTTTGGAGAAGTCGTCAAAGTTGCAGGAGGTCACGCCTTCAGGAAGCGGGGCGGGACCCGGTTCGGGTGCGGGGGCGGCTGGCTGTTCGGGAGTCGGATCGGTCGTCATGCGGCGGTTCCTCTGGTTATGGCGCGCGGCCTTTTTCAACTTTGTATTGACCCCGGCCCGCGCCCATCCATAATAAAGACGGTCAACACAGGAGCGGCAGGCATTCAGCGCCTGAATGCCTGCCTTAATTATCTTCGAGCATAGGCATTTGCCGAAAAATTTCCATATAAAAACGGGAGGGTCCATGGCGTCTACGGACCGCGTATACCTTCTTGCCGACATGCACCTCAAACCCCTCGACGCCCCCAACGACCGCGCCCGCGACATGGCGGTCGAGGACAACCTCCGCCTGGCCCGTTTTCTCGAATATATCGACGGCAAGGCCACCGGCCTGGTGCTGCTGGGCGACACCTTCAACTTCTGGTTCGAGCGCCGGGGCAAGGTGGTGGGCGACTATTCCGCCGCCCTGGCCCTGTTCAAGGCGGCGGCGGATTCGGGCCTCGACATCCACCACGTCTCCGGGAACCGCGATTTCGTCGTCGGCGAAGGCCTCGGCTTCGACCCCACCACCCGCTACCCCGGCTTTCTCCGCCTGAAGCGCGGCTTTACCGTGTCGCGCCTGGCCGATTACGGCATCGAACCGCACGGGCCGCGCTACCGCTTCCATCAGGGCGGCAAAACCGTCACCTGCGTCCACGGCGATGCCCTCTGCACCCGCGACAAACTGTTCATGGCCATGCGCTGGTGTCTGCAGGGACCGCTCGGGCGCTGGGTCATGCGCTGGGGGCCGTGGTCGTTTTGCGATTATTTATTCGGCCACCAGCAGGGCCGCACCGGTATCCGCAACGGCGGCCGCCGCCCGGCGGATCTGCTCGAAGACACCGCCATATGGCGGGAAATGGCGATGGGCGCGGACCTGCTCCTGTGCGGCCATATCCACAGCCACCACGAGCGGGAGATGCAGGTGGCGGGGCGGAATTGCCGGCTGGTGGTCTTGCCCGCCTGGCTGGACGGCGGCTACGGCGTGATGGAGGGCGGCGAAATCCGCGTCGAACGGTTCGACGACGGCACGCCGTTCCCGGACGAATAGCGGTCAGACCCAGCGGTAGATGTATTGGGCCACAAAGGTGACGATCGGCGCTGTCGCCAAGCTGGCGACCGAGTTCCATAGGATGCCCTTGGCGGCGAGGCGGCCGGCGCCGCCGTAGACTTCGGCAACCACCAGCACCGTCACCGCGGCCGGCATGGCCATGATGATGGCGGCAACGGTGAATTCGGCCTGGCTGAAACCGACACCGAGGCGGCAGATGAGGAGCAGGGCCGCCATGGTGAGAAGGGGCGCGACAAGGAGGCGCAGGACCGAGACGGTGAAGACCGACAGCGGATCGCCGCCTTCGCTTGCCGACTTCGCCGGAGCGCCCAGGAGCAGGCCAATTTGGAAGATGGACAGCGGCAGGGCGGTGCAGCCGAGCAGGTAGACGCTTTCCCAGACCGGCGTGGCAAGGCCAAGGTACCAGGGGAGCGACGCCAGGGTGTCGGAGTCGAGGCTTTCCATGCCGTTCAGCCACGGGCACAGGAAGGCGAGGGCGACGCCGATGCCGGCGGAAATCGTCTGGATGTTCAGGAACAGTTCCTTCAGCATCCCGACCACGCCGCCGCCGACCCGGAACGAGGTCATGCCGAACGACCAGACGTAAAAGGTGATGCCGAGGTTGAAGAGGAGCACCACCCGGACGCCGTCGTCCTTGAAGATCGGTTCGCACACGGCCAGGGCCATGAACACCCAGTTCGGCAACCCGACCAGCGCGCGGAAGGTGGCCAGTTCGCCCGGCTTGGCCAGAGCCCTGGCGCTCCCGTAGGCGAAGAGGTCGTTGATGGCGATTAGGACGAAACCCACCACCGGGTAGTACCAGTACAGGTGCAGCGTTTCGACCGAGATGCTCTGGGGCATATAGAAGATGACGTAGGCCGGGGTCGCAACCATCAGCACGTGTTTCGACATGACCGGGATGGCGATTTCGGGCAGGACGCGAATCCGCCTCGCGACGAAGCCGGCAAAAATCAAGAGACATGTGGTGGCGATTTTGTAGAATACCACTGAACCGCTTATCATGGGTCGATGCTTTCGCAACATCCGCGCCGGGACGCGCGGGTAATTTTTTGTGAAAGCATTGTCGTCGAGCGGGCGGAAAAGGGAAGCGGAATTTCCGCGCGGCGGCGAATCATCATTCATTTCTTACGAACGCGGCAGGACACGAGACTATGATGTATCTACAATTGGCGTTCCGCTATGCCTCGCGCCGGCTGGTGAATTATATCGCCATCGCCGCGCTGGCGCTGGCCTTGGCGGTGCAGATCGTCGCCATGTCGGTCCTGGACGGCATGCTGGTCGATCTGGAAAAGCGGCTCCGCAACCTGGGCGAGCAGATCACCCTCCGCGTCACCCAGGGGCCGCTCCCTGACCGGGAACTTGTCGCCGCCGTCACGGACGAGGTCCGCTCCCGCGTCGACGGCGTCGTCGGCATGACGCCCCTCATCCAGCGGGCCGGTTTTCTCGAAAGCGGCAACGGGGCCGAATACGCCTATGTGCAGGGAATAGACCTCGGCCTCGAGTTGGCACACAGCTCCCTCCCCGAACACCTTTTGACCTACAAGCCCGATCCGCGCCGCCCCGATTGGGGCGCGACCGGCGACCGCCCCGGCATGTTCATGGGCGAGCAGCTCGCCCGCCGTCTCGCCATCAACCCGGGCGACGAAATAGACCTCTACCGGGCCGAGCGGGGCGAGGGCGGCGAAATCCGCACCCGGTCGAAACGGTTCGTCGTCACCTCGCTCTACCGGAGCGGCGTGTTCGAAAAAGACCGCTACGGCGTCTACGTCCCCATCGACGAAGCGGCCGACTTCTACCTCGGCTCGACCGACCCCGACGCACGGGACAAGGTCGAAACGCTGGTCGTCTGGCTGGCGGACCCCGACACTGCCGAGGAACTGGAGGACGACGTCGCCGTCGCCGCCGGGGACAGCCTCTTCATCCATACCCAGATCGAACCCGCCATCGCCGCCGACAACTGGCAGCGGCGCTGGACCCACATCGCCCAGGGGATGAAGCACGAAAACAACCTGATGGAACTGGTCCTGTTCCTGAACGACGCCGCCAGCGGCTTCTGCGTTTTCGCCATCCTGGTGACGCTGGTGAGCCGGCGCATCCGCGACGTCGGCCTGCTCCGCTGCATCGGCGCGAGCCGGGCCGGGGTCATGACCGTGTTCCTCCTGGTCGGCCTGATGATCGGCGTCAGCGGCGGCGTCCTCGGCGTCGCGGCCGGCACCTTCTTGGCCGGGCCGACGATATCCGAAACGGTGGACGGCACCACCCGCTACGCCGGCGGCGGCGCGGCCGAGACGCCCATCCGCGCCGGCGAGCAGCCGTCCGACCGCCGGCCCCGCATCGACCGCTGGTACGAGGCGATAACCGGCCAGCCGCTGTATCCCCCGCGCATGTTCGGGGTTGCCGACGAAGCCGGCCTGCCGACGGTGGTGTATCCGTGGAAGCTGGCGCTCTACTTTATTGCCGCCGTCGTGGTGTCGGTGCTGGCGGCTGTCTACCCGGCGGCCTGGGCCGCCTGCCGCGAACCGATGTCCGCGCTGCGGGAGGGCTAAGCGATGGCTGACGATGTCCTGGTTCTGGAAGGTATCGAAAAGAGTTATCACGACGGCGAACGCCTGCTCCCCGTGCTGCAGGGGGTGGATTTTTCCGTCGCCGCCGGCGAGGCGGTGGCGGTTATCGGCCGGAGCGGCTCGGGCAAAAGCACCATGCTCAACCTCGCCGGCCTTCTGGACCGCCCCGATTCCGGTGAGATTTATATCGGCGGCCAGTGCTGTTCACAGATGAACGACGCCGCCCGCACCGTCATGCGCGGCCGCGAGATCGGTTTTGTCTTCCAGAATTACCACATGCTCGCCGACTTCAGCGTGCTTGAGAACGTCATGCTGGGTGCTGCGGTCGGCCGGGGCGGCGGCTTTGGCAGGGCCAACCGCCTGCGCGCCCTCGAGTGGCTGGAACGGGTCGGCCTGGCCGAACGCTGCCGCCACCGGCCGACGCAACTGTCCGGGGGCGAACAGCAGCGCGCCGCCATCGCCCGCTCGCTCATGGCCGAGCCGCGCCTGCTTCTCTGCGACGAACCCACCGGCAACCTCGACGTCGCCACCGGCGAGGAAGTCGCCGGCTGGCTGTGGGAGGCGGCCCGGGAAGCCGGGATGGCGATGGTTATCGTCACCCACGAAAGCGCCCTCGCCGACCGCGCCGACCGCATCCTCCGCCTCGTCGACGGCAGGCTCGACAGGCGCGAAGTACGGGCTTGACGCCTCATGAAAGGCTGCTATCATTAGACCGGCTGCGGCAACTTTGTTCGGAAATTACTCGATGCCGCGCTCTTTTTTCGTCATTTTCAGTAAAGGATCATCATGGCCAGCTATACCGTAACCCTTCCCTCCCTTGGCGACGACGCCGGCGACGAGGCCCAGGTATCGTTTGTCTACGTCAGCGCCGGCGACGCGGTTGCCGAAGAGGCTGACCTGGTGGAAATGGTCACCGACAAAGCCACCTTCAACGTGCCGTGCCCGAAGGCGGGGAAGATTACCAAGATGCTGGTCACCGAAGGCGATTCGGTCAAGGTCGGCGATCCCATCTGCGAGATGGACATCTAAATGCCGAACTTCGACGCGGGGATGCGGTCACGTTCTCTCGGCCGCACCTTCCTCATCGCCGCCTTCGCAATGATGCTGGGGTATTACCTCTCCTCCGCCGGCAGGGGCTGGTTTTCGAGCGGGCCGGTTGTGCGCAATTTCGAGACGATGAACACCTACGGCCGCATCACCCTGCCGGAAGGGTCGGGCGTGACAATCGACCCCGAGCTCGCCGTCGCCGAGGCCGAAGCGGCTGTAGCGCGGGTCAACACCCTGATGAGCCCGTTCGGGGACGCCTCCGACATCAAGCGCCTGAACGAGACGCCCGCCGGGACCTGGATCGCCGTCGATCCCCTGACCTGGCGGGTGGTGATGGAATCGCTCCGCTGGCACCGGCTGAGCGGGGGCGCGTTCGACCCAACCGTCGGGCCGGTCAAGGCGCTGTTCACGTTTGACGGGCGCGAGACAGACGATTTTCCGTCTGACGACGCCCTCGCCGACGCCCGGTCGCGGGTTGGGGCCGACAAACTCCGTTTCGAGCGGGAAGGGATGCGGCTGTCGTGGGCCGCCGACGGCATGCGCCTCGACCTCGGTGCCATCGCCAAAGGCTTCGCCGCCGACCTGGCGATGGAATCCCTTATCCGGAACGGCGCGCGCCACGCCCTTGTCGACATCGGCGGCGAGCTCCGGGCCGTGGGCGGCAAACCGGGCGACGCACGAGAACCGTGGCGCGCCGGCATCCGCCACCCCCGCGACGACGACGTGATCGAACGCTTCGAACTGGTCGACGGCGCAGTGGCGACGTCGGGCGATTACGAACGGTTTTTCGTCCATGACGGCGTCCGCTACGAACACATCATCGACCCGCGCACCGGCCTGCCCATGACCGAAGGCCCGGCCAGCGTCACGGTCATCCACCCCACCTCCTGCCTGGCGGCCGACGCCCTGGCCACGACCATGTGCGTCCTGGGCGAGCGAGGCGGCGAAGCGTTTCTCCGCGACCAGGCGCTCGGCCTGTTGTCGTCCGGCGTCCGGGTCGTCATGCTGCTGGCCGAAGAGGGCGGCGTCCGTCGCGTCGAAATGCTGGTTGATGCGGAAGGCGGCGTGACGGTCGAGTCGGCAGCCGCTTCTCTACGATAACCCTCGATGCCTTCCCACCGTCACCCCTGCGTCTCCACCTCCATCAACGGTAAAAACGGGCGGTTCGCCCGGGATCCACGTTTAAACAGCCCATGCAGTGAAAACCGCTCAACCAACCGCTTACGGTTAGGTGCGGCGCGACGAGGCAATTTCTCGCAAACAATTGCCGCAGCGCGTGGTTTATGGTATCATGGTTCCTATCCAAAACCAAACAGCACGAGGAGCCGCCGATGCCGACCCCCCACTACAAGGCATATACCAGTCATAACTTCCGCACCATTCCGCAGCTCCAAAGCTTTTCGGACGCGCACATGCGGGAGATTAAAACAACCAGCTACGTCGCCCCGTTCAAGACCAATAATTACGTTATCGACGAGCTGATCGATTGGTCGAACATCCCGGACGACCCCATTTATACCCTCACCTTTCCGAGGCGCGAATTGCTGAAGCCCGATCTGTACGACAAGGTCGCCGCGGCTGTCGACAAGGACCTGCCGAAGGAAGAGATTGGCATTGTCGCCAAGGCGGTGCAACGCAAGCTCAACCCCGACCCGTCGGGCCAGTCGGCGAATATTCCGGTGCGTGCCGGCCACAAACTGCCGGGGGTGCAGCACAAGTACAAGGAAACGGTGCTGTTCTTTCCGAAAGCGGGCCAGACCTGCCACGCCTACTGCACCTTCTGCTTTCGCTGGCCCCAGTTCAGCGGATTGTCGCAAGCTAAGTTCGAGGCAGACGCAAGCGCGCCCGTGGTCGAGTATATCCGCAACCACCCCCACGTGACCGACCTCCTCATCACCGGCGGCGACCCGATGATCATGAGCGCCAAGGTGCTGGCCGGCTATGTCGAGCCGTTCATCGACGGGCCCGACACCCTCCACACCATCCGCATCGGCTCGAAGTCCCTCGCCTATTGGCCGTACCGCTATACCACCGACCCGGATGCGGACGACATCCTCCGCCTGTTCGAGCGCGTCGTCAAATCGGGCCGCAACCTCGCCTTTATGGCCCATTTCAACCACCCGGTGGAGCTGTCGACCAGGGCGGTGGAAGACGCCATCCGCCGCATCCTCTCGACCGGCGCGCAGATCCGCACCCAGTCGCCGGTGCTGCAACATATCAACGACAAATCAGAACTGTGGAGCGCCATGTGGCGGCGGCAGGTGGATCTCGGGCTTGTGCCCTACTACATGTTTGTGGAGCGGGACACCGGGGCGAAGCACTTCTACGCCCTGCCGCTGATCCGCTGCTACGAGATTTTCCGCGAAGCCTACGGGCGGGTCAGCGGTTTGTGCCGCACCGTACGCGGCCCGACCATGAGCGCCACCCCGGGCAAGGTGCAGATACTCGGCACCACCGAACTGAACGGCGAAAAGCTGTTTGTCCTCACCTTTATCCAGGGCCGGGACAGCGAGTGGGTTGAAAAACCTTTTTTCGCGAAATTCGACCCAGACGCCACCTGGCTGAACGAACTCAGGCCCGCCTTTGGACAGAACCGTTTCTTCTATGAAATGGAACTGGACGAAATCCTCCGTGGCCGCCTGTCGACCATCGACTGACTGCGGCCCGACCGCTCAATCCCCTCGCCGGAACTGAACAGCCCTATGACCATGGCGTCTGCGAACTTCCTTGGAGTCCTTTCGCTCCTCTGTTGGAGCATGAATGTCGCCCTGACCCGCGTTATCGGCGAAGCCCATCCCCTGGGGATGCCGGGGCTGTCGTTTCTGACCGCCGGGATCATCCTTATCGGCCTGGACGCGGTCAAAAAAAGGCCGCTCCCGTGGAACAGCGACGCCGGACCCGCGTTCTGGCTGTTGGGCGGCGGCGCGTTCGTCCTCTACCTCGTGCTGTACGCGATCGGGCTGTCGTTTTCCGATTCGCGCGAGGTGGTGTTGCCGCTCGGTCTCGTGAACTACTGCTGGCCCAGCCTGATGCTGGTGATGATGCCGTTCTTCTTCACCGTGCGGGTGCGCTGGCCCGTTCTCGCGGCCGGGATGATCCTGTGCATCGTCGGGGTCGGCTGTTCGCTGTTGTGGGGGATGTCGCTCCGGCAGGTGGCGGCTGTCGCGGCATCGACCTGGCAGCCCTTTCTCATGATGGCCGGGTCGGCCGTGCTGTGGGCGTTCTATTCCAACGTGGCCAGGAAGTGGGGCAACACCGCCAGCGGCACCGGCTGGTTCATGCTGACGGCTGGCCTGGCCTTTCTCGCCATGTGGCTCGTGGCTGGCGGTCCGCTCGGGCTGAGTGCAGCGATGCTGGCGCCCCTGGCCCTGCACGCCCTCGTCGTCAACGCGGCCGCCTACCTGTTCTGGGATTGCGGCGTGCGTTGGGGCGACATGGGCCTGATGGGCGTTCTCGCCAATTTTTTGCCCGTTGGGTCCGTCCTGTTCGGCTTGTGGTATTTCGGCAACAACTCGACCACCGGCCTGTGGCTGGGCGGCATCCTGGTGACGCTGGGGGCCGTCCTTTGCCGGAAGGGCATTCATCTTCCCGGCACGGAGTAGCTGTCTTTCCCCACACGTAAAGCGTTTAAGTATGTGAACGCAGCCTACGGTTTTCTTCAGTTCGGCGCATTGACTCCCTATCTCCGTGGCAGTTCGGTATTGATAGTCGCCTCTCGTTCACGGCATATTTTAAAAAGGTCCTGGGATGACAAAAAAACCGCCGCCGGGTTCACCGGCGGCGGCCACTGCATGGAGCCTGCGTTGCTACGGGAAATTGTCCTATTCGCTACATGGTGATTTCTTCGTCCGATGTCCTCGGCGCGCCTTTCATGAGAATGGCGTAAACGAGGCCGCTCGCGAGCATGTTCAGGACCGGCGGCACAAACCAGTTGAAGCGGAGCGCAAGATACCCGACAAGGCCGCCGCAGATCCAGGCGATAATCGCCCGGGGGTTGACGCTGGTGTGGTGCTGCGGATTGCGGACGATAAACACTTCGGCCAGCAGCAGGCCGGGCAAAGCCGGGAAGAGAACCGACAGGACCGAAATCGCCGGGCTGAGATAGGTGTAGATGCCCAGGTAGGCGAGGATGGCCGCCAGGGTGGAAATCACCATGGCGATGTGCCAGTGCTTGATTTTGCCGCTGTACTTGGTGTTGGTGATGACGTTCTGCATGGCCAGGGACGCGCCGTAGATGTTGTTGTCCTAGGTGGTCCACAGGCAGAAGATGGCGCAGATGAACGCGACCACGATCAGGCCGAGGCCGGCCATGGCGACGATGAAGTCGCCGGTGCCGGTGGCGATGGCGACCAGCGCGCCGGCGAATTGCAGCCCGAAGCAACCGAGCAGGAATGCAATAAAGCCGGCAAACACCACGTGGGCGCGGCTCTTGGCGTAGCGGCAGACGTCAGGCGTGATCACCGCGCCGAAGATCCAGCCGCCGACGATCTGCGACGTCGCCGAGGCGAAGGTTATCGGTTCGGCCGGGATATAGTTGGTGAGGTCGGACAGGGGATGCACCCGCAGCATCGCCCCGACGCCCCAGACGGCCATGACGATGGCGGCGGGAACGCCGAGATAACTCACGAACTGCAGGCCCTTGTACCCGCGCACCGCCGACTGCATCCACATGAGAATGACCAGCACCGCCGTAATCGGCACCGACAGCGGCCACCAGGAGAAGGTGGCGGGAATCATGCGGGCAAAGATGTCGCCGTTCGCCGACACCCAGGTGACGGCCGACAACGCCAGCAGGACCGAGAAAATCGCCGAACCGCTGATGCCGAACACGCGCCGCGACAGGAACGACGTCGACAGGCCGGTGCGGAAGGCGAGGAGGCCGGTCAGGATGACGATAAGGATGAGGAAGGCGTTGCCGACCAAAAGGGCCGAGATGGCGTCGCCGAAGGTGAGGCCGACGCCGACTTTGCCGCCGATGACGAAATTCGACAGGGCGATGGGATAGCCGGCAAGAACAAAGGTGAGACTGATCAGCGATTTCCGCTTTGAATCCGGCACCGAGGACGCGACGTATTCAAGTGATTC
This sequence comes from Planctomycetaceae bacterium, assembly GCA_021203245.1. Taxonomy (GTDB): domain Bacteria; phylum Planctomycetota; class SZUA-567; order SZUA-567; family SZUA-567; genus JAJBSZ01. The sequence continues at coordinate 12,161 of JAJQBO010000035.1, forward strand.
GCCGCCCGATTCGATTTCCTGCGCCGAAGCGGCCGCCCGGTTTTCTTCTGCCATACGTAAACCTCCTGTTCTGTTGCAACGAGAAATGTACCCGATCCCGCACGGCGTGCGCACATGCCCCATGCGGCCACTCAAGACGCAATGCCCCCGGGCGGGCCGGCACTGCGCCGCCGGCCCGGAGACACTTCGAGAATACGTGGTGATTCAGTTTTGAAACGCTTCCGGGCGCGCGGGACCACAACACGGAAGGCGTCGTGTCAACGATGAACCGTTTGTGCTGCGTTATTCGGCCAGGACGATGCCCATGTCCTTCGCGGCCTGCGTCGCCTGTTCCAGGGACGGGCTGGCGTCGCGGAGCTTGACGCGGCCGCCGCCCCGGTTCAGGGTGTCGACCCAGGCGGTCATCTCGTCGGTGACGATGGTGATTTTCTGGATCTGTTCGACATGGCCTTCGACGATGTCGACCTCAATGCCCATGTCCTTGACCTTCTGCACCGCTTCCGCGTACATCTTGTAGTCGCTGGTCGGGCTGCCGAACACCGCTCCCATGAGCACGCCCGGAACATTGATGGCGCGGCGCGCGAACAGTTCGGGATAGAGTTCGATGACGACCTTCTTGATCGTGCCTTTCGCCAGCGCGTGGGCGATGCGGGCCGCGTTGGTGGGCGAGCCGACCGCCTGGCTCGAGCCGCCGACCACCGCTTCCCCGAGGGTTTTGGTGATGGGGGTGGTCTTGCGGGCCAGATCCTTGGCGATGGTCTTGGCGTTTTCCAGGGTGGCGGCGATCTTTTCCGCCTCGGCGTCCTTCACGTCCTGCCTCACCAGCGATTCGACCAGCGGTTTCCGTTTGAAAAACGGTTCCATAAAATCGACCACCGTGGGGACGATGTGCTTGGCCGACTCGAGGTGGACCTGCGCCGCCATGGCGAACATGACGTCGATAGGCACGTTGACATCGATGTCGACCCGCATGAGCAGCTTGGCCGAGTAGATGCCGATCAGGGCCGCGCCGCCGACATGGGTGGTGCACAGGGCCGGGACCAGCACGCGCGGCGTGCAGGGAACGCCGATGGTGGGCGAGAGCGCCAGCACCATGGCTTTTTCCATCTGGTCCGGCGTGCCGCCCAGCATGGCGACGGTGCCTGCCGCCAGCGCGGCCGCGCCTGCCCCGAAGCCTTCCATATTGCAGCCGGTCGTCACCTTGCCGACGCGGAACAGGCCGCCGATTTTCAGGAACAACGCCGCGACTTCGGCGACGCGCGTCGCGTCGCAGCCCGCCTTCTGCATCGCCATGATGAAGCCGGAATAGGGACACGAGTCGCCCGTCCCGGCGCAGGGCCGCAGGCCGATGCAGTGATTGCCGACCTGGGCGGCGAGGGTGTAGAGGAGCGCGTCGTCCAGGAACGAGTCGTCGAAGCATTTCGGACCGTCGACCTTCGCCAGTTGCGAGGCCACCGTGCCGAGGAGAATAGACTCGCCGTCCTCAAGGCCGATCTCGAGGGCGCGGAGGTTGTGGGCATACTCCTCCATCACCGCCGCGAGGATGGCATCCCGGCCCATTCCAGTCTGGATTTCCGCCTCGGCCAGGACCACGTCCGTGACCGGGACGGAAAACTCCCGCGCCACCGCCAGCATTTCCCCCATGGTGAGCGGTTGGGTGGCTTTGATTTTTTCGTGCAGTGACGACACTGGTTCTCCGATCATCATTTCGTACAGTAGATACATGCTCCCTCGCCCCCGAAGGGGGAGAGGGATGGGGTGAGGGGTCTTCCAACACGATTTTCCGCTGTGCCACAGGAAAAACAGAGGTTGGGGCATGGCCCGGGCCCCCCCCCCCACCCCCCCCCCGAAAAGGCTGAGATTGGGGGCGGGGGGAGCGCGACACCCCACCGCAGACCGCCGACTTAGGAAGGATCATA
>JAJQBO010000104.1 GCA_021203245.1 Planctomycetaceae bacterium
GAGCAATTGGCCGAGGGCGGCGTCCTCGTCATTCCGGTCGGCGAACACCGCGACGCCCAGGAACTCCTGCGGGCGGAAAAACGGGGCGGCGACCTGCGGCAGGAGTCGCTCCTCTCCGTCACCTTCGTGCCGCTGGTGGGCCGGGACGGCTTCGGCAACTGACCCAGGCGTGAGGTCCACGGCCAAATTTTTAACACCCATTCACAGAGGGAGGTTCCCATGAAGGTGCTGACCCGCGAATTGACGCTGACGGTTCCGCAACGGCGCGCCATCGTCTCCCTGCACCGGGAGGTGGTGGACCTGGTGAAGGAGAGCGGCGTGCAGGAAGGGCTGTGCCTGGTCAATGCCATGCACATCACCGCATCCGTGTTCATCAACGACGACGAGTCCGGCCTGCACCACGATTACGAGGTGTGGCTGGAAGGGCTCGCGCCCCACGCCCCAACCAGCCAGTACCGCCACAACGGCGCGGAAGACAACGCCGACGCCCACCTCAAGCGCCAGGTGATGGGTCGGGAGGTGGTGGTGGCAATAACCGGCGGCAGGCTGCACCTTGGCCCATGGGAGCACATTTTCTACTACGAATTCGACGGCAGGCGGCCGAAACGGATTCTGGTAAAAATTATAGGTGAATGACATGCTCGCCGTAAAACGCGTCTACGAACCTGCCGACCGGGAGGACGGATTCCGCATCCTCACCGACCGGCTCTGGCCCAGGGGAGTTTCGAAGGACAAGGCGCATCTGGACCTGTGGTGCAAAGAGGTCGCGCCCTCCACCGAGTTGCGCAAATGGTTCAACCACGATGTGGCGAAGTGGAGCGAGTTTAAACGTCGCTATCGCGCCGAACTCCAGGACAACCCCGCCGTCGACGAATTGCAGGCTGTTCTGCGCCGCCACAAGCGGGTCACGCTCCTCTTCGGCGCCCGCGACACCGAGCACAATCAGGCGGTCGTGCTGCGGGATTTCCTCGTCCACGCCGGCGCAACCGCCTGACATGCCGCTTGCCGGCTCCTCCTTTTTTCCTTGACACCCGTACACAAAGGCTTACCTTTGTTTATGTTGCGGGTGTCCGGGGCGATGCGCGGCCTCCCGCCGACACGCTCGCCGTCCCATCCCGGCCCGGTGCCGGGAATGGCACACGGCCTGCGCCGCGACCCACGTATTCCGGCCAGGAGGAACATCATGTCGACGAACTAATCCGCACAAGCCTTGCTGCAGTTGGACGAACAGCTTGTCAATGTCCTGATCAAGTGCACCAAGGACGGCCTGATGATGGCCGGCCTTAAACCCGCCCCCATCGGCTTGTCCAAACTCCTCCAGTCCAAAGGAAACGTCTCGTCGATTATCGGTTTCGTCGGCCCTATCAGCGGTTCGATGATCATCAACACCTCGGCCGACTGCGCCTGCTTCATGGCCGGCCGGATGCTGGGCGAAACGTTGAGCCAGCTCGACAACCAGACCCTGGACGGTTTGTGCGAAATCGCCAACATCATCGCCGGCCAGGCCAAGGCGGCCCTGTCCACCACCGAATTCCGCTTCGACCGCATCAGCGTGCCGTCGGTCATCGTCGGCAACAGCTATTCCATCTCACACTACTGGGGCATGACCTCCGTTTCGGTCGAGTTCGAACTGCCCGAGATGCCGATTAAGCCGGGCGAGCGCGGCACCTTCTCGGTCAATATCTCCATGATGAAAATCTGAGGAACAGGCGCATGGCCAAGGACAAAAGTCCGACCAAGCGCCAATTGGCGGTGGCGTTGCGGTATAATGAAGACAAGGACGCCGCGCCGCGCGTCCTCGCCAAGGGGGCGGGGAACGTGGCGCAAAAAATCCTCGACATCGCGGAAGAGGCGAAGATTCCCGTCCGCGAAGACCCCGATCTGGTGGAAGCGCTGGCCAAGCTGGACGTCGGCTCGCTCATCCCCACCGAATTGTACCCGGCGGTTGCGGAGGTGTTGGCCTATGTCTATCGGCAGAATCAACGCTATGCCCGCGCCTGACGACCCGAAGCGCACCACTCATACTACACGGTGGAGGAAGACCCTGCCCTGATGATTCCCTCGTTCCCGCTCGCCGGCCTACGCGGCCCTGAGGGTGAGGAGGGCGGCCGGAGCGGGCGGCAGCGAGCGAATCGGCGCAGGCCTTCCACCACCCTGTAGTGTGATTTTTCCCTTCACGTTCCATTCCCATACACCTTTGTTAGGAGGACCGGCCATGGATCTTTTGCAGACGATTGCAGGGATGTTCGGGACCAACCAGCGCACCGCCGGCGCGCAGGGCGTGCCCATCGACGACGCGCAAGGGGTTGAGGGATTGAAGGAATTGCTGGGCCCGGCTGCCCTGGGCGGCCTGGCAGGGGTGCTGTTCGGCGGCCGCGGCGGCGCCATGAAGGGTGCGGCGCTGGCCGGGGCGGGCTCGCTCCTGTGGAACCACTACAAGAATCGCTTCCGCGAAGAAAATACCGACGATCCGCAGTTCGAGGGCGGGGCGTTCAGCCCGCCGGCGGAACGGGGCGAACGGCTGATCTGCGCCCTCATCTATGCCGCACGCGCCGACGGCCATGTCGACCAGGAGGAGCAGGACAAGATACAGGAAGCAATCCAGCGCCTCAACCTCGGCAAACAGGCGGACCGCATCGTTTCCGCCGCCATGAACGAACCGGTCGACCCGGTCGCCGTGGCGAGGGGCGTCATGGATGAGGAGGAAGCCCTGCAGATATTCACCCTCAGTTGTTCGGCCCTGACTATCGACAATTTTATGGAGAAAAGCTACCTGCGGGGCCTGGCCGAGGCCTTGCACATTCCGGAAGACGTCCGCGACGACATTATGGAAAAGACGCACCCGGCCTAATCACGAGCCAACCCGGACCGAAGAAGAGGTCCGATACCCTCGACAAAAGAAGTTGAAAAAGAAACCGGTCACCGCTGCCCGACGGGCGGCGGTGATTTTCTTTTGTTTTTGCGGATTTCGTTAATTATATGGTATGATTAACGTGGTCATCTTGCGCCACTCCCCCGAAAAATCCCGTAAAAGCCGGCTTAATTCAACTGGCACCGGAATCTTTCCCGATCCTTTGCACCTATAACAATAGAAATTTAAATAGGTAAAAAATTAGTTGAGAAGATTATTAACGATATTGTCGATAATAGCAGTTGAAATCGAATTATTCGCGAGTATAGTGGGTCAAAGTAACGATAAGGGTTAATTGAGGTGTCATAAATTAACAAAGCGCCATACCCCGTATCCAGGAGGATAGCAAATGACCCACCTATCACCGTCATTCCGTACAACAGGCGCGCTCCCCGCGTTCCTGGCTGCTATGTTGTTGGGAAGCTTCGCCCTCGCCGCCGACGCTGTCGCACCGCACACCGGAACCGCCGCCATGCCGGCTGTCGCGCCGGCCGCCGCACCGGCCGCCGCCCCGTCCGCCCTCGCGGCGTCATACCAACAGCGCCTGAACCACGAAATGCAGCGCATCAACCAGCACTATGACGACGTGCGCCACGAATTGAACGAGGAATACCAGGCCATCACCGAGGAAAAGGACGAAAACTGCAACGCCATCTTCGAAAAGGTGTGCGCCCTCAAGGCCGAGCGGGAAATCGCCCTGCAACGCGCCCAGCAACAACGAGACACCCTCCGCGAAACCATGGCCAACTCGAGCATTCCCAAGGACGATCAGCGCTTTATCGCCTCCACCTCGCCCCTCGACCAGGAAGGGCAGCAACTGGAACTCGCGTACAAGAATTCGCTCGAAACGCTGCAGCAGCTTTACCAGCTGAACGGCCGCCGCTACAACGAACTTCTGAAAATCCACAACGCCCGCGAAGCGCTCGAGGAAAACCGCTTCCGCGAATTGCGCGACCTCACCGCCCAGAGCCTCCGCCTCGACAGCCAGGCCCAGCGCGCCAACCTTACCGACGCCGAGCGCCGCGAACATGACACCCGCCAGGCCGCGTTTGAGGAAGAACAGCGCCGCGATCAGGAACGCTACCAGACCGCCGTCAACGCCCTGGACGAATACCGCGACCTGGTGAACTCCCGCATCGCCGCCCAGCGTGACTACCTGAACCGCTACGACGAACTGATGCGCGAACTCGCCCGGCCCGAACTCGCCGCCAACGACCGGACCGAATACATCGCCCAACTGGCGCAGTTGAACGCCGAAAAGAACATGGCCGAGCGCCGCTACCAGAACGACGTCCGCTATATCGAGGAAAAACTCAATTTTGAACGTCTGCGCAGCCGTGAAATGTCCCGCATCGCCGACGAGCGCCGCGCCGTCGAAGCCGCCTGGGCCCGTCAGGACAGCCGCTACGCCGATCGCCGTGCCGATCTGAATCGCCAACTCGACCAAGCCGACCTGGCCCCCGACGCGCACCAGAACCTGGACACCCAGCGTACCGCCCTCGACCGCCGCTACGCCCAGGCCCGCGAAGCCTACAACCAGGCCCTGAAGAACCTGGACGAACGGGAAAAACTGGCCGAACAGGCCGTCGACCAGCGCATGGCGTACCTGCGCGACCGGAACAACATCCGCGTGCAGATGACCGAGGCCGAACCGACCGAGGAAAACTTCGCCTCCTTCCGGGACCAAATCGCGCAACTCGAAGAGCGTCGCATCATGGAAGAGCGCGAATCCCGCAACCAGATGCTCAGCCTCGCCAGCACCATGCCGTCGAATTACCGCGGCAACCGCTTCGAATCCGGCAACATGCAGCGCCGCATGTCGCGCGCCCTCGGCCGCATCGACAATATGCGTGAAAACGTCCAGGCCAAGTGGCAGGCGCGCCAGAACTCGCTGAACGAGCAGATTCGCGGTCTCGACCAGCGCCTCGGCGCCGACAACCTCTCGGACCTCGATCGCGCCAAACTGAACGAGGAAAAGGCCAAGGTCCAGCAGGAACTCGCCGCCGCCGAGGAGCGCTTCAACCGCGCCATCGCCTCCCTGGACGAACGCCGCGGCATTGAAGAAAAGCGCATGAACGCCCGCGCCGAATACATCAACAAGCGCCGCCAGCTCCGCGAGAACCTCAACGCCGACAGCATGGACTACGACGACATGGTCCAGTACGAACAGCAGCTTGCCGCCCTCGACCAGCAGTTCGCGAACCAGGAGAAGGAATACCGCGCCAGCGCCCGTCCCCTGGCCAGCCTGATGCCGGCCGACGCCGCCGACGAGAACTGGCAGGACCGCATGCAGGCGAGCTGGGAGCGCGGCCTTGAACGCGTCCGCTCCGAACCGGTCCCGCCCGCTGTCCGGCAGGCCGCCGAGGCCCGGGTCGACAAGGTCATGCCTCCGGTCACGCAAACTTCCGCCGCCACAACCGTCACCACCGTCGGCGGCGTCCCCACCGCGTACCCCACGCCGGCCAACGTGTCTGCCGCCAATGCGGCCGCCGCCCGCCGGAACGCCGCCGTGCGCACCAACCGCGACGGCACCGGGGTCTGGCAGTCCATGAAGGACGCCATCCGCGAGACCTATCAGGACGCGGTGAACTACCTCTCCGACTAGCTACCGCCCGCATCCGCGGGGGTAGGGTCACGGCGACGGGGGCGTCCCTCCTTTACAAGCAACAAATACAATCCAACAAAATCACTTCCCACTTCACGCAAACAGAACGCCCCCTAGCCATTGCCGCCTCCTTCGCTGGAGGCGGCGTTTTTTCTGGTCCCGCCCCTCCCTGGCCGGTATACTTTCCACTTTGCCCGTAGACCCGGTCCTCGTCGGACTCGGTCGCATCCGGTATGAGGCGGCGCCGCCGCGGAGAAGAAATGGACCTCGAAAAAATCATCCGTTCCATCCCCGATTTCCCCAATCCGGGGATTATCTTCAAGGACATCACCCCCGTTCTCGGCGATCCCGCCGCATTCAAATATACGGTGGACTGGTTCTGCGACACCTTCAAGGATACCGGCTCGGTGAAGGTCTGCGCCGCCGAGGCGCGCGGCTTCATGTTCGCCGCCGCCATCGGCTACAAACTCGGGTGGGGCATCGTGCCTATCCGCAAGCCGGGCAAGCTGCCCAGCACCACCCTGTACGAGGAATACGATCTCGAGTACGGCAAGGCCATCCTCCACATCCACGACGACGCCATCCGTCCGGGCGAACGGGTGCTGGTCGTCGACGACCTCCTCGGCACCGGCGGCACGGCCGAAGCGATGGTGAAGCTGGTCCAGCGCCTCGGCGGCGTCGTCACCGCCCTCGGGTTCGTCATCGAACTCGATTTTCTCAAGGGCCGCGACCTTCTTCCCGGCTTCCGCGTCGAGAGCCTGGTGCACGTGGCGAGCGAATGACCTTGTTTTTCCTGTTCAAACGGACGGTGGGGATACTCGTCCAGCCTTTGCCGGTCGTCTTTCTGGTCGCGCTCCTGGCCGTGCTGCTCCTGTTCCTGCGAAAACGCCGCGCCGCCGCGTGTTCCGGAGTGCTGGCCCTCGCCGTCCTCTTTGCCGCCACCTTTCCGCCGCTGGTGCGGCTGCTGGCGTGGCCGCTTGAAAGCCGGCATCCGCCACTCGTCCACGCGGAAGGACGCATCCCGGCCCTTATCGTGGTGCTCGGGAACGGCGTCGCCCACCCGGACGACCCGTCGCTGCCGGCCTTGACCCGCCTGAACGATTGCGCCCGGGCGCGGCTGGTGGAAGGGGCGCGGCTGGCGCGGCTTTTTCCGGACGCCGCCCTCGTGGTGAGCGGCTATGGGATGGGCCTCGAGAATTGCGCCGACGCGATGGCCGCGGCGGCGGCCGAGTTGGGCGTCTCCCCGGACCGGATACGCCCGCTGCCGCAAAGCCTCGATACCGAGGACGAGGCCAGGCTGGCCGCCGACCTGGCGGGCGGGGGCGAGGTGGTGCTGGTGACGACGGCGTCGCACATGCCCCGGGCGGCCGCTTTTTTCGCCGACCAGGGGCTGCGGGTGACGCCGGCGCCGTGCGATTATATCGGCCCGCGTTCGCCAAAGAGCCGCATGGCCGTCAACCTGAAGCGCTGGCGTCCGCGCGGCGGCAGCCTCGCCGACAGCGAGGAATTGTGGCACGAATATCTGGGACTCTTGTACTACCGGCTGTTCCGCTAGACGGGTGAAAGGCTTCGATGCCGAAAACATATGCGATCAAAAAGGAATGGCGGCGGCTTTCGGTCGAGATGTTCGGCCTGGTGAGCCGCGCGGACCGGGTCGGCCTCGACGAGCGCCTCAACCGGCGCGTCGCCGACTATATCGCCGCCACCGGCGCGAGACGGCTGCTCGGCTTCGCCCCCATGCTGGACGAACCCGACCTCGGGCCGTTTTTCCGCGACTGGCTGGCCGGGGGCGGTCGGCTCGCCCTCCCCGTGTGGCTGGGCGGCGACGAGATGGTCATACGCTGGGTGGAGTCGTTTGACAACTGTCTCCGGCCCGGACGGGGCGGAACGCTTGAACCAGTGGACACCCTGCCCGAGGCCAGGCCCGAGGAACTGGATATCGTCATCGCGCCGGGACGCTTTTTTTCGGAGACGTGCCAGCGGATGGGCAGGGGAGCGGGGGTGTATGACGCGCTGTTTCGCCGGCACAAAACCGGCAGGCTCGGGGTGGCGTACGAGTTCCAGATCTTCCCGAACCTGCCTGTTTCAGAGGACGACGTGGATGTGGACTTGGTTGCGACCCCGTCCAGGCTTATACTCAAAGGGTCCGGTTCGCCTAGCGACCCTCTCAATAAGAACGAGGTGTGATGAAGAAGTCGTTGCTGCTTGCCCTTGAATCGTCCTGCGACGAGACGGCCGGGGCGATAGTGAAGGACGGCCGCGATGTGCTGGCCGAATTCGTCGCAAGCCAGGTCGATCTGCACCGGGCCTACGGCGGGGTGGTGCCGGAAGTGGCCTGCCGCGCCCATATGGAATGTCTGCTGCCCGGCGTCGACGCGCTGTTCAAACAAGCCGGGGTCACCCCGGCCGATCTGGACGCCGTCGCCGTGACGAACCGGCCCGGCCTCATCGGCGCGCTGCTGGTCGGGGTTTCTGCGGCCAAGGGCCTGGCGCTGGCCTGGGATACGCCGCTCATCGGCGTCGACCACATTGAAGGCCACATCGCCGCCGCCGCCCTGGCGGAGCCCCGGCTGGAAGCGCCGTACCTGGCGCTGGTGGTGTCGGGCGGCCATACGAACCTCTACCTCGTGCGCGAACTCGGGGCAGGCAGGGGCGGGATGGAGTGCCTCGTCTCCACCCTCGACGACGCCGCCGGCGAAGCCTTCGACAAGGCGGCCAAGCTGCTTGGGCTGGGATTCCCCGGCGGGCCGCGCATCGAGGCGGCGGCGAAGTCTGGCGACGGTTCCGTCTACGATTGGCGCAAATCCTGCCTGCCGCCGGACGGGGTGAACTTCTCCTTCAGCGGCCTGAAGACGGCGGTGATGTATGCCGCCCGGGGCCGCGCCGGCCGCAAGGGACCGCTGCTGCTGGACGACGCGGGCGTCGCCGACGCGGCGGCGTCGTTCCAGGAATCGGTCACCAACGCCCTGGTGACGCGCACGCTGGAGGCGGCCGAGCGCCACGGGGTGAAATGGGTCGCCCTGGGCGGCGGGGTTGCGGCGAACGGATACCTCCGCGCCGCCCTCGCCCGCGCGGCGGCGGAAAAGGGACTGGAGGTGGCGATTCCGCCGATGTCCCTGTGCACCGATAACGCGGTGATGATCGCCGCCCGCGCCCACGAGCTGTTTGTCGCGGGCGTGAGGGATACGCTGTCTTTGGAAACAGTCGCGCGCTGAGGCGCGTGACGCATGAGGGGTTGTTGTTATGCCGATGCTGGTTGCTTCCCTGGCGAGCGGGTCTTCGGGGAATTCCTATTATATCCAATGCCCCGAGGGGGCGCTCCTTGTCGACGCAGGCATGTCGGGGAAAAAACTGCTCCACAATCTGCTGGTGGCGGGCGGCGACCCGGCCAAGGTGCGGGGCATCGTCGTCACCCACGATCACAACGACCACATCTCCGGCGTCGGCGTGCTGCAGCGCAAGCACGGCTGGAAGCTGTGGATGACCGAGGGAACCCGCGACGCCGCCGCCGACCGGCTCGGGAAAATCCAGGTCGAGACAATCGCCCCCGGCTCCGGATTCACGACGGCGGGCATGACCGTCAGCCTGACCTCGACGCCGCACGACGGCCGCGAACCGGTGATGGTGACGGTGGAGCGGGGCGATCAGCGCTGCGGCATCTACACCGATCTCGGCCACGTCTTCGACGGCCTGGCGGAACGGCTGGAAGAACTCGATTTCGTGTTCATGGAAAGCAATTACGACCCGGACATGCTCAAGGCGAACCGCCGCTACCCCTACCCACTCAAGAAACGCATCAGCGGCGAAGGCGGCCACCTGTCCAATTCGGAGGCGGCGGAACTGATCCTCGGCCTGAAAAAGGATCGGTTGCGGCGCGTGGTGCTGTCCCACCTGTCGAAGGAAAACAACCGGCCGGATCTGGCGCGCGATTGTTTCGCCAGAATCCTGAACGGCCGCATCGGGGCGCTGGGGATGAAGCTGGGCGTGGCGCCGCGCTACGACGCGATGCGCCTGTCGCCGGTCCGGTGACGAAAGGATTGCATGGATTCATCCAACGAAAACCGCGAGGATGTCCTTCACGTCCCCAACCTGTTCGACTTTTTCTGCACCCGCACCGCCGAGGACATGCGCGTCCGCGTCGGCACCAGCAACGAAGCGCCGGCCACGTCCTTCGCCAGCCTCATCATCACCCTCCTGATGGCGTTCGCGTTTTACGTCTTCGGCAAGCCGGCGCTGGCCAAGGCCACCTTCGTCCTTTTCGGCGTGCTGGTGCTGTGGACCATCTGGGGCGTGGTCATCCGGTCGTCCGAGCAGGTGAGCCAAAAGGCGGAAAGCGTCAAGGCAGGGGTGTTCCCGCCCCAATCCGCCCCGTTCGTGCTGGCCCGGCTGAAATGGTGGAACCACCTCATCGTCCCCATGCGCTGGGGCAAACACAGCCGCCTTTTCGACCGGAAGAGCAAGCTGGAACGCAAAATCGGCGAACTGCAGAACCGCATCGACGCGCTCGTCCAGGCCGGCAACGCCAACTACCAGCCGCCGAGCGACGAGGAAATCATCCTCCTGGCCGATTCGATTCACACCTTTTCGGACAGGCATAATTACGAACTGCAGGTGCCGGATCTGCCTGACGAATTGTCGCGCCTGCGGGCCGACCTCGTCCTTTACCGCGCGCTCCTCCACAAGCTGGACGAGATGGGCGAACGGCTCGACCGTATCGAAAAGCTCCAGGTGGTTTTTCACAACGTCAGCCCGGAGGATTTGTCGCAGGTTGTGTCGGAATCGATTCAGCTTCTTGAGGAGCGGCGCATCCTGGTGTTGAGCGTGGACAATATCGATCCGGACGAATTTATCGATCTTGTGTCGATTCGGACTGCGTGATTGCGGAATCGACCGCTTATCGCGCTGGTTGATGTCCGCACGCCGGGGTGACGTGTGGGGGAGGATGAACAGTTTGCGATAATTCACCCTCAGCAGCCGTTAATTGCTTATTCTCTTTCGCGCTAGGTAAACACCAATCTGAACATTCTCTTGCGTTTTCTTTCGGCATGGCTTATGGTTGGAACGCCATTCATCCATCCATCCTTCAGGAGGAGCCACCATGTCCGATGAGAACGAAACTCCCGAAGCCGTTTCTCCCGTCACCCCCGGCGATGCCGAAAAGCCAGCCGCTCCGGCGCGGGACGCCGCCTCCACCGCTGCGACGGACGAAGCCGCGTCGCCAAAATCCGACGCGCAGCTGGCTATGGACCTGGGCGCACCCCTGGTCGATCCCAAAGCCATCGAAGATGCGGAAGGCCTGAAGGCCGGTTCCGCCGATTTCCCCGAAGTGCTCCGCACCGGCGGCCGCGTCTCGGCCAACACCGGCGTGCAGCGCCCCGTCGCTCCGGCCGAGGACGACGACGGCCTGCGCCCCGGCGACCCCATCCCGGGCGAAGAAGGCGTGCGGGTCAAGGCGAACCTGGAACTCCTCAAGGAAGTGCCGTTCCTCGATCCCCTCTACAACGAAACGTACATCTACCTGGTGCCGCGCGACCCGGATACGATGTATGTCCTTTGGGAAGTCGGCACAGCCTGCCGCGACGAGTTGAAGGCGAAATTCGGCGCCGATTTCTTCTCGAAAAACCGGCTCATCATCCGTGTCTACCAGGTCACCGGCATCGAGTTCGACGGCTTCAATTACCATGACTGTTACGAGATCGACGACTTCCTCGACGACAAAAACGAGTACTGGATAAAGGTCAAGGCCGACAACGACTATATCGCCGAAATCGGCTACCGCGCCAACGGCACGGAATTTTTCGAAGTGGTCGCGCGCTCCAACTCCGCCTTCGCGCCCAAAGGCTCCACCACCACCCAGCAGAAATACGCCGAGTGGCCGTCCATCCAGGTCGACCCGAACAACGTCATCATCGAATGCCCGACTTCCGACTGGCGCATCAACCAGTACAACTACTGGAAAAACCGCACCCACTACGCGCAGGAGGAAAAGGGCTATTGGGCGCTGGTCCTACACCAGCACCTGCCGTTCATCCACCACCCCGAATACGACGTGCCGCTGGAGGAACAGTGGTTCTGCGAGGCGGTGGTGTCTGTCTACACCCAGCTCCTCTACATGTTCTGGCGGCTCGAGCGGGACAAGGTCGACTTCCGCGTCACCCTGTCGCTGACGCCGTCCCTGCTGTCGATGATGCAGACGCCGCTTCTCAAACAGCGCGCCGCCCGCCACATCGACGAGTGCATCGCCCTCGCCACCCGCGAGCGCGACAACTCCAAGGGCAAGCCCTGGTATAACACCATCGAACAGACCCTACACCGTTTCTGGATTGCCAAGGAAGTCTTCGACGCCTATGAGGGCGACCTCACCCGGGGTTACAAGGACTTCCAGGACATGGGCAAAATCGAGGTCATCACCTGCGCCGCGACCCACATGATCCTGCCCCTGTTCAAGCACATCCCCGAATCGGTCAAGGGCGAGATCGAGACCGGCGTCAACCAGTACACCCGCGTCTTCGGCCGCGCCCCCCGGGGCATGTGGCTGCCCGAGAACGCCTTCACCCCCGGCGTCGACAAGTTCCTGGCCGACGCCGGCATCAAGTGGACGCTCCTCAATTCCATCTGCATTACCGAAGGCGACACCCGCTCGTTCTTCGGGACCGACGCGCCGGTGATTTCTCCGAACGGCGTCGCCTTCTTCGGCATCGACGAAGAGACGCGGGCATCGGTGTGGTCCCGGGAAGGCGGCTATCCGGGACACCCCAATTACAAGGAATGGTACCGCGACCTCGGCCACGAAGCGGAGTGGGATTATCTGCCCGAGTATTTCCAGACCGCCAACGTGCGCCGCAACACCGGCATCAAATACTACCGCATCACCGGCAAGAACGCCGACCTTGGCGAAAAGGATTACTACAACCCCATGTGGGCCGAAGGCACCGTGCACGAGCAGGCAGGGCAGTTCGCCTACTACCGCGGCGTCAAGGCGAATCACGTGCTCCGCGCCACCAATCGCAAGTCGATGGTCGTCTCCGCCTACGACGCCGAACTGTTCGGCCACTGGTGGGAAGAGGGGCCGCAGTGGATCGAGTCGGTCATCCGCAAACTGCTCTACGATCAGCAGGAAGTGCGCCCCGTCACCCCGTCCGAATACCTGGGCGAAAACCCGACCCATCAGAAGATGATGCCTGGCGCGAGTTCCTGGGGCAAAAAGGACTATTTCCAGACCTGGGTGGACAACCGTTCCTACCAGCCCAACTGCTGGGTTTACCGCCACATGTACCGGCTGTCGCAGCGGCTGATCGATCTCGCCACCAAACACAAGAACACCGAACACCCGCTCCTCATCCGGGCGCTGAACCAGGCGACGCGCGAGTTGTTCCTGGCGATATCGTCGGACTGGGGGTTCCTCATCGAAACGGGGCAGGCGGTGCGCTATTCGGAACTGCGCATCACCGTCCATACCGCCCGGGCAAAGGAGCTGATGCGGCAGATCGAAAACGACTGCATCGACCTGACCTACCTGTGCACGATGGAACTGGCGGATTGCATTTTCGCCTTCGACGACATGGATTTCCGCGTCATGGCGCGCGACTAGGCGACAGTATTTTACGAGTGGGGGTGGAGGCGCTCCTCCGGGAACGCCGTTACTGCAGGAGCAAGAGTATGAGCGATCTTATCGTGGTTGCGTACAACAACGAGGATGAAGCCAACCAGGTACGCGCGAAGTTGATGAAATTGACCAAGGAATATCTCCTTGAACTCGAGGACGCCGTCGTTGCGGTCAAGAAACAGGACGGCAAGGTCAAGCTGCAACAGATGTACAACCTGACGGCGGGCGGCGCGATGTCGGGCGGATTCTGGGGCCTGCTCATCGGCATGATTTTCCTGAGCCCGATATTGGGGGCGGCGGTGGGCGCGGGCGCGGGCGCGGTGACGGGTGCGCTCACGGACGTCGGCGTCAACGACAAGTTCATGAAGGACCTGGCCGACAGCTTCCAGCCGGGATCGTCCCTGCTGTTCGTGCTGTTCAAAAAAGCCACGCCGGACAAGGTACTGGAAGAACTGAAAGGGACGGGCGGCAAGGTCATCAAGACGTCCCTGACCCACGAAGACGAACAAAAACTGCAACACGCTCTGGACGGACAGTCCGCCTAGCGCGACAATAGTATTCTCGTCACGATTTTCGGGCACCCAGCGATAGGTGCCCATGCTGTAAGGAGCACTATGCGGAAGCTTCCCCTTTTCGATTTCGGCGGCCTGTCCCGGGGCATCGGGCTGCCGTTTCGCGGCATGCAGTTCCTGCTCGCCCGGCGCGGCCTGAAGCGCTACGCCATTCTGCCGCTCATTTTCAACATCATCCTCTATGCCGCGGCGCTGTCGGTGGCCCTTTACTTTTTCTGGAACTGGAACGTCTACGAAGCGAATTCGGCGTGCTGGGGACCGGGG